>JAJUJY010000003.1 GCA_029265085.1 Chloroflexota bacterium
AAAAGCAACAGCCAGACGGATATCCTCATCAGAAAACTGGCGCGGTGTGACAAAATACAACGAAATTGCGCCGTAGAAATTTTCTTTAACAGCCAGCGGCACAGATAAGATCGAAGCAAATTGATTGGTTAAATTAAGCAGCATCTGCCATTGATCCGGCCCCATGATATCCGGACCCATTTCTGCCAGCATCATGCGAGAGTCTTCCACAATCACCGGCTGGTGCGAACGAACAGCTTTGCCCGCCGCGCCTTTTCCAACCGGAACCCGCATGAATTGGACATAATCTTCATCCAGTCCGCGTGCAGCCTGGATTTCCAGATACTTTCCGCTTTCATGCAGGCGGTGAATTGCCACAGCATCCGTCTCCAGCAAACGGCCTGCCTGGGTCACAATATGGGAAAGAATTTCATCCAGCGGGCGATTCGAGTTCAGCACGGTGAGAATATCCCGCAGCGCTTCGGCCACATTCCGGCGGCGTTCTGCTTCCACTCGGCGTGCCTGCTCTTGCGCATACAAATTCGCATTCTCAATTGCCAGCGCCACCTGGTCTCCCAGCGCTCCAGCCAGGTCGACATCTTCCTGGGAAAATTCTCGTTGAGCGGCAAAATAAAACGTCAATGTGCCGTATAACCGCTCACGAATAAACAGCGGCGCGACCATCTGGCTCTGGTAATGATTCAAGATTGCTCTTGCCCAGGCCATTTGCTTTTCGGAATGCAATTCCGGGTGTTCAAAATACCCTTTCAACATCCCGTGCAAATCTGATGAATAAGACGGCTGGTGCTGGTCCAGCGGGGTCTGGTTTTGTGAATAAAAATACGGCGTCTCACGGATGACAGAAAATTCTTCGGGCAGTTCGCAAGAAGCCACGGTATAGACCATGTTGCGGTCGTAATCGATCCTGCGGATCATTGTTGAACTCGCGCTCAACAATTCTCTCGATTGGCACACAATAAAATCAAGCACTTCAGAAAATGGCCGGTTCGAATTAATCGTGCGAACAATTTCCCGCAATGATTCGGCCAGCACGCGCCGCCGTTCGGCCTCGTGCCGCCGGGTCTGCTCTTCACGGTGCAGACGTGCATTTTCAATCGCCAGTGAAAGCTGGTCCCCCAGAGTCAAAGTCAATTGAACTTCATCCTGTGAAAACTGACGCGGCACATCAAACAAAAAAGTCAGGCTGCCAAAAATCCCCGTGCGTGTAAACAGAGGAACTTTGATTAAACTGCGAAAATGTTTTATTGTCGCCTGAAACCCCGCCCGGGTCACTTCGTCAAGCTGGGCATTGATTTCCGGATCTTGAAGCATAACCCCCATCGATTGCTGTAAATCTGCTTCAATCACCGGCTGGTTTGATAGAAGTATCTGGTCATTTTCTCCCATGTAGAGAGGTGTGACCTTGATCACGTCCATATCGGCCGGCAAATGCGAGCTGGCAATCGTCCGGACCAATTTATTATGCAAATCACCATGCCGGATCATGGTTGCATTTGCGCCCAACAATTCGCGCGCCTGATCGCAAATATAATCCAACACATCTTCCAAAGGCTTATTGGAATTCAGCACCTTCAGTGTGTCGCGCAGGCTGGCGGCCACTTGCTGGCGGCGTTCCAGTTCGGCTGTGCGTTCCTCTACTTTATTTTCCAGGGTTCGCTGGTAATCCTGTAAAGACGCCTGAGCCTTTTTGCGCTCAAGCGCACTGACCAAAATTTCGCCGATGATTTTCACCAGCGTAATTTGCTCTTCCGGCCATTCCTTCTCAGCGCTTACCGAATCAAAACCCAGGAAACCAACCACGCGCTCCTGAAAGACCATTGGAACCACCAACATCGACTGGTTCCCCTGGCGGATAAATTCTTCGCGCTCGGCAGCTGCTTCAACCGGAATGCTGTGCACCCGGCGAATGTACAGCACTTCATTCCGCAGGATGATCCCATTGGACCAGGCAAAATCTTGCACAGCCACCCTGGGCAATTGCTCCTGCTGCGGTGCGATTCCCGCTGCGCACCATTCATACGCGTAATCCATCCACTGCCCATCTTCTGAAAACAAAAAGACATAGCAGCGGTCCACCTGAGAAAATTCACCCAAATGGCCTATGGAACGCCTGATTCCGCTCTCAATTTCTTCAACGGGTAAGTTCGCAAAACTAGAGGAAATTGTTGTGATCAAATGAAATAAGGCCAGCTGCGCCTGCCGCACATAATTAATCGATTGATCAGAGGCAGAATGACCCTCGCCGCCAAATACATGCACCGGCTGACCGGTGAACAAATTCCAATCCCAAATGCCCGTCTTGGCCGCTTTTAAGATGCGTGACAGCGGCTCTTCCGTTTCCGGCAGAAAATCACCAACCGTATCCGTGAGCGGGATTTCGCTCACCAGATTTAAAAAGACTTGATCTTCCCCTTCAAGGTTTAGCGAGGTTAAGATCACATCCCATTGCCGCTGCCCTACCGAAACCAGGGTGCGAACCTGCCCTCCATTGGACACCGCTTTTTCAATCAACGGCCGGTAAGCCTGTTCAACCGCCAGTGACAAATCACCCAAAGGCATGGGCGGCAGGTCAAAGCCGTTCGAAGAAGGAAGCACAATCTCAAGCCAGGCAGGATTCGACATCCGCAAGCAAAGCGACTGGTCTAAAATTGCTACCCCAATGGGTAAAGACCGGATCACATCACTGTCCAGTAGTTGCTGCAGGAGGGTAAGTTGTATTTTTTTCATTGGCTGTGCAGGGTTAGCCATACGGTTTCCGGTATCATCTTACCAGAGAGATGGGAGCGAGGCAAGAATTTATTTGCTGTTTTTTTGAAATATCTCGCAAATTTGTTTTGTGGTTCTTCTCAAGATATTGTAAACTCAAGAATAGACACCCCCCTAAGGAGCCAATTGAATGAACACACGCACCAATCGTGTTCGACTCCGCGACCTGGGAATTGTAATTGGACGTTTCCCAACCGGACCGCTCAATGCAATCACCGATGTGCCGGATGTTTGGGTCGGTCATAAAACGTTAATCCGCGACCAACCGCTGATTGCCCGGACTGGAGCAACGGTGATCTTGCCCCGCGCAAACCAAACCCATTGCGATTTTCCCTTTGCCGGTTTTCACCGCTTTAACGGAATTGGCGAAATGACCGGTCTGCACTACGTTGAAGAAACCGGATTGCTCATTTCGCCAATTGTTCTAACCAACACCAACCAGGTTGGCCTGGCCCGAGACGCCCTGGCTCACTACGGGGCAAACAAACTGGGAGGTTTTTCTTACAAACTCTCTATCGTTGCTGAAACCTATGACGGCTGGCTGAATGGATTTGATGCATTTCACCTCAGCGAAGCAGATATCATCGAGGCTTACGAATCGGCTGGTCCCGGAGCCGTGGCCGAAGGCAGCGTGGGCGGCGGCACAGGCATGATCTGCCATGATTTCAAGGGCGGCATCGGCACGTCTTCACGCAAAGTAAACGTTGATGATGAGATCTATACCATTGGAGCGCTGGTTCAGGCCAATCACGGTGACCGCCACACCCTGCGCGTGGACGGTGTTCCCATTGGCCGCTTTCTGGATGAAACCCGCGTCCCTCTGCCCTGGAATGCACCGCCAGACACATCATCCATTATCGTCATCATTGCCACCGATGCGCCGCTTATGCCTCAGCAGTGCAAAAAACTGGCTCAACGGGCTACCATTGGCATGGCGCGGGCAGGCGGGGTCGGTAATGACGGCAGCGGTGATTTATTCCTGGCCTTTTCTACCGGCAACCATTACCCTGCCAGCGCAAAAGGTCCGCTGCCCTTCCGCTTCCTGACTACCGGCCAAACCAGCCACCTGGTGGAAGCTGCCGCCGAAGCCGTTGAGGAAGCCATTCTCAACGCCTTATGTGCCGCAGAAACCATGACGGGCTTTAAAAATCGCACCGTACACGCACTGCCTTTAGACGATGTAAAGGCACTTTGGGAACGTGCTCAGATTTCATCATAGAGGAGAGAATCATGGAAGAACAACGTCTGCTAAAAGGCCCAGGGCCGCTCTTAGACGCGCAAGGCAACCTGGCTGACCGAGGCTGGGCAGTCCAACCGGTGCTCGATTGCAACCTGGAGAATTGTGCTTTCTATAACCTGCGTTTTTTGCAAAAATTCCGCATCAAACGTTGGGATTATTACGGCGTTACCACACCAACCCATTTCTTTTCATTCACGGTTTCTGATATTGGCTACCTGGGGATGATTTTTGCCTATGTGGTCGATTTTCAAAACAAACATTACCACGAAGAGACAATCGCTGTTCCGCTGGCTGGCGGTGTGCACCTGCCGCGCAGCAGCCAGGAAGGCGAAAGCTGGTATGACAATGGTAAAGTAGCCTTGCGGTTTCAGACCGTACCCGGTCAGCGGAAAGTAGCCTGCCACTGGCCAGGGTTCGAAGGGCAGGCATTCAACGCAGAATTTACCCTGGCGCAGCCGCCTGAACACGAATCGATGACCATCGTGATCCCTATTGAGCAAAAACGCTTTTATTACAACCGCAAGATTAACTGCATGCCTGCCAGTGGCTGGGTAGAATATGCTGGAAAACGCTATGAGTTAACCCCGCAAACCGCTTTGGGTAACCTGGATTGGGGGCGGGGTGTCTGGGCATACAGTTCGTTTTGGGTTTGGGCAAGCGCCAGCGGCTTCCGGCCGGAAGGCGGCACGATTGGACTGAATCTGGGCTACGGCTTTGGCGATACGTCTGCCGCCACAGAGAATGCGGTTATTCTGGATGGCCAGATCCACAAGCTGGGTAAAGTGGATTTTAAATACATCTCGGGTGATTTTATGAAGCCCTGGAGCATGACCTCCAGCGACGGCAGGCTGAACCTGGTATTTACCCCCTTCCTGGAAAGAGTGGCCAAAACTGACGTAAAAGTACTGCAAAGCGAAGTCCACCAGATGTTTGGCAAATACAACGGCACATTCATTACCGGGCAAGGCGAAACCATTGTGATTCAGGATTTAAACGGCTTTGCCGAAGAACATCACGCCAAATGGTAGCCGCAGCATCCACCGGCAGATTGTCGTAATTGAAAATCAAAAAAAGAGGCTGTGCACCCGCGAGGGTTGGGCAGCCTCTTTCATCAACATCAAGCCAGTCTATGGAACGACCTTCTCGAAGATAATTCCACCTTCCGGCACAGCCGAAACAGGAACCTTCAAGATTAAGTAAGGGTGTGTAATTACCGCGGCGGCACCTTCATCCGGAGCTGGGCCTTTCACCTGGTAAGCCACAACCAATCGTTCCTGGCCTGCCTCGCTGCGCAGGCTGGTGGACACCAGTTCAACCTGATATCCTCCGCTTGGCTGCGGGCCAGGGTAAATCACCAGATATTGATAATCGCCTGGGTCTGCCAGTAATTCCTTTAATTTTTCCTGGGCTTCTTCGGGCAATTGGTCAGAAATCTCCCGCGATTGAGCGTCCAGGATCGCAATCCAATCTTGTGTACCGCTGCCAGCCATAGGCATTCCACTGGCGACCACTTCAACCGGCAAAGGCGTTGGCTCTACATTGCCAGCCGGAGCTGTGCAGGCAGCCGCCAACAATCCCAACACTATACTTATTCCAAACAAAATTTGTTTTATGCTCCTCATATTTCACCTCATCCAGGTTGTTGAGCATCAGACGTGCTAATTACGGCAAAAGTTCCCCATCTCAACGGCGAATCATGGGTAAAAACACCAGATCTTCCACCAACAAATAGAAAGTAAGGCTGGAAACCTGTTTGTTCATCACAACCAGGCCAGTCCAATCCGAGGTACCAAAATCGAAAAAGCCTGGCATGTAAGTATATTGGAGCTTCTCCGAAGTAGTGCCTATACCAAAATCATCCGCAGCAACCACCTCATCGCCGTGATCCTGCACCCAGCTGCCTTCCACAAACCAGTTTGAGCGGAACAAAGCCATCGCCGGGTCCGCGCCAGTGGATCCTGCCGTTGGCACCAGTGTAATTCTGCGCGTTCGGCCGTAGGGGAAGCTGACATCAAAAATAGTTGCTACCTTTCCGCTCGCCATCGTATAGGGGCCATACCACCCGCCGCTGGAAATTGAAATTCCCGGGTCAGACCAATTCACTTTATAGCCGCCCGTGCCGGTATATTTGGTTACTACGTAATGTTCCGGCGTTGATGCAGCATGGTGATTACCATCCACCACCACAAAATCGACCATTCCGGAACCAAAATAAGATTCACCCAGGACACTGCGCGCAGCGGGATCGTCAAACAGCGAAGCAGAATAAGCCGTCAGGTCATGGTCAGAGTTGATTGGCAAAATAGCCGTCACATGCCAGTTGTTAGTAACCGGCCAATCACTACCGTAAATTGACAGGTGTGTTCCTAACGGTGTTGCCGCCGGATCTGAATAACTGACATCGGGCGAAATACGGTAAGTTCCACGCCATACGGCTGTGCCGTAATAACTGGTCTTTCCGGCAACATAACTGAACCGGGTAACACGAAATTTATATGTTTCCGTTGCCGGAGCAATAAAATCGACAATTTCAAAATTATTATACACACTGGTAGAAGATTCAATAAAAGTGTTATCAGCCTGGTAAGCAGATAAATCCAGATCCACCTGCAATGGATCGCTGGTGTAATCAGCCGTCGGGTTGGAAAGCCAGTTAATCACAAAACGAACGCGCTCGCCTTTATGGGCAAATTGATAAAAATCCAGCGGGAAAGTTGTTGAATCATTCACCAAATTGTTCGAAAAATTATCCCGCTCTGCCAGGGCTAACGCTGCCGTTCCATCGATCGCGCCAACCCCATCCTTATCACTTAACTGCTCATTCCCTTCAATGTTATGCAAAGCAGAAGCCATAATAATGGAGCGTATCACTTCCGGATACAGCTTTAGCCCGGGTTTCGCTTCCATAATATCCGCTGCTAAAGAAGTGACCATAGGTGAAGAATAACTGGTACCGCTGCCAATGTTATCAATCCAGGGATTGGCGGTCGTTGTGCTGGTAATCGAAGCACCCACAGCAGCCACTTCGGGCTTATCATGGAGCTGTCCGGCTGTATCCGTAGCCGGATTGCCAAAACTAGAGCACGTATCCATCACATCATCAGACCAGCCAAGCGTCCCGTTATCCTCATAATTACCGACACTCAAGACATTAAACCCTTTGGCGGGAGAAGTGACATAACTGGAAAAATTACTGCTGCAGCCATTTCCAAAATTTCCCGCTGCTACCGCCAAAAAATCAAAGCCGTACCGAACCAGGTAATCCATGTGGCGGTCCACCGACCAAAAGGTGGGATTATCGGGATAATCCCAATACCAGCTGTTATTCAGCGCGTTAGCCTGCGAGGATCCCCAATCCAGGGCGTCCATCATCACATTGAATTCTGCGCCATCATAACTTCCATTCGCGTTATACAGGGTAACACCAGATGCCAAACCATGATTGGTTGCATTGGTGCTGCGAATAATGCCGCCCACACCGGTAGGATGAGGCATGACAGGCTTGGTATTGTTGAAAAAGCCTGCAATGGTCAAATAAGGATTGGAAGAACTGGCACGCTCGCCTTCCACCACCGCCACATTGACGCCGCTGCCGTCATAACCGGCATCATTGACCAGAGTCATGTTCTGGCTCGGCCGGGAATTCGCCAGCGCCGGGCCGGCCGTTTCAGGAACCAGATAAATCGCATTCACCATTGGCAAAAAGGCCAACTTTTCTACCTGAGCGCGGGTCAGACCGTTAATCACGACCTCTGGTGCTATCTGGCTGGCAAAATCAGCCTGAAGTCCCAAATCAGCCAGCTGTGCAGCAAAACGCTCTTGAAGCGGGACGATTTGCGCGCGCAAATGATCCAGGTTGCGTTGAGCAAAATCTTCCGGCGCTTGCGCATCCAACGAACGGGTGTATTCTTCCACCTGCGCAGAACGCCCATCAGCCACCTGCTCAGCCGTCTTTTCTGCTGCGGTGTCAGTTGATCCGGCAGCAGGTTGAGCCAATGCACGCTGGCGTATATCCCAGGGAACCTCAGCCGCAGCCAGCGGGAATTCAGTACTGCCAGCAATCCTTGCCGGCTGTTCCATAGCAAACTCCGAATTGTCATTTGAGGGTTGCGGTTGTGATGGATTGATTTCCGGACGAGGCATTTCTTCAATCTCTGCGAACAGCCAGACCGCCACATTGACTTTTTCTTCAGCACGCAGCATGGATAACGCCGCCAGTGTCTGCGGCGGTAATGCGCCGTACTGAGCGCGCCAGGCTGCCCCAGCCTGGGCTTTGCGCTGCTGCAAATCAATGGAACGGCCTTGCTCAAAAGCCGCCCCCACGATTTCACTTGAAGGCAGGTTAACCGCCTTAATGATTTCTACTTCTGTGCCGTCCAACAAGGTTTCTTGAACCTGCTCCGTAACAAACAAGTCATCCGAACGCAGCCCCAGAGATTGCGCAAGCAGCTGGGCAGCCCGCGCTGAGTCACCTCCTGACTGCGCTTGCACTCCTGGCAGCACAGGCACATTAAGCGCAGAAACCATTAAAATCACCAAAGCCAATCCGATGTTTAATGCTTTCGGGGACATAGGTTCCCTCCGTATTGAATTGTACAAATTTGGGAAAATAAATACGAGAATCGAATCAATTGTACATCGCCCGGACCGTTTTACAATCCAGCCGTTCAAAAATCAAAACAATTTATTAATTTTTTTCATCCTTTTGCCAGCCAGGGACAAACATCTTGCGGTTTAAACAAAAAACCGCCCTTTCTTAGCGAAAGGGCGGTTGCATTTTACCGGGGAAGGATTAGATCCAACCGCGCAGCTGCATGGCCTTGACCACGCGAGCGATGGAGACCATGTAAGCCGCATCGCGCATGTAGGCTTTTTCTTTGAGCGACATTTCCAAAACGGCAGCGAAGGCTTCGGTCATCTTGGTGTCCAGCTTGGAAAGAACTTCTTCCTTGGTCCAGTAGAAGTTCATATCGTTTTGAACACTTTCGAAGTAGGAAACCGTCACACCACCGGCATTGCAGAGGAAGTCGGGGATGATGAAGATACCGCGGCTCTTGATAACCTCGTCGGCTTCGGGGGTCGTCGGGCCATTGGCGCCTTCCGCGATGATCTTAACACGCGGGCTGATCTTCTGGATGGATTCGGCATTGACCTGGCCTTCGAGCGCAGCCGGGATCAAAACATCCGCTTCCTTGGTAATCCAGGCATCGCCATCTTCGATCTTGTAGCCAGCCGCAATGGCTTTCGCTTTGTCGATCGAGCCGTACTGGTCGGTGATGCTCATCAAGAAGTGGGTATCGATGCCATCTTCTTTGCTGACGGTGTAGGAAGTTCGGTCTTCGCGATCCCAGTAGGAAACGCAGACCACTTTGCCGCCCAGCATATCGGTGAAACCGATCGCAGCGTATTGGGCAACGTTGCCGAAGCCCTGAATGGCTGCAACACACTTGGTTGAATCGAGACCTAAGTGTTTCATTGCTTCACGGACAGTATAGATCACACCAAAGCCGGTTGCTTCAGTGCGGCCCTGTGAACCGCCGCCGCCTAAAGGCTTGCCGGTGATCACGCCCGGGGTGTACTGGCCGGACAGTTTGGAGTATTCGTCCATCATCCAGCCCATCATCTGCGGGGTGGTTCCAACATCAGGAGCCGGAACGTCCTGGCGGGGACCAATATTTTTCCACATTTGCTGCACCCAGCCGCGGACCAGTCGTTCTTTTTCGCTGGTAGACAGTGTCGCCGGATCAACGATGACGCCGCCTTTACCGCCGCCCAAGGGGATATCAACCACGGCGCATTTCCAGGTCATCCAGGTGGCCAGAGCGCGCACGGTGTCGATCGTCTCAGCCGGGTGGAAGCGGATGCCGCCTTTATTGGGGCCGCGTGAATCATTGTGTTGAACGCGGAAGCCCTGGAACACGCGGATCGTACCATCATCCATGCGGACCGGGATGCGGAAATGGTATTCCCGCAGCGGCCAGCGCAGGATTTCACGTACCTGCGGGTCGAGCTTAAGCAGATCTGCCACATGGTCGAACTGGCGCTGTGCCATTTCAAACGCATTCAGTGTTCCTGCCATTTGCATTTACTCCTGTGGAATAATAGATAAGGATGGTTGGTTGTTAACTGGCTGCGGAGAAAAAAAATAAACGGGCACTACGGTAACGTGCCCGCTTTTACGAATGGTTATGTCTGCTAGAGATTTGCATGAGAGTCTTCTCCGCTTGCCTCAGTACACTCCAAGGTTAACAAAATAAAGACCCTCAGTCAAGATGATGAAAATCGCCAATCGGTATGATGGTCATCCGCTGCAATATTACAGGTGTCCTTTCATTGTCTGACAGGCCAGCAATTCACAAAAAAAGGCCCCAAAATCAGGGGCCTGTAATTTGTGATCTTCTTCCGGATTATTTGAGCGCATTCAACTGGCGTTCCAATTCAGCCCGCACCACCTGCGGATTGGCTTTTCCGCCCGCCGAGCGCATGACCTGGCCAAAGAACCAGTTCGAGAGGGTTTCTTTCCCGGCAAGGTAGCTGGCAACTTCCGCGGGATTGGCCTCAATGGTCTGGCGGATTAAGTCTGAAATGAAGTCTGCGTCCGAGACCTGCTGCAGCCCGCGCGCTTCAATAATCGCCTGCGCGCTTTGACCGCTCCCCATCATCTCAGCCAGCACAGCTTTGGCCGTGTTCAGGTTAATCACACCGCGTTGGGCAAAATCCAACAGCGCGCCTAAAGCTTGCGGTGTGACTTTTACATCGGCCAGGGTCTCACCGCTCTGGTTCATGCGGGCAAAAATTTCACCCGTGATCCAGTTGGCAAGCATGCGCGGCGGCACTGTTGCGGGAGCAGCTTTTAACGCAGCTTCAAAATAATTCGCCACAGCCTGGTCTTCCACCAAAAGCTGAGCATCCGCACCATTTAGACCCAGATCCGAGCGGAAACGAGCAACCCGCGCCTGGGGTAATTCCGGCAGGCTGGCGCGCACCCGTTCCACCCACTCCGCTTCAACCACCAGGGGCGGCAAATCCGGTTCCGGAAAGTAACGATAGTCGTGCGCCTCTTCTTTACTGCGCTGAGAATAGGTTTTGCCGTTGGCCTCATCCCAGCCAAGGGTCTCCTGCACCACTCTCTCACCCCGATCGAGCAGTTCCGCCTGGCGTGCCAGTTCATAGGCAATCCCGCGTTCCATAGCCCGGAAACTATTCAAATTCTTGATCTCGACCCGTGTTCCCAGTTCCTGGCTGCCTTCCGGGCGGATAGACACATTGGCCTCAAAGCGAATGACGCCTTTTTCCATGTCACCGGAATTTGCACCGACAGCCCGCAAAACAGCGCGCAGGCTGGTGGCATAAGCACGTACTTCTTCCAGGGTATGCATATCCGGTTCGGAAACGATCTCCAACAGCGGCACACCCGAGCGGTTCAAATCCACCAGAGAATACGTCTCACCATTGGGCTTGGTAACATGGGTTAATTTACCGGTATCTTCTTCCAAATGCACCCGGCGAACACGGATCACTTTTTGCCCCTGAGAGGTCTCAATCGCTAACTGACCGCGTTCTGCCAGGGGATACTCGTATTGAGAAATCTGGTATCCTTTGGGTAAATCTGGGTAAAAGTAATTCTTGCGGGCAAACAAACTGGTGTGGGCAATCTCACATCCCAACGCTAAAGCCACGCGAATGGCGTGATCGACCGCTTTTTCATTTACAACCGGCAGCACACCGGGCATCCCGCTGCACACCGGGCAAACCGCAGTATTCGGCGCAGCCTGGGTGGAATCAACGACCGGACAACCACAAAACATCTTTGATCGTGTCTGCAGCTCAGCATGCACTTCCAGGCCAACAACGGCTTCGTACTTCATCCGTACACCTCAACAACAAAAAATAAATAAATGACCTCGAATTGTACCGTGAAATATCACCCTGGACAACCAGTTAAAGCGATAATGGCCTGCCCTGTGCTGCCGAATCCAGCAGCGTTTTTAAAATCAGATGAATATCACGGCTTTCAGATAAAGGCAGCCGTTGGGCAGCACCAGTCAACACCGCATTCGAAAGGTCCTCCACCTCACCCAGATATAATTCCGGCATCGGAGTGCGGATGCGCTCTGTCTTTCCATTTTTTACCCGGTAAAGCGGCGCATCGGAACGCGGTTTAAATGGGCCGTCTGTATAGAGAATCCCTTTGGTCCCAACAATTTCGATTCGGGTTTGAAAAGGGACCCCAAAACTAGAAAATATTCGCGCCGTAGCGCCGTTACCAAAACTGAGCAGCCCGGTAAAAGAAAGGTCCACCCCACTTGGCGCCGGATCAGAGCGGCCGTACACCTCGACCGGGTTTTCACCCATCACCATGCGCGCAAAACTGACCGGGTAACAGCCCACATCCCACAAACTGCCTCCGCCATATTCCGGCACCCAGCGGATATCGCCGGGGCGTTCCAGGAAAAAAGAAAAGCTGCCGCTGATGTGCCGCACCTCGCCAATTTCACCCGCCCGGATCATGTCCATGATCTTCAAGGTTTGAGGATGGTGTCGGTACATAAAGGCTTCCATGATAACAACCTGGTGCTCCTGTGCAGCCGCACTCATCTGGTCAATTCCTGCCAGGCTAAGTGCAAGAGGCTTTTCACACAGCACATGCTTACCCTGCCGGGCAGCCGCAATGGTCCATTCCGCATGGAGATTGTTTGGCAGCGGATTGTAGATCACATCAATATCCGGGTCAGCCAGCATAGCTTCATAACTGCCAAACCAACGCGGAATACCCCACTCTGCCGCATAGATTCTGGCCTTATCCTCATCCCGGCTGGCAACGGCAACCAGGCCGTTCTGTTTGGATTTTCGAATTGCCGGAATTAATGCGCGGTTGATCCGTGCCGTGCTTAACAATCCCCAACGCAGTTTACGACCCATATTCGCACCTCCCTGAACTCTTTACAAAAGAAAAATATCAAAGAATTGACGTATCAACCTGTTTTGTGATATCAAAATAAGAAACAAATTTTTATCATATATGCTTCTTTGTATTATAACCATTCCGACCAAAATTCACCTGACAGACCCCAAAAAATCAACCTGTTTTGATGGAGCAACAAGATGCATTGGTTAACTGATGTATTTGGAACCGCTAAACCGATTATCGCCATGTGTCACCTGCAAGCGCTGCCCGGTGACCCGCTGTACAATCGCGAAAAAGGTCTGCCGTGGATTATAGAACGTGCTCGAGCCGACTTACTGGCGCTGCAAAACGGCGGTGTAGATGCCGTAATGTTCTCTAATGAATTCAGCCTGCCGTATCTCACCAAAGTGGAGCCGATCACCTGCGCCGTTATGGCGCGCATTATTACCGAACTGCGCCCGGAAATTCGCGTACCGTTTGGTGTCAACGTTTTATGGGATCCGTCCGCATCCATTGATGTTGCCGTAGCAACCGGAGCTGCCTTTGTGCGCGAGATTTTTACGGGGGTTTACGCCAGCGATTTTGGCTTATGGAATACCAACTGCGGAGAGGTGATCCGCCACCGTGCAGCCGTGAACGGGGATCAGGTGCGCCTGTTGTTCAATATCGTCCCAGAATCCGCCCGCTACCTGGGTGAGCGGGATATTGCCAGCATTGCCCGTTCCACCGTTTTCACTGCCCATCCAGACGCGCTGTGTGTTTCCGGATTGACCGCAGGTATGGAAACCGATGCCCAAATACTACACACCGTTAAACAGGCTGTACCCGGCACAGCTGTTTTTGCCAATACGGGCGTCCGGCTTTCCAACCTGGAACAGCAGCTCAGCCTGGCAGATGGAGCTGTGGTTGGGACTACATTTAAACAAAACGGTGAATTTGCCAACCCAGTAGATGAACAACGCGTGCGCGAATTTATGGCAGCCGTCCGGCGCTTCCGGCAGGCATAAAAAAAACGGGACGGATGATGAACCCGTCCCGCTGAAAACATCCCGTGTTATCTTACTGGCGGTTTACAAACCGTTCGATACGGCGCAGTGCTTCTTCAATCTTTGTGTAGGCAGTCGCATACGACACGCGACAGAAACCTTCACCGCCCACGCCAAAGGAGTTGCCCGGCACCATCGCCACATATTCTTCGTTCAGCAGGCGGGTGGCAAATGTCTCATCATCCAATCCCGTCACGCTCACCTTGGGGAAGCAGTAAAAAGCTCCCTTTGGCTCAAAGGTTGGCAATCCCATGCGGTTTAATTCAGCCACCACCAATTTGCGGCGGCGGTCATATTCTTCCACCATCATCATCACCGATTCATCCCGGTCGCGAATTGCCTCGATGGCCGCTTCCTGGGCAGTGGTCGGCGCAGACATAATGGTGTATTGGTGAATACGCACCAACGCACCAATAATGCTGGCTGGGCCGCAGGCATAACCAATACGCCAACCGGTCATCGCGTAATCTTTGGAGAAACCGCCCAACAGAATAGTCCGCTCGCGCATACCCGGCAGGGTGGGGAAGCACACATGCTGGTGTCCGCCGTAAACCAACCGGTCATAGATTTCATCCGAAATCACCACCAGATCATATTTCTCAGCAATGCGGGCAATCTCCAGCAGGCGTTCGCGCGTGGCGACCGCGCCGGTGGGATTATTGGGGAATCCCAGCAAGATCGCTTTGGTGCGCGGAGTAATCGCTGCTTCAATCGCTTGAGGATCCACATCAAAGTTGTCTTCCATGCGGCAGGGGATTTCAACGGGTACCCCGCCCGCCATATAGACTTCAGCCTGGTAGGAGACAAAACAAGGTGTAGGGATGATCACTTCATCCCCGGCATCCAAAATTGCATTGGCGGCCAAGTAGAGCGCTTCGGACCCACCCACTGAAATCACAATCTCAGTCGCCGGATCGTAGCCAACCCCGTACAGACGCTCCAGGTTCGCGGACAATGCCTTGCGCAGCTCAAGAATACCGGCATTCGAGGTGTAATGAGTATGGCCTTGCTGTAATGAACGGATGCCAGCTTCGACCACCGCTTTGGGAGTGTCAAAATCGGGCTCGCCAATTCCTAATGAAATGACATCTTTCATCGTTGCGGCGATATCAAAAAACTTCCGGATTCCCGAGGGTTTGAGTCCAGCAGCACGCCTGGACACATACGAATCGCGCATTTTCACTCCTTGATCTGGACCTGCTGAAATGACCATGGTTACCTTTCTCCTTTTTATTGACTAGACGAGATTAATTCGCCATTCGTCATACAATTCGCCATAAAACAATTCAAATACTCGGCCGTCACTGACCTGCACCCGGAAACACTTACCCCCCGGAATGCGCCAGCGGTCCTGGATTTTGATAATTTCCAACCGCTGCCCCTCCCAACGTAATGCCACCGGCCGTTCTGCATACTCACTGCCGGAATGACATTCCACCGGGTCTTTCATTTCTTCAGCCAAGAGTTATCTCCCAGGTTAAGCTGCTCTGCTTTGCCTTCCACCACCACATGCCGCCCAAGCAATGTTTCTGCCAGCACCATCTGGCTAAGACAGGTATCCTCATCCACAACCGACTCACGGATCACCACACATTCCAGGCGGCAGTTCTTATCAATCGAAACATTCGGGCCAATCACAGAGGATTCAATATGAGCTGAGGGATGAATATACACCGGCGGAATAATTGCCACCCCAGGGCGGTTTTTGGCTGCCTCTGCGCTATTATCCGAACCGTTTGAGAGCAAATAGCGATTGGTTTCCAGCACAGCTTCCGGGATCCCTGCGTCCAACCAGACTTTCACCTGATTGGTGCGCATCTTTGCTCCTCTTTCTAACAAGATATTGACCGCATCCGCCAGGAAGAATTCATTTTTCAGCGTGATATTACGCTGCATTTGCTCTTCAATCGCGGACATCAAATCCTCGGCGCGGCGGAAGAAGTAAAAACCAACCACTGCCAGGTTATTGGTTAATTCTTGCGGTTTTTCCACCAACCGCGTGATCCAACCTTCTGCATTCACCTGGGCAACCCCAAACCGGCGCGGATCTTCCACCGGCCGGACCCAGGCCATGCCGTCCAGGTCAGTATTTTCTAAAACAGACAGGTCCGTTTCAATCAACGTATCAGAAAAAGCCATCAACATCGGCCCTTTCAGATATTGGCGCGCCAGGTAGAGCGCATCGGATTGCCCGCGCATCACCGATTGGATCACATAGTGAACCGTTTTTTCCGGGTGATACTGGTGCATAAATTCTTCCACCTGCTCGCGCTGGTTGGGACCTATGATGAAAATATATTCAATTTCCCAATCCGCGGGCAGCGTCTGGAATTGGTCCAGCACATAATCCAAAACCGTTTTTCCAGCTAACGCAATTAAAGGTTTGGGTTTACTCCAGGTATGCGGGCGCATCCGGGTTCCCAAACCTGCCATCGGTACAGCGATTTTTAATGTTTGCGGCATAAACCACTCCAATGTATCTGGGCTTTGCAAAATTTATTGTAACATCTCCACTGCTTAAAGAGCATGGAGAGTCATCCCATCCTCGGTTGACGTTTGACCGTTTTTTTAAAGTATGAAATAAATCTGCTCAATGAACCACCCGAAAACCATCCTGCAAGCTCTCACCGCGCAGTTCAACATTGGGCTGAGCCTCCGGAACACAGGGAAACGGCGCGTACCAGCACTCTTTCCAGCTTTCTTTCGCAGCACAAAGAATGGTGCTGTTTTTAATGGCACAGGGTTCCGTTGGAAGTACACGATAATCCATTGGGATCACCAGCCGTTGGGTAAAACTTTGCCGGTCAAATCCTTTGCCCAGCAAATATGCCTGGTACACCACCAATAAACCGATCACCAGCACAGGCAGAACCTTTGCAAAACGGGAAGGCTGCTTAGAGAGACTTGCCAAAGGGATGATGAGCGGGAGACAAAATAACGCCATCAAATAGCCGTAACCAAAGCGGAAATCTGGGGCAGTGAGCCACCAGAAAATGGTGCCGCTATAGAAAAAGATCGTCACAATGAGAAGGGCAGCCGTTGAAATGAGCTTCTTGCCAGATTGCCACCTTGCTTCGACCGCAATAAGCAGGGGCGAAATCATTGCAATCAAAAAAATCGCCTTGCGGTTGAGGGTTAAATTCTGGAACCAGAGTTTCTGCCACTCCCAAAAGGGGAAAGCCAATACCTGGTCACGATCCATGCCAGGCAGCCTGCCCCAGGCAAGAATAGCCCGATTTTCTTCCCGCACAACCGCTTGCGGAATTTGCCAATCCAGCCCAAATCCCGGTAAGCCAGGGATCGGGTAAGCCAGGTAGCCGGAAAGAATCATATTTCGAACCAACCAGGGAAGGCACAACCCGGCCGCCAGGATAAGCCACTTCCACCAAAGATTGGGTTTTAACGTACGCAGCCAAACCAGCCCGGCAAACAAGAGCAGCGGAAAAGCAGTTAATTTAACCGTCACGGCAAAAATAGCCAGGACAAAGATCAGCAAATCATAATACTGGGACTGCTCTGGATGTTCTTCACGCTCCAGCCAGGCAATCACAATCAGCCAGGCTAAAATAATCGCAGGCAAATCGGTACCTGGGGAAGATAATTCATTACCCACAACCGTAAAGGTAACCGGCACCAGCAAGATCTTAAATAAATCGGCCAGTGTGAAATGACCTTGCAGCCAGTTTGCCGCGCTCTTGACCCCCATCCACAGGATCACCAGGGCTAAAACTCCCGGCAGCAGGTGAAATGACTGGATATTCAGGAAGGCAAAACTGAATAAGGCACTGACAACCAGCCAGCTTGAATTAAATGCCAGCCTGCCGTGCAGATTTCCCAGCCCCGGCACAGCCGGGTAGGTTTCAATCCAGCGAATGGTTTGGGCATGATAAATCCCAGAGTCCGGATTCACCGGCAAATGAGTTACATTCTCTACCAGGGAAAGGCCAACCAACACCGCCAAAGCCCAAACCAGTGCAGGCCAGGATGGTTTCACGAAGGGAATGTGTAAGGCGTGCTGGCGCGATAGCCAAAAAGCGATCCCCAGCGCACCCAATCCTACCAGGCTGATGGCTCCCAAAGAAAGGGGCATGAACAGCGACAGAGCCGTTGCCAGGGTTGTGATACAGACCAACCCAACCATCATGGTCCAGGCCCCATTGATTGAAGATGAATCGCCAACGCCTGACACCCTGCGCCAAAACAGCAAGGCTGCCTGGCCATATAAATGGCACAGTCCTCCAATTAAGACTACAAATAGCAACGCAGCAATCAAAAAAAGTGCTCCAGGCCAATTACAGGACTTCCTGGTACATTGAAGCTGCGAAGTGAACTCCTGAATCGATAAAATATGAAATTTAAACCGTGCGATTATTCGTATTCCTCAACCGCTTTTTCCATCAGGCTAACGACCTCTTGCATCAACGGCACATCAAAACCCAGGCGGGCGCCAGCTGCCTGGTATAACTGCGGCAGCGGCATTGTGCAGCCAAGCGAAAGCATCTTGCGGTACGCTCGAATCGCTGTTACGCGGTCCTGCATTGCATTACGCCAGACCTGTCCTGCGCCTAATTGTGCCAGGCCGTATTCCACATAATAAAACGGATCGAGGAAGATGTGCAGCTTGCGCTGCCAGCCTGTGACAAGGACGTCTTCCAGGCCGCTCCAGTCTACCCCCTTCATAAAGCGCGCCCATAAATCCGCCCAAACGGCATCACACTGCGCGGGGTCCACCGCATCAGCCGCATGCGTATGTGCCCAATGCTGGAATCCATCCACCACGGCCATGTACGGCCAGAATAAAATCGCTTCCTCCAGGTGCTCCACGCGCGCCCGGTTTGCATCCTCTGGCGAATAAAAACCGCCCTGGTCTTTGGTCAGGTACGGCGAGCTGAGCAGTTCCATGCTCATGGATGCCACTTCGGCAATTTCCATGGTGATATCCATCTGCGGCAGGTAAGGCAGGTTTGCCATTTCAAATGTATGGAAAGCATGACCGCCCTCATGCAGCAGCGTTTGCACATCATCGTGCAGACCAACCGCATTCATAAAAATGAACGGGCGGTGCGGAATGCTGAAATCGGTGCAGTATCCGCCCGGTGCTTTATTCTTGCGATTTTCCAGGTCCAGCAGGTCTTCCCGGACCATCACATCAAAGTAGCCGCCCAACTCATCATCGACTTTATGGAAGATGGCCGATGTCTTTGCTTTTAACTCCTCAATGCTCTGGTATGGGCGCAGCGGTTCCCGGTTAAAGGGATCGACATTTAAATCCCACGGGCGAAGCGCCTTTAACCCCAACCGCTGGCGGCGGCGTTCATAGATCCGCAGCGCAGCCGGAACCACAACCTCTTCAATCGAGCGCTGAAAGGTTTCGCAATCATCAGGCGTGTAATCAAAGCGATATAACTGTTTCCAGCGGTACTGCCGATAATTGGACAGCCCGGCATTGGCGGCAATTTGAGCACGCAGCTGCACCATCCTTGCCCACAACGCACTCAATGCCGTGCGGTCCGCCAGCTGCCGTTCCGCCACCAGCCGCCAGGCTTTTTCACGGCGTGTCCGATCCACATCCTGGTAGATGGGACGAACCTGAGCAGGAGTTAATTCCTGGCCTTCAAATTCCACCGTTTGCGCACCGGCGATCTTGTCGTACTCTTTGCAATATTTCTGATCCTGACCAAGCAGCGGTAGATTTTCCTCACGGAACAGTTCTGCATCAGAACGCATATTGCGCAGCGGAATATCAAACCCTTCCGGGCGCAGCCCGCTTACCAACAACTGATCTTTCAGCTTCTGTTCAGCAGCCATCGCCTGCGGGTAAATGTTGTCAAAGAAATTATTGAATCGCTCCGCCGCATTCTGATCCGCTGTGTTCACACTCGTCGCAACCGAAAGCCGGCGAAACAAATCCACCACACGTTTAGAAACACGAGTCCAATTGGCCAGCCAGGATTCAACTCCCGCCTCAGTCAATTCAATTTTGGCAAGTTCTGCATAAAAAGGTTCAATATCCGCCCATTCCCAGCGGAAAAGTTCTTCAGGTGTGTTGGGTAATTTTTCAAACATGGATTTCATCCTTTTTGGTCGATTGGATAACCCCGTCTCATTGATTATAAAAGAAAAAGGCTGAAAAAAGCGAATGCTTCTTTCAGCCTCAACAGGATGAACTTAACCGGTTAGATGCGTGCCAGGGTCGTAATCGCCGGAATCTGGTCAAACATCCAGAACGCCAGCGGCAAACCCAATCCCAGCGTAATACCACTGATCAGCCAGGCCAGGATTAACCAGACCAGAGAGAACCACCAGCCAATCAACAAGAAATACAACGCACGCAGGAGGAAGGAACGCTGCGGCAAAGCAGTTTCGCGAATAACCACTTTACCATCCACCGTGGTGCTGACGCGGGTTTCCGTGCGGACCGGCTTGAGCGTCATCAGGTACGGCAGCCGGTTCAACAACCAGAGTCCCAGAGGCAGACCAATGATGGTTACATTTAAAATCCAGGCCGCAATGGTGGCAATGCCGCCCAACCACAGGCCAACAAAAATAAAGTACAGGATGCGGATCAGGCAGCCAGGGCCTTTTTCACTTTCCACAACACGAGTATTACCTTCAGCAGACATAGTAAATATCCTTTCTCGATTCTGAATAGAGGCAGCGATTTCCGCTCTATATTTTCATAATTCATATACGGATTACCGCAGAAAAAGTTTCATGTAATTAGATTACAAATAACAAAAAAATCAAAAACCCCACCGAAACGCAGTGGGGTTTGAAATGACAGAAAGGAAATGGAGAGCGATCTTTAGCCTGCCAGGGACGGCCTGCGCAGGTGCCAATCGGTAGCCTGCTGATAAACGTGCGCCGCCTGGAAGAGAATTTCTTCCTTAAAGTGCGGGCCCATCAACTGCATTCCCACCGGCAGGCCGCTGCCATCAAAACCAACCGGGAAGGCCAGCCCAGGCACACCGGCCAGGTTGGTTGGCAAGGTAAATACGTCTTCCAGATACATTGCCAATGGGTCATCGGTATGTTCACCAATGCGGAAGGCCGTGGACGGTGCAACCGGTGTAGCGATCACATCCACATGCTGGAATGCTTCCTCAAAATCGCGTTTGATCAGCGTACGCACTTTTTGCGCCTGGCCGTAATACGCGTCATAGTAACCGGCAGAAAGCGCATACGTTCCAAGCATAATGCGCCGTTTGACCTCTGAGCCAAAACCGGCTCCCCGCGACTGGAAGAAGATATCCCACATCGAATCCGCCGGTTCGCGCAGCCCAAAACGAACCCCGTCATAGCGCGCCAGGTTGGCTGAGGCCTCGGCTGGGGCAATCAGGTAATAGACCGGCAGCGCGTATTCGGTATGCGGCAGGCTGACTTCGTGAATGGTTGCGCCGAGCGCTTCCATCTGCGCTACTGCCTGGCGCACCGACTGCTCCACCGCTGGCTGAATACCTTCAATAAAATATTCCTTCGGTACGCCAACGCGCAGACCATTCAGGGTATGCGAGGCAGACAGATCAATTTGCGGAACCGGTACATCCAGCGTGGTGGCATCCAGCGAATCGTGCCCGGCCATCAACTGGAACAAAATTGCCACATCTTCAGCAGTGCGCGCAAACACACCCACAGTATCCAGTGAAGACCCATATGCAACCAGACCGTAGCGCGAAACACGCCCATAGGTTGGTTTAATGCCGGTTACGCCGCAAAACGAGGCTGGCTGGCGCACACTTCCGCCTGTGTCCGTGCCCAATGCAGCAGGAACCATATGCGCCGCCACCGAGGCAGCACTACCACCGCTCGATCCACCCGGCACACGCGAAGTATCCCAGGGATTATATGTCTGGCCGTAGGCAGACGATTCGGTGGATGATCCCATCGCATATTCGTCGGTGTTGGTCTTTCCTACCACCACAACCCCCGCATCCAACAGCCGCTGGACAGAGGTAGCTGTATAAGGAGGAACAAAAGTTTCCAATATCCGCGAACCGCAGGTGCAGCGCACATTGGCTAAAGCCAGCAAATCTTTCACCGCCAACGGCAGTCCCAAAAGAGGCGGCAAGACTTCATCCGCATGTTTGCGGGCGGCGGCGCGGCGTTGGTCAGCAGCCCTGGCCTGGGCAAGCGCCAATTCATTGGTACGGGTAATAAAAGCGTGGATTTGCGGTTCCAGGCGGTCAATTTGTGCGATCACAGCCTGGGTGAGTTCCAGACTGGACACATCACCGCGCTGAAGCGCATCCAGCGCCTGCCGGACGGTCAGGTGAGTTAATTCAGACATGCAGCTTACTCCAAAACGGGCGGAACCCGGAACTGTCCATCTTCAGCCTGCGGCGCATTTTGCAGCACGCTTTTCAGATCCAGGGAAGGACGCGGTTCGTCCGCGCGCAGCACACTCCGCGGCGGTAAAACACTGGATGTGGGCGGGATGCCGCTGGTATCCAATGCCTGCAGCCGGGCAGCATATTCCAGGATCGCAGAAAGCTGCTGGCGATAGCGGTCTTTCTCTTCCGCAGTCAGTTCCAGGCGAGCCAGATTCGCAATATGTTCTACTTCTTCTAACGTAAGTTTCATGGGCATAATTATAACGAGGTTTAGCGGATTTCTCAGGATTTCCTCTTCAAAATTTATACGAAAATCAAAAATTTACTCAGATAAAATCCAGCAGATCCACATTTTTGGCAGTCAGCTTCTTGCAGCACAGTGTACAATAAGTTTATCCGTATCATCAGGAGGGGCAATCATGGCACAAACTGGCATGGTGCAAGATAAAAATGTAAAACAAGGATTTAAAATTTTTAACCGTGGCATGATCATGCTCTGGCGGCTTGGCCTGGGATGGCACTTAAACGCCTGGCCAAAAGTTGGCGGGCACATCATGGTACTGCAGCACACTGGCCGGAAAAGCGGGCTTAAACGGCTTACACCGGTAAATTACGCCCTGGTCAACGGCGAAATTTACTGTGCCGCCGGATTTGGCCCGTCATCAGACTGGTATCGCAACATCTGCGCCAACCCGCAGGTAGAAATCTGGCTGCCGGACAGCTGGTGGGGCGGTCTCGCAGAAGAGGTTTTGGATCCCCAACTGCGCCTGCCCCTTTTAAAACAAGTGATGATTGCCAGCGGCGCTGCCGCCAAAGCGTTTGGCGTGGACACAGACGTCTTAACCGATGAGCAAATCGAAAAAGCCACCCGGGAATATCGGCTGATTCGTATTCGCCGCACGGTTGCCCGGACAGGCCCTGGCGGGCCCGGCGAACTCAGCTGGATCTGGCCCATTGCCACCCTGGGGTGTCTGTTCTTGTTACTTTTCCGGCGCAAGCGGTAAAATAGGCAGCTTATGGACACAGGAATGATTTTTGAAATTATTGGTTATGTCGCCTCCGCGCTGGTGGCAATCTCATTAATGATGAGTTCGCTGCTCAAACTGCGTGTGATCAACCTGGTTGGCGCCATTTTTTTTACCGTGTACGGTTTATTGATTAAGGCATATCCCGTTGCAGCGGTTAATTTCCTCATTGTGTTAATTGACCTGTATTACCTGTACGAAATGTTCAACACCCTGGAATATTTCAAGCTGCTGCATGTGCAAAACAACTCGGACTACATGCGCTATTTTTTGCGCTTTTACGAGAAAGACATCCAGCACTTTTTACCTGGTTTCAGCTACACATACGACCCCAACCATGTGATCTTTTTTGTTTTACGCAACATGGTTCCAGCCGGATTATTTATTGGCGAAAAACGAGACGAAAACACGTTGTACGTTTTGTTGGATTTTGTGATCCCAGGCTACCGCGATTTTAAAATCGCCGATTTTGTGTACCGCATTCGGGCTGACTTTTTTGAAGATCAAGGAATCAACCAGATTGTGACACCCTCCGGGAACAAAATCCACGCTGCCTACCTGCGCCGGATGGGATTCTCGCCGGACCCGCAACAGCCGGAGTTATTCCGCTACCAGATTCAATAAACATTGGGAATATCAATATGGAACCGGCAACTGACCAGCCTCCTTTTTGGAAACAAAAATCACTTGCTGAAATGAGCGAAGCTGAATGGGAATCGCTTTGCGACGGCTGTGGTTGGTGCTGCCTGTATAAAATTGAAGATGAAGACACCCACGAGGTGTTTTACACCAACATCGCCTGCCGCCTGCTTGATCCCTATTCTTGCCGCTGCCGCAGCTATGCCAACCGTTTCAAACTGGTTGAAACCTGCATTCAGATCACCGTTGAGCGCGCCATGCAAATCAAATGGCTGCCGGAAACCTGTGCTTACCGCCGACTGGCTGAAGGCAAAGACTTACCAGCATGGCACCCCCTCATCAGCGGCGATCCGGAAGCGGTCCACAATGAACTTATCTCCGTACGCGGCAAAATCATCCCCGAGCAAATGATCAACATGGACAACCTGGAAGATTACATCCTGGACGAAGATGAAATCATCTAAGTTTGCCTTGCTTTTCACGCCTCAGTCAGGGGCTTCTCCTGTATAATTCGTTCATGATACACCCGGTTGTCAAACAATTCAGTTTAACATTCACCGCCGCAGGCCAAATCGCTGTAGATGTGCCGCGTTTCCTGATTGCCAACCAACTGCCCGGGACTGCCGCACACTGCGGCAATGTAGCCCGCGAAGCGCGCCGGATCGCCAACCTCAGCGGCATTGACGCAGATACAGCTGAACAGGCTGGCTGGCTGCACGACATCAGCGCTGTCTGGGCAACCAATCAACGCCTGGGCGCAGCTGAAACATTTGGGCTTGAAATTTTACCGGCAGAACGGCAGGCTCCCAACCTCTTGCATCAAAAATTATCTGTTGTCCTGGCACGCGAATTGTTTGGCGTGCAGGATGAGCAGATTTTATCCGCAGTTGGCTGCCATACCACATTAAAAGCCGACCCCGCCCCCCTGGATCTGGTCCTTTTTGCGGCAGATAAATTAGCCTGGGATCAGCCCGGCGAAGGCCGGTTCCAGCCTGCTATGCGCGCCGCGCTGGAAATTTCCGTTGAGCAGGCTGTGCTGGTCTTTTTAACCGATTTATGGCAGCACCGCACCGAACTGCCCGTCCTCCACCCCTGGACAGAGGCCGCTTACAGACAGTTATCCACCAGGGTTCATCCCGCCACCTTGCGCATCTTGCGCAGCCAGGAGTGAGCCATTATGGTCCAGCCGCGTCCTTACCAGGGTGAATCAGATTACGCGAAGATGGGCCAGCTCCTGATCGAAATATTTGCGCGCACCGGTCCCCCGGTATATTGCGCTGTTGGGGATTTAGACTGGTGGCGCGTCCAACACAATAACAATCTTTCGGGCGTGCAGCTCTGGTTTGATGAGCACGAATGCTTATTGGGCTTTGCCTGGCGCAACAACAACAATCTGGATATTCTTTGCCACCCAGACCAGCGCTTTTTGGAAGCAGAAATGCTGGCTTGGGGTGAAACCAGCTATGCCAGCCAGTGCCCGCCAGAACAAACCCCGGCCCCATTTTGCGCCTGGACAACCGGACGTGATTCCTTCCGGCAGGATTTGCTGCGCAGCCAGGCATACCAGCCCACAGGCAATTGCTTTAATGTGTACCATTATGCACTGGAACGCCCCATCCCAGAACCCGCTTTTCCGCCAGGCTATCGCGTTCGCAGCCTGGCCGGAGTGCATGAAATTCCCGCCCGGGTGGAGGTTCACCGGGAAGCCTTTACCCCCTCACGCATGACCGAAGAAAAATATAACCTGCTGGTTGGTTTACCCCATTACCGTATGGACCTGGATTTACTCGTCACCGCCCCAGACGGCAGCTTTGCCGCCTTTTGTATTCTTTGGTACGACGAAGCCAACCAAACCGGCACCTTTGAACCTGTCGGCTGCCACCCCAACCACCGCCGGTTGGGATTGACGCGCAGTTTGCTGTACGCCGGTATGCGCCACCTAAAAAGCGTGGGTGCCAGGTATGCGGAGGTCCTCTCCTGGGGAGATGACCCGCCCGCCAACCAGCTGTATCAATCGGCTGGATTTTTAGAATTAGATCAAATTTATGAATGGGAGAAAAGGAAGGCAACATCATGACCCAGGTATTGCACGGCCCTCGTATTGGAAAAACCGGCCGGCTGCGTGTTGGCTGCTCAGCCGTCATTTTCGATGAAACCCGCCAAAAAGTTCTCCTGACCCGGCGCGCAGATAACAGCCTGTGGTGCCTGCCCTCCGGCGGCATGGAACCCGGTGAAACCGCAGCAGAAGCCTGTCAGCGCGAAGTATTGGAAGAGACCGGATTAAAAGTACAGGTAACGCACCTGATTGGCATTTATACCGATCCAAACCGGATCGTGGAATACAAAGACGGCCGGCGGGTGCAGATTGTTGCCCTCTGCTTTGAGGCCGTCATCCAGGATGGCGAATTGCAGCTCAGTGATGAAACTACCGCCTATGGATATTACACCCTGCCCGAGATTCAGCAAATGGAGATGCTAGAAAACCACCGCGAGCGGATTGAAGATGCTTTTACCGGCCAAATTCCGGCGTATATTCGCTAAGCCCTGTTCCATCCAGACTAATCCCCGTATAATTATGCCGCACATTGAAAAACCAGATTGAGGAAAGGCGAAGTCCGGTGAAAATCCGGCGCTGTCCCGCAACTGTAAACGGCAGGGAAATATTGCCGTAAGCCAGGTCGACCGCCTCAATTCGCGCTCGCCACGTCCTCGCGGATGGGAAGTGGAACCAGCCGCCCAACAACGCCTGGTCAAACTCCCTACCTGCTCTGGATCGAGCAGGTTTTTTTATTGCTATTTTATTTTATCCCGGAGACCGCATGAAACTACCCCCCATTCCCGAAATCGTCCAGCAAGCAGCTGACGCTGCCCGCGCACGCCAGGCGGTGTTAACCAAGCCGGGCGGAAGCCTTGGCCGCCTGGAAGAATTATCCATTCAACTGGCTGGAATCACTGGACAGCCCCTGCCCAGCGTGAATCGCAAGGCAGTCATTGTCATGGCAGCCGATCACGGCATTGCCCGTGAAGGTGTCAGCGCTTACCCGCCCGAAGTGACCCCGCAAATGGTGCTCAACTTCCTGCACGGCGGCGCTGCGATCAATGTATTAACCCGCCAGGCAGGTGCGCGTGTGGTGGTAGTCGATGTAGGTGTGGCTGCTGATTTTGACAGCGCTCCAGGCTTAATCCAGCGCAAAGTTACCCGCGGAACACGCAGCTTCACCCAGGGACCGGCAATGACCCGCGCAGAAGCAGAACAGGCCATCCAGGTCGGAATCGATGTGGTCAATGAAGAAATAGACCGCGGCCTGGATCTGGTGGCTACCGGTGATATGGGTATTGGCAACACCACCCCCTCTTCCGCAATTGTGGCCGCCATGACCAGCTTACCGGTTGAACAGGTCACCGGCCGGGGAACCGGCGTGGATGACAGCGGCCTGCAGCGCAAAATTCAAGCCATCCGGGCAGGGTTGGCCGCCAACCAACCAAACCCCAAAGATGCGCTGGATGTATTGGCCAAGGTCGGCGGCCTGGAAATCGCCGGATTAAGCGGGGTCATCCTCGGGGCAGCTGCGCGGCGCGTGCCCGTGGTGGTAGATGGCTTTATCTCCGGCGCTGCCGCCCTGATCGCAGCCGGGCTGGCTCCCGAAGTTAAACCTTATCTGATCCAATCACACCAATCCGTAGAAATTGGGCATATTGCCATGAATCAATACCTGGGACTGACCCCGCTGCTTGACCTGGGTCTGCGGCTGGGTGAAGGCACCGGCGCGGCACTGGCCTTCCACCTGGTGGAAGCGGCAGCCCGCATTTTAAGCGAAATGGCCACCTTTGCCGAAGCCGGGGTCGCAGATAAAGAATGAAATACTTGCGGCTTGCCTTCAGTTTTTTAACCACGCTGCCCGTGCGCGCCCCGGCCAGTTTTGAGCCGGGCGATCTGGGCCGGTCGGCGGCCTGGTATCCGCTGGTTGGTGCTGTGCTGGGAGTGCTGGTGGCAGCCGCGTACGTCCTGCTAAAAATGATTTTTCCGCCGCTGTTAGCGGCTGCGCTCGGTGTTGGATTATGGGTATGGCTGACCGGCGGGCTGCACCTGGATGGGCTGGCCGACTGCTGTGACGGCTTGCTCAACGCCTCCACACCGGAGCGCCGCCTGGAAATTATGCGCGACCCGCGCCTGGGGACCTTTGGCGGCGCGGGCCTGATTCTGCAAATCCTGCTCAAAGTGCTGGCTGTTCTTTCCCTGCCGGTTGGTTGGCCGGGCTGGGCCGCGCTCATTCTTGCGCCTGCGCTTGGCCGCTGGATGATTTTGCTGGGCGGGCGGCAGCCCCAGGCGCGTCCTGGCGGGCTGGGCGCGGATTTTGCTTTGGGTTTACAGACCAGACATTTCTTCCTGGCCGCACTGGTGCCCCTGGTTGCGGCTGCCGCTGGCGGGCTGCGCGGTGGGATTGCCGTGCTGCTGGCGCACCTGACCACCTGGGGCATCTTCACCCTGGCGCGCAAACGCCTGAACGGCGTGACCGGGGATGTGTACGGCGCAGCCGTTGAACTAAGCGAACTGGCCGTCTTGCTGGCTTTTTGCCTGTATTTACCTTTCGGGATGTAGGAGACCGCATGGACTGGATTCACCGCTTGCCGTTTCGCCTGGGAACATCTTCCTATATTATTCCGGATGATATTTTGCCCAATGTGCGCTGGCTGGCAGGTAAAGTGCGCGATATTGAACTGGTCTTGTTTGAAGTGGATGACGGCCCCAATAACCTGCCTACACCAGACGTGCTGGCCGAATTAGCCAGTTTGAGCCGGACGCATGACCTGAGCTACACCGTCCATCTACCGCTCGATCTGCGGTTAGGCGCAGATGGAGATGAGCAGCACATCTCGCTGCGCAAAGCCAAACGGGTAATCGACTGCACCTTGGCGCTGGAACCGCATGCCTTCGTTTTACACCTGGACGGTAAAGAAGTGCGCAAAGATGCAGTCCCAGAAGCACTGCACCAATGGCAAACCCAGGCTGCCCGTGCACTGGAAATCGCCGCCGGTTGGGCTGGCTCGGCCGCACGGTTAGCCGTGGAAAACCTGGAAGGCTACCCAACTGATTTTAATTTCCCGGTATTGGCACGTATTCCGGCCAGTCAATGTGTGGATATTGGCCATCTCTGGTTAGAAGGATATGATCCGCTGCCCTACCTGCAAACCTGTCTGCCGCGCACCCGGGTAATTCACCTGCATGGGATTGGTGAGCGCGACCATCAATCGTTGGCCTATGTGCCGTCGGAACAACTCGATCCGGTAATTGCTTGTTTACTTGAGAACAAGTATCGCGGAGTAGTCACCCTGGAAATATTTAGCGAATCCGATTTTCACACTTCCATTGAAGCAATTTCGAAAAGCCTGGAAAGGATGGGTACATGGAAAAACAGTTGACCTTAATTTTGGGCGGGGCACGCTCCGGTAAAAGCGATTACGCCCAACGCCTGGCTGTAGAAAGCGGAAAACGCACTTTATATATTGCCACAGCCACCGCGGGAGATGAAGAAATGCGCCAGCGCATCGCAGCGCACCAGGCCAGCCGGCCTGTGCATTGGCAAACCGTAGAATCGCCCTTGCAAGTAGGCGCAGCGCTGCGAAAAAGCCGGACAAATGCCCCCATTATCCTGTTAGACTGTTTAACCCTGCTGGCAAACAATGTGCTTTTTTCTCTGCCGGAAGGCGTAGAAGAAGCCGTTTACCAGGAAGCATTAACCCGGGAGATCGATGAATTTATGGCTGCGTTCTTTGCCTCTCAGGCAGAAAAATGCCTGGTCGTTTCCAACGAGGTCGGTTTAGGGCTTGTGCCGGAATACCCGCTTGGCCGCCTGTACCGCGATGTGCTTGGACGCGCAAACCAGCGCCTTGCCCAGGTTGCGGATACGGTCGTATTTATGGTGGCCGGGCTGCCCATGCGCGTCAAAGGTTAATTTTTTCTCCAAAATCCAACCATCATCTGAACCAAAACTGGTCTGGGGATGGATCGTTTTCCTATCCAACTGGTGGTTAAAAAGCATACCCTGTATCAGGTATAAACAATGCAGGGTGTGCCTCAAATAAATTTAAAAGGGAAAACGCATGAATCAAAATTTAAATTCGCCAAAATCCCCAGACAAGAAAAAAAGCACCATCGATATGGGCCTCTGGATTGTTTACGGCTTCGCTGCCGGCACAGTGCTCGGTATCCTGTTTAATAATCTCGTCTTAGGCATGATTTTCGGGCTATGCGCCGGTGTAATCATCGGTGCCATTGCCGATGGACAGAAACAAAAAAAATAGCGCATAATATTGGCATGAAAAAATATGCTGTAATCGCATTCCTTTTCCTGGTACTGCTGGCAAGCTGCCAATCCAAACCGGCCGAATTTGCCATTTACCTGACCTGCGAAGAACGCAGCGCAGGCGATTTGCTTTCGGTTCCGTTGGCGGACTGGAAACTTGCCAGCGATCCGCTGCTCACCAGTGCAGACCTGGTCAGCTATAACCCGCAGACCTTCGAGCTAAAGATTACTGAATCCGCCTCCATAAAAATTAGCGATCTAAAAATACCAGTCAACGGCATTCCGGTGGTGGTTATGGTCGGCGGGGAACGTATTTACGGCGGTGCGTTGTGGACGCCTATTTCTTCGCTGAGTTACGAGGGGATTGCTTTGATGTACAACTTAAACCCGCAGTCACCGGGATTTCAGATCAACATCGGCTATCCAGGAATGGAAGCCGGGCAAATCGAGGATTTCCGCAACGATCCGCGCATCCTGGACGCGCTAAAATCCGCCGGGAAACTCAAATAGAGAAACGCCGGGTTGGGGATTGGCAAATCCGTTCATTTTTGTTATTGTTGAAACAGACAATTGCCCGATGATCCAACGACGGGTTGGCTGCAGTCTGTCTTGAAAACAAATGTGACGGGAATTGTTCATTTTCGGCGGGGAGGAATATCTATGCGTACGCGAGGAATGGTTGTACTGGGCGGTTTTCTCATCTTTTTTGGTTTATTGGCTTTAGCCAGCAACCTGTTTCAGGTCAATTTCTGGACCTATTGCTGGCCTGCCGGATTGATTCTGGTGGGGATATGGGTGCTGGTGCGCCCCAATATGGTCAGCAAAGACACCAATGTCAGTTTTCACCTGCTGGGTGACGTGAAGCGCAACGGAGCCTGGTCAGCAACGACCGAAGAATTTTGGATTGGAATCGGCTCGTTGGAACTGGACTTAACCAACGCGATTGTGCCGTTGGGAGAAACAAAAATTTCGGTCTATTCGTTTGTCGGTGATTTAAAAATTCTCATCCCGGCAAACCTCGGTGTCAAAGTTGAGACAGGCGGATTTATCTCAACCTTGAAAATGGGCGACCAGAAACAAGATATTTTCCTGACCTCAGTGGAAGTTGCCACACCGGGGTATGACCAGGCTGAACGCCGGTTGATAATCGATACGGTACGATTTGTGGGTGATTCAAAGATCAAAAATCTGGGCTAGGCCTGAGCGATTTTCATCTGATCTTGCACGCCGGAGGACACATCATGAGCGACCCGAATCCTTTCTCGTTTCCTGCAGAAGCCGCTGAAATCTCTCCAGAAATTTTTGCTGAAGCCCTGGACCTGGCCTCCGATGCCGCCGCGGGCAATCTAGACATCAATCCGCAGGATTTTCAGGCAGAGTTTACAGACGAAGATGGCAAACCATTTACAGTCCAGTTAGATGACTCCGCCTTTAGCCGGATTATGCTGGCATTTAAAGACCGCTACCAGGCAGGCGGGCTGTTTGAAAGCATTGCATGGCGTTTTTCCGCATTGACCAAACTAGTCCGCGAGGGCACATTGGATGCCTGGGTAAAACCCGCAGAGCATCCCGGCTACACCTTCACCCACCCGGCAGTGATCGCGGCAGCCGCCACCCAGCCGCTCTCCGGCCGGCAGGGCTTTGACGAAGCGTCTTTTCTTGCCCGGGTCAAGGAACTGGCTGGATAACAGCCGAGAAACGAACAACCAAACATTGGATCGCCACAGCCCATCACCTGCCGTGATGGGCCTAATCAGGCTTGAAAGAATCAGAAGCACCCCTTTGAGGCAGACATGGAAACACCCCTTGAAGCAAAATTTGCGCCGGAAGAAGCCGCGCGCAGCACAGAAGAAGTATCAGCCCGCCACGCAGATAACCGCGCAGCCTGGAACGAAGCCGCCCGCCATTACCAGTCCAGCCTGCAAGACACCCTGGACAGCCTGCGCGCCGGGAAGTCCAACTTGCACCCGGTGGAACGCGCCAACCTGGGCAATCTGCGGGATTGGTGCAAAACAGCTATCCATTTGCAATGCGCTTCCGGCCGGGACACGCTCTCCTTATGGGTAGAGGGTGTCGAAAAAGTGATTGGCATGGATATTTCCGACCTGCATATTGAGAATGCCCGCTGGCTAACCGCGCAGCTCAATGCGCCCGCCGAGTGGTACCGCTGTGATGTACTGGAAGCTCCCGCCGAACTGGACGGCTGTGCCGATCTGGTGTACACCGGTCGCGGCGCGCTGTGCTGGCTGCACGACCTGGATGCCTGGGCACAGGTGGTTTACCGCCTGTTAAAACCCGGCGGTGTTTTTCACGTTCTGGACGGGCACCCGGTAACCTGGCTATTTGAGATGGACGCTGAAACCTACATTGCTTCGAACATCGATTACTTCCAACACGCCGAGCGTTCCAAAGGCTGGCCGGACAGCTACATCAATGACCTGGACATCGGTGTTGCCGAACAATCCTGGAAGCACGAGCGGCTCTGGAACCTTGCCGCGGTTGTCAACGCGCTGATCCGCGCCGGGCTGGTAATCGAATTCCTGGGCGAACATCCCGAACCGTTTTGGGATGAATTTCCCCATTTGAAACCGGAACTGGCCGGGCGCATTCCCAATACCTTCTCGGTTCGCGCGCGCAAACCCTAAAACAGCGAAACTGGCCAAAAGGCGGGCGTGCCCGCTGCGCAGACCCGTTAAAATAGGCTGGTACAAAAAATAACCCCGGCCAGCTAAAGCGCCGGGAAACGGAGAATTATCGTGAAAATTCTGGTCTTAGGCGGTACGGTCTTTGTTGGCCGTGCCTTTATCGAATCCGCGCTGGAACGCGGGCATACCATCACCATGTTCAACCGGGGCAAGTCCAACCCGGAACTGTTCCCGGAAGTAGAAAAACTGTCCGGCGACCGCCGCGAAGACCTTTCTGCGCTGGACGGCCGCCGCTGGGATGCCGTATTGGATACCTGCGGGTATTTGCCGCGCGAAGTGCGCCTTTCTGCCCAAAAATTAGCCTCGGCCGTGGATCATTACACCTTCATCTCCAGTATTTCGGTGTATCAAGACTTTTTCACCCCCGGCATCGCCGAGGACTACCCCACCGGCACACTGGCTGACCCGGAAACCGAGGATATCTGGGCGAATTACGGTCCGCTTAAATTTTTATGCGAGCAGGCCGCCGAAGCGGCCATGCCCGGACGCGTGCTGCACGTCCGCCCCGGCTTAATTGTTGGGCGCTACGACCGCACCGACCGCTTCACCTACTGGCCGCACCGCGTTGCGCTGGGCGGCGAGGTGCTGGCTCCCGGCGAACCCTCCACCCCGACTCAATTTATTGACGTGCGCGACCTGATGGATTGGACCCTGCGCATGATCGAAACCGGCCAGACCGGCGTTTACAACGCCACCGGTCCAGACTACGCCCTGGGAATGGGTGAATTTTTGGAGACCTGTGTGAAAACCACCGGCAGCGGCGCGCGCCTGACCTGGACCAGCGAGGAATTCCTGGCCGCCAACGAAGTGCAGCCCTGGACTGATCTGCCCGCCTGGATGGCGCTCTCTTCACCCGAAGAACCGGCCTTGATGAAAGTGGACTGCCGCAAAGCCTTTGCTGCCGGGCTGACCTTCCGTTCGCTGGCCGATACGATTCAAGATACCCTGCGCTGGGACGCCACCCGCCCCGCCGAGTACAAACTGCGTTTTGGCCTGACCGCGGAACGAGAGGCTGACCTGCTGCGCAAGTGGCACAACCGCTAGAAAACAGGCTGATTGATCACAGATTGGCTGGCAGTTTGCCAGCCAGTTTGCTTATACCGGCAGAAATTTTTCCACCAGCGGCACAATACATTCGGCCGCATTTGAATTCCAGCGGCGGTACGCTTCCACGCTGGCGCGCATAGACTCCAGGCAAGCCGGGTTTTCCACCAGTTCACGGATTAACTGCTGCTGGCTGGCGGCATCCAATGCCACCCAGCCCAGCCCGTAGCGGCGGATAAATTCCAGGTTGGCCTGCTCCTGCCCGGGAATGTATGCTGTGGCAATAAAAGGCTTACCCAAAGCCATTGTCTCAAAGAGCATGTTCGGTCCGGCCTTCCCCATCACCACATCGGCGGCATTCATATAAGGCGCAATCTCTTTGGTAAACGGCAGCGCATACAGGCGCGGCTGGTTTTGATACCGCTCATACAACACCTGGTTGGTGCCAGTCGCCAGGATCACCTGCACATCCGGCACGGCCAGGACATTTTCAATCGTTTGCACAAAGCGCGCCGCCCCCTCACCACCGCCCTGCAAAAAGACCGTAAACGCCGCGGGATCCAATCCCAGCGCAGCCAACTTTTCCGCTTTATCTTGCTGCGAAGCGCGGTAAAATTGAGCACGCACCGGCCAGCCGGTCAGGTGCAGCCGTTCAGGCGCAAAACCGGAAGCCAGCGCCTGCTGGTAGGTTTCGCGGGTAGGAGCAAAGACCGCCTGGGCGTTCTTCTCGGTCAGCCAGCTTTCATGCACCCCGTTCGGATCGGCAAAAAGCATTGCAAAGGGAATATGCTTGCGCGACAGGCGCATGGTAAAGGTCACTTCACTGGTTAAGTACGGATAGGTAGAAATAACCAGGTCGGGCTGGTATTTGCGCAGTGCAGCATAGACATTGCGGGCCAGCAAAACCGAATAGGTGTCGTGAGTCATACGCGAGCGCACCGGGGTATTCGCCAGGCGAAATTCTGCATCCCACAGCCACAGCGCGTGGCGGCTGACCAGTTTATAATGCAGGTGCACCAATCGCGGCTGCGGATCACAAAGCTCGACCTGAAAACGGTCCTCCAGCCGGTCGCGCAGCGCTTCGGCCAGGCTGATATGACCGCCGCCGGTGTGAGAAACAAAAATGAGAATTTTCGGTTGGGTTCGCTCGACCAAATTCATATCCTGATTTTTAAGAGGTCTGCTCATCCATGTCCATTCATTATCAAATCAGCGGTGAAGGTCCAGTGCTCGTCCTGGTGCATGGCATGGGGGTTACGTTTACTATCTGGCAGCAGTTGGCCCCGCTGCTATCGCCTTATTATAAGCTAGTCCAGGTGGAATTACCTGGAAATGGCGCATCCGCACCGCTCCCGCAGGGGCAGGACTATTACCAGGGCAGCGCAGCCGCGTTAGAAGAACTGCGCCTGGAGTTGGGCCTGGACCGGTGGAACCTGCTGGGATATTCGCTGGGCGGATGGGTGGTGCAGACCTACCTGCAGCGCTGGCCGCAGCATGTGGAACAGGCGATTTTTCTCTGCCCGGCGATTACAAAGCCATTTTGGGCCAACAACCTGAACAACCTGCGAAAAATCGACTCGCGCTGGCCTGCGGTGGGGAACTGGCTTTTATCCGGCTGGCGCCTGCGCGAGTTGGTGCGCTGGTTTGGTTTTAGCGGGCAGCAGCACCCGTATATCGCAGTCTGGGCGCGCGAGATTTCCGCCCAACCGGTGCAGACAATCAAGGCCGGGCTGTACGACCTGCCCCAGGCCGGGCGGGCCGCTTTTCCACTGCCCCAACGGCCCGTCCATTTCATCTGGGCAGACCATGATGCCATCACCGCCACGCCCCAACCCCTGCGCCCGCTGGACAGCCTGGTGCCGGGTGTCCACGGCGCGCCCATGCTCTCCGCTGAAGCCGTGGCCGAAGTGGTGCGGGGAATTTTGAAGGCGTGAGAAATACCAATTGCCAGTCGTCAGTTGACAGTTGCCAGTTGTCAGACAAATAGCCGAAAGCTGGTCACAGACGGCTGCTTTCTCGCGGCGGCATGTAGGTTGCGGTGGAGGAGCGGAAATCACACCGGCGTCTTGCAGGATTGATCCGCTCCGGAACCCAACAAACAAAGTTGCACTGGCGGCTGATCGCTTCTTCCCCGCCAAATGCTCCCTGAAATCTTTTTTCACCACAAAGACACAGAGAGCACAGAGAATTATGAATTACGCTGAAAGCTGGAAGCTGATAGCTATCATTCTCTGACTGGCCGGGTATATTTTATGTGCATTTTTTTAATTTCTGTATAATTATTGACGATATTCTTGGTTGCACAACAAAAGGCGGGATACGATTACCAATCAAGGATTTTATGCAGATGGTTGTTAAAACGAAGTTGCCTTGCTGAGTAAGAAAAATTTTTACACCAGAAATTCGAGAATCGATGAAAATATACAGCATTACCCCCGACAATAAATTCAAAGAATACGCTGAAATTGGATTTCAAGACGAACATCAGGAATCGGTTTTGGAAAATTGGCTTGAAAACAATCCAGAAAAAATTATTGAAAATGGCAGTTTGTTAATCATTGGACGGCAAGTTACCACAAATCTTAGCAGTTTTATCGACTTACTCGCCATTGATAGACAAGGCGATTTAGTTGTTATTGAACTAAAAAGAGACCGCACTCCACGCGAAACGCTGGCACAGGCTCTTGAGTATTCGTCCTTTGTTGAAAAGTTAGGCTATGAACAGTTGGATGAGATTTTTAGAAATTATTCAGGCGACGAAGCCCTAAATCTTGCCCAATATCATCGTGAATATTTCAGTTTGGTTTCTGATGAAGCCGTTGTATTCAACAACGACCAAAGAATTGTTATTGTTGGTCAAAAAATTACTCCTGAAATTCGACAAACTTCAACTTTTCTGCGTAATAAGGGTGTAAGAGTCACTTGTTTAGAGTTTACTTTTTTCAAAGCCGATGGCGGATTAAGGTTACTATCCACAAATATTGTCATCGGGAATGAGACTTCCAACATTTCTAAAGTATCATCAAGTTCATTACCAATTATTTCCGAAAGTGCCTTTTTTAATTCTTTAGACACAAACGGCAAGTTTATATTTGAAAAATTGTTGGCATGGGCAAAGTCTAAATCGTTTCCAATTCATTGGGGTACAAAAGGCTTTTCTCTCAATGTCAATTTGTCTGGTACGCATGTCGCTTTTTGTTTTGGGTATCCCCCAAAATCGGTGTATCAGCAATCCATATATTCGGCGCTTGTTGGCCGTGGCGGTTTGTTAAGCAAAATAGATATATCTGAACAAAAATTACAGTCGTTGTATGCAGAAGCCCAAAATTCAGGTTTATTTCAGCCCGCGGGTAGAGAATTAAAATGCCCAATAAATCGTAAATTTTCAGAAAAACAAATTGAGTGGTTATTCTCATGGCTAGATAAAATTACAAAAGAAATTGAAATACTTGGGTTAAAAGGTCAAGGCGAAAGGTAAACCTAAAAACCTCAACGTACCGCAAGCCACCTCCGCATGTACCTCCCACGTTTTCAGGGATTCAGCGTCTTTAGCATTTTCTGCTGTTAACTTTTTTATTAAATCCCGCCTGCACGCAAGTAACACAAGTCATTGGCTGGCAGAAAGATAAATATGAAAATCATCGAAGAACACGTAACACGACGCGACGTTATAACTTACTATGTCAAGTATGATCGAAAGAAGAAGAATATGCCTGCAATCGAAAACCTCGAATCATGGTCATGGAATGATCCAAAAGCTATTGATGAGCAGCTTAAAAATAATAATCTAAAGTCAGGGGTTTTATCAGCGTATCGCGAATGGCAACTTACCCGATTAGACTATGCTGATATCGCAGGCTGCGCAATCGTTAATCACATTTTCCGAGGTCAACCACAGGCTCTCGGGCGAATTTCCCAAAGTCTTATCGCAAATTTCAAGCCCTTGAATAATCCAGATTGGTGGGAAAAACTTTCTTCTGGGTCAGATATTACGCGTGAATCGGCATTGATTTTACGGCCTTCAGTTTCGAGTGAAAGACCAGCAACTTGGTATATTGAAGATGGCAGTGGCCGCGCGCTCGCATTATTTCAACGCATGCTCTTGTATTCAGAATTTTCGCGCACAGCCTATGCATATATTGGCATTATTCCAGATGAAGGCAGTCATTTCATAATTGAACATCCTGAGCTTTTGAGGCGTTGAATGTATAAGATTGCCAGCCAATATATCGCGCAGCAAATCATGATGAAATTGAAAAAACCATAATGGATCATATTATTAAATTACCTGAACCTCAAAAAGAACTCGATTTCCCCTTGATGAAAGCGTTAGAAAAAAGGCGATCAACAAGAAAATTGAAAGATGCTCCGCTCACCGGGCAAGAATTATCGAATCTCCTTTGGGCGGCTTGCGGAATTACGAAAATCAAGCAGGGGAAAGTAAAGAGCAAAAGAACAGCCCCCTCGGCATGTAATTCGCAAGAAATCAGAGTGTATGTCCTCATGGCAGAAGGCGTATTTTTATATAACGAAGAAAATCACGAATTAGTAGAAATCATTTCAACGGATATCCGAGAACATATTGGTACTCAGAAAATGATGAAGTCTGCGCCAATGGGTCTTGTTTTTGTGGCTGACTTATCGAGAATGACGGGACCTTATTTAAAGAACAAGGAAGCTCAACGCTTTAGCGCGTGGGTCGATACAGGATTTATCAGTCAAAATGTATATTTATATTGTGCTGCCTCAGATTTAGGAACGGTGGTTTTATCCTTAGTGGATCGAGATCAATTGCATAAACAAATGCAATTGAAAGAACACGAGAAGATTGTTTTAACACAGGTTGTTGGTCATTTACCGTAGAAAGGGCCTTCGACAAAAGCGCGGCGCGTAACAAGAAGCGTGCAACCGCCTTTCGACCTATCCCCCGGCCCCTTCCCGGCGCGGGAAGGGGAGCATTTCTATTTTCCCTCCCTGCCAGGGAGGGCCAGGGTGGGTTCTTCAAAACTGGCAGCTTCTCCACGGATCGCTACGGGCTGTTCTACCAACTGCCAACCAATAACTGTTAACAAAAAACTAAAAACTAACAACCAACAACCTCCCCGTTTCGATTACAATCAAGAAAAATCCCAAGGAGACGCCCATGGACGTACGCCAATTTAACCGCCAGGCCTGGGACCAGCAGGTAGCCCAGGGAAACACATGGACCATCCCGGTCAGCTCGGAAGAAGTTGCTGCCGCCCGCCGCGGCGAATGGAAGCTGGTGCTGACCCCCACCATCCCCGTTCCAGCCGCGTGGTACCCGCCCCTCTCCGGCGCGGACGTGCTCTGCCTGGCCTCCGGCGGCGGGCAGCAAGGCCCGATCCTGGCTGCGGCCGGCGCGCACGTCACCGTTTTGGATAACTCCCCCGCCCAACTGGGGCAGGACCGCATGGTGGCCGAGCGGGATGGGCTGGAAATTCGCACGGTGGAAGGCGACATGCGCGACCTGTCCATGTTCCCGGATGAAAGCTTTGACCTGATCTTCCACCCGGTTTCGAATATCTTCTGCCCGGAAATTCTGCCGGTCTGGCGCGAGGCCTTCCGCGTACTGCGCAAAGGCGGCGTGCTGTTATCCGGTTTCTGCAATCCGGTCATGTTTATTTTCGACTTCCCTGCCCTGGATGCCGGTAAACTGGTGGTGACCCGCCGCATCCCCTATTCGGATGTTGAAAGCCTGACACCGGAGGAGATTTGCGAATTTGAAAAACAGGGACTGCCAGTGGAATTCAGCCACACGCTCGACGAGCAAATCGGCGGGCAGTTGGCGGCCGGTTTCTTGCTGGCCGGGTTCTACGAAGACATCGACCCGACCTCCGTGTTAGGCGAAACGCTGCCTACCTTCATCGCCACCCGCGCAATTAAACCGTAGCAACGCCATGCTGCGCCTGATCTTTGCCCGCCACGGCGAATCGGAAGCCAACCTGCTGCATGAATTCTCCAACACCGGCCTGAAACACGGCCTGACCGAGAAAGGCCGCCTGCAGGCCGAAATTCTGGCCAAACGGCTGCGGCGCATGCAGGTCACACGCATCTACGCCAGCCCCCTGCTGCGCGCTGTGCAAACCGCCGAGATCATTGCGGCCGAACTGGGCCTGCCCTTTACCATCCATGAGGCACTGCGCGAATACGACGTAGGTATTTACGAAGGCCGCTCCGATGCGGCTGCCTGGGCGCGCTACAACGAAGTGGACGATGCCTGGATGCTGCACGGTGAAGCCGGTCAGCGCATGGAAGGCGGCGAAAGCCTGAACGATATCCGCGCCCGCTTTGAGCCGTTCATCCGCGAACTGGCCGGGCAGTTTGGCGCGCAATCCGAATCGATTTTGCTGGTCAGTCACGGCGGGCTATACCGCACCATGCTGCCGCAGATTTTAAGCAACGTCAGCGCAGCCTTTTCATTGGCGCACCCGCTGCGCAACACCGGATATGTCACTGCCGAGCTGCGCCCGGAAGGGTGGCTGTGTACCGGCTGGCAGAGTGACGATGAGACTCATTATACAGTATTCGCATAGATTAATATGACTTCACCAACCTTCCCCACCCCTCACCGCCCGGTCATCCTGGCAGTTGGTTCGCAAAACCCGGTCAAGCTGCAGTGCGTGCGCAGCGGGTTTGAGAAAATGTTCCCCGGGCAGCCGTATGAGCTGCTCACCGCCAATGTGCCTTCCGGAATCAGCGCCCAGCCCCTTTCCGATGCGGAAACGCTGCAAGGCGCTCTGAACCGGGCGGCCAACACCCGCGCCGTCATTCCCCAGGCCGATTTGTGGTTTGGGATCGAGGGCGGCATTGAAGAAACGGACGGTCAGATGTCCGCCTTTGCCTGGATCGTGGCGCTCTCCGCTGAGCAGACCGGCAAAGGCCGCACCGGCGCGTTTTTCCTCCCGCCGCAGGTCGCTGCGCTCATCCGCCAGGGCAAGGAACTGGGTGAGGCCGATGATCTTGTCTTTGGACGCACCAATTCCAAGCAAGCCAACGGCGCAATCGGATTGCTGACCAGCGATGCCCTCGACCGGGCGCAGTTTTACGAGCAGGCGGTCTTATTTGCCCTGATTCCCTTCAAGAATCCGGAACTTTATGCGCAGGCAAACGGCCGGTGAACCCAGCGCAATACCTGGGGCAGACGCTGCGGATCCGGATCGACCGCCCGCTGGGCAGCCGCCATCCCACCCACGGATTTTCCTACCCGGTCAATTACGGCTACCTGCCGGATACCCCCGCCCCGGATGGTGAAGACCTGGATGCGTATGCCCTCGGTCCCGACCAACCGTTGGAAGAATTTGAGGGGGTTTGCATCGCGGTGATCCATCGCCTGGATGACGAGGACGACAAGCTGGTGCTGGTGCCGCCCGGCACAACCCTGAGCGATATGCAAATCCGCGAGCTGACCCACTTTCAGGAACAGTGGTTTGAGTCGGTGATCCTGCGCTAAGAATTAGCCCAGCTTTTCCCAGACCTGGTACAACCCCAACCGCCCGCCGTCGCCGTCCGATTCAAAGGTTTCGACAATCTGAAAGCCGGTCTGAGCAGCCAAATCTGCCAGTTCATCTGCGCTAAACAAATGCACATAACGCAGCCCGACCTGTTCCGCCTGGCCGGGTAAGGCATGCCGCCAATCCAGCAGCGTATCGCCGGGATCCAGTTCGCGCTCATCCAACCCAATTTTCGACCAGGGCTGGCGGCGTTCCATTAACTTTGGAGAATGTTGAAACTGCCACTCGGAATGGATAAATTTTCCACCCACCGGCAGGTGTTGGCGAACCAATTGCAAGATCTCCGTGCGCACCTCGGCGCCGGGAATATGGTGCAGCGCGGCAAAAGACAGGATGATATCAAAGGTCTGCCCGCGCACCTGCTCCGCCCAACCCGGGTTGGTCAGGTCAGCCTGGGCAAACTGCACCAGAACACCGGGCTGCTCAACCGCTGCGGCCATCTGGCGCGCCTCGCTGAGCAGTTCTGCGCTGAAATCCAGTCCCAGGTAGCTGCCTTGCCGCCAGGTTTGCGCCAGTTCAGCGGCCAACGCACCGCTGCCGCAGCCTAAATCCAACAGGCTTGCTCCTTCCGGCAGGCTGGCAATCACCCGCCGCACACCGGGCTGGATGCGCCGCCGGGTGGCGGCAAAAGCCGGTCCGAAAATCTGGTAAAATTGACGATTAAGGTCTAAAAGAATTTGTATCGTTTCTGGCCGCATAAAACTCCCTGGTTCGAAGATTAGTTTATCCCGGATCAGCACAGCGGTCAACCACGGTTTATTAAGAATAAAAACTCATGAATAAAGAACACTGGCACCAGACACACCGGGTGACCCCGGAAAAAATTGACGCTGCGCGCGAAGTATTGGAAAATGTACGCCGCGGCATGGATACACACCGTGCCCTGCGCAAGCGTCCGCTGCCTGGCGGCGGTTACTTATCCAAAGCGGTGTTGGTGGCCGCCTACCGCACCCTGGTAGAGAGCGGAGAATGGGCTGAGGATGCGCAGCTCTTGGAACGTATCCGCATGAAGCCAGTGCGCACGCTTTCCGGTGTCACCACCGTAACCGTGCTGACCAAGCCGTACCCCTGCCCGGGCAAATGTATTTTCTGCCCGACTGATGTGCGCATGCCGAAGAGCTATCTGCCAGACGAACCCGGTGCAGCGCGCGCCTTCCAAAATGAATTTGATCCCTACGCCCAGGTGGCTTCACGCCTGCAATCCTACGAGGCCAACGGCCACCCAACCGATAAAATTGAACTTCTGATCCTGGGCGGCACATGGAATTCCTACCGGCGCGATTACCAGGAATGGTTTATCAAGCGCTGTTTTGACGCGATGAACGGGGTGGATACCGAAACCCTGGAAGATGCTCAGCATTTCAACGAAACTGCCGAACACCGCAACGTGGGTCTGGTAATTGAAACCCGCCCGGACGAGATCACTCCCAAAGAACTGGCCTGGCTGCGCCGCCTGGGTGTAACCAAAGTGCAAATGGGTGCGCAGTCGCTGGATAACCATATTCTGGCGCTCAACCAGCGCGGGCACACCGCTGAGGAAACCTTACAGGCCACTGCCTTGCTGCGTGCCGCCGGGTTTAAAGTGGTACTGCATTGGATGCCGAATCTGCTCGGTGCATCCCTCGATTCAGACCGCGAGGATTTTCAACGCTTATGGCAGGACGGTTACTGCCCGGACGAGATCAAAATCTACCCCACCCAATTACTCAAAGATACAGAGCTTTACACCTTTTGGGAACGCGGTGAATACCAACCCTACAACACCGATGAATTAATTCATTTAATCGCGGACATTAAGCCTGGTATACCCGAATACTGCCGGGTCAACCGGGTTATTCGCGATATTCCGTCCACGCATGTGGTGGAAGGCAACCGGCGCACCAGCCTGCGCCAGGATGTGCTGGCTGAACTGGCCCGGCGCGGGCAGGCTTGCCGCTGTGTTCGCTGCCGTGAAGTGCGCGGCCAGCAGGTGGATGCGGAAGCCTTGCGCCTGGAAGACCTGGTTTACCCTGCCGCCCAGGCTGAAGAGCATTTCCTGCATTTTCTCACCCCGGATGACAAGATCGCCGGGTATTTGCGCCTTTCCCTGCCCAACCCAGACGCCCCCGACCTGGGCTTCGCTGACCTGGCAGGGGCAGCCCTGATCCGCGAGGTGCATGTGTACGGCCAATCCTTGCCGGTCGGTGTGGATCGATCCGGCGCAGCCCAGCACATTGGCCTGGGCACCCAGCTCTTGCAGCAGGCTGAAGAAGTGGCCCGCCAGCACAGTTTTCACCGCCTGGCCGTGATCGCCGCCATCGGCACACGGCGTTATTACCAGCGGCGCGGCTTCCGGCGCGGGGAACTGTACATGTTCCGGGAATTGTAAACCGGCAGCATGACCATTCTTGCCTTACCTCAATAAAAAACTCTGCCTACTCGGCGGCTCTGCGGTGATAAACAACCATCAGCCATTAGCTGTCAGCAATTTAATTTCTGGCAACTGTCAACTGACGGCTGAAAACTTCTCGGCACTTCGAATCTGTCCTTGTATTGAAAATGATTTTCAATTACAATAACCGCATGACAGATACAGACCAAACCTTAATCGGCTCCTGGCTGGAGCAGTTACAAGACAGCGGCTACCGGGTCACCGGTCCGCGCCGCGCCATTGTAGAGTTACTGGCTGGCTGCCAGAAAGCCCTCGGCCCCATCGAAGTGTACGACCTGGGGCGTGCGGAATATCCCAGCCTGGGACTGGTCACGGTGTACCGCACGCTGGAAAAACTGGAAGAATTGGGACTGGTGCAGCGCGTCCACTTACCGGACGGCTGCCACCGTTACCTGCGCGCCACGCAAGGTCACCAGCATTTATTGTTATGCACCACTTGCGGTCAGGTGGAATATTTCAGCGGTGACGACCTGGAGTTTCTAACCCAGCGGGTGGCTGTCGATACCGGCTTCACCATCAGCGAACACTGGCTGCAATTATACGGGCTGTGCCCTGCCTGCCAGCAGCGCCATCAATAAAAACGGACCAGCGGCAGAGCAAGGCCAAACATACGCAGCCATTATTGAAAATGATATTCATTTACGCGTAGGAAGACACAATGAAGAAACACCTCAACATTAACCGTTACCTGAAAACAGGTTTCATTTTTATCAGCATCAGCATATTGTTGGCAGCCTGCGGCGGTAACCAACCCGCTGCCCCCGCCGCAAAGAACGGCCTCAATGTGATTGCCACCACGACCCTGGTTGGTGATGTTGTTCAACAAATCGGCGGCGAAAAAATTAATTTAACCATTTTGCTGCCAGTTGGTACCGATCCACACAGCTACCAGCCTACCCCGCAAGACCTTGCCAGAATTTCATCTGCGGATGTGATATTTGCAAACGGCGCCGGCCTGGAAACCTTCCTGGAAGGTATGCTGGAAAATGCAGACAGCACACAGAAAGCAGTATATGTATCCGCAGGGATCGAATTACGTGAATTTGAAGGCGAAGTGCACGCGGATGAAGAAGAACAAGCTGGCGAGGAAGAACATGACGGCGATCCGCATGTCTGGACCGACCCGCAAAATGTGCAGGTCTGGGTGCAAAATATCACCAAAAAACTGGCAGAACTGGACTCGGCCAACAGCAGTTTCTATAATGAAAATGCGGCACGGTATTCCACCGAACTGGACAACCTGGATGCCTGGATTAAAGAGCAGGTCGCTCAATTACCCGAGGCCAACCGGAATATCGTTACCGACCACATGGCGTTGGGCTACTTTGCGGACCGTTATGGATTTCGCCAGGTTGGGGCTGTCATCCCCGGATACAGCACCCTATCCGAGCCAACCGCCAAAGACCTGGCTGCTCTGGAAGATGCCATTCGCAGCCTGGGCGTAAAAGCTGTCTTTGTAGAATCCACTGTAAACCCCGCCATATCGCAGCGCGTGGCTGAAGATACCGGCATCCAGATTTTTCAGGTTTACTCCGGCTCGTTGAGCGGACCGGAAGGCCCGGCCGCCAGCTACCTGGATCTAATGCGCTACAACACAGAAACCATTTTAAATGCCCTGAAATAATTTATTCACACAATGAATCATTGCTGATCTGGCAGATTTGAGTACCTGATGACATTTTTAGATCGAATTCGCAAAAACAACCTGGGATTCCTCTTTCGCAGTTCCCCGCATGAGCCCGGCCTGCCGATTCTGCGCATCCAGGACATGACCGTGGATTATGAAAGCGGCCCGGCGCTGGACCGCCTGAATTTTGAATTACAGGTGGGCGAACGCCTGGCGGTGGTCGGCCCAAACGGAGCCGGGAAAAGCACACTGTTCAAAGTAATTGCCGGAGTTCTCACACCCAGCCGCGGGATGGTGGAAGTATATGGGCACGAGCCGGGCGGGCATATCTGCATTGCGTATGTACCGCAGCGCAGCCAGGTGGACTGGAATTTTCCAGCCACAGTTGCAGATGTCGTCATGATGGGCCGGGTTGGCAAGATGGGCTATTTCCGCTGGCCAACCACCCAGGATTGGAACATCGTGCGCCAATCACTGGAAGTTGTCAACCTGGAAAGTTTTTCCAAACGCCAAATCAGCCAGCTATCCGGCGGACAGCAGCAGCGCATGTTCATCGCCCGTGCCCTGGCGCAAGAAGCTGAATTGGTATTGATGGATGAACCGCTTACCGGGTTGGATTTAACCTCGCAGGAAGATATCTTCCGCATTCTCGACTCATTGCGCCAGCGCAAAGTGACCGTTATGGTTGCCCTGCACGACTTAAAAATTGCTGCCGAACGGTTTAATCGCGTCATGCTGCTCAACCACCGCCTGATCGGACTGGGCGCACCCGACGAAGTCTTTCAACCGGAACGCCTGCTGGAAGCCTACGGCGGGCGCGTGCGCATGGTTTCAGACGGCGAAGATTTGTTAGCCCTGGGAGATTCTTGCTGCGAAGAGGGAGACCACCATCATGATTGAGCTGATCCTGCAGCCGCTGCAATATCCTTTTATGGTTCGCGGTATGCTGGCCGCCGTACTGGTCGGCATTGTCTGCGCCGTGGTGGGCACCTACGTTGTCTTGCGCGGGATGGCCTTCTTTGGTGATGCCCTGGCACATGCCATCTTACCCGGTATCGCCGTGGGCTATCTGGTGGGCGGCGGCGCGCGCGAGCCGCTCTTTTGGTGGGCACTGGCGACCGCTGTGGTCAGTTCCATCGGCATCGGTGCAATCACCCGCGGAGCGCGTGTCAAAGAAGATACCGCCATTGGCATTATCTTTGCCGGGATGTTTGCCCTGGGGATTGCGTTAATCTCATCCGTGCGCAGTTACACCGTGGACCTTGCCCATTTCCTGTTTGGTGATGTGCTGGGCGTGCGCAGCGGCGACCTGATTTTAACGGCTGTTTTTGGCAGCATGATTATTCTGCTCGTGCTGGCTTTTTATAAAGAATTCATGGTGCTTTCGTTTGACCCGGTCCTGGCAACCACGCTGCGCCTGCCAGTACGCCTGCTGGATTACCTGCTGATAGTGCTGATTGCGATTGCCATTGTCGTCTCGCTGCAAACGGTTGGGGTCGCGCTCATGGTGGCGATGCTGGTGACTCCCGCAGCCACAGCCTATCTGCTGACCCGCCGCCTGCCTGTCATGATGGTACTGGCTGCCGCAATCGCCTCCATCTCTGGCGTGGTGGGTTTATATTTTTCCTATTACCTGAACCTGGCCTCTGGAGCCGCCATTGTGCTCACCTGCACTGGCTTTTTTGCGGCCACCTGGCTGATTACCACCCTGCTGCGCCGCGGCAAAAACCGCTAGAGTGTTTTCCCCATTCTGCGGCTAATCCCAGAATACCCCAGATTTTCATAAAAATGCAGTGCAGTGGCGTTGAATTCATACACATTCAACTCCACTGCACTGATTCCGCGTTCGCGTGCCCAATCTTCTGCTTCAGCCATCAATGCCTGACCGATACCGCAGCGGCGCAGATCTTCACGCACACACAACGTATCGATCAAGGCAAAACGTCGCGGCACCAGGATGGGAACCAGCGGGGTTTTCCGCTCCACCACAATCACAAAACCTGCCAATTCACCATTTACCTCAGCCACAAAAATCGCGGCTGCTGCATTTTGCAGCAAATCCGTAAAAAAGTCGGCCGGATAATCCAGGCTGCTCGAAGGCTGGAATAGATTTGGCAGAGTTTCACGATGCAGCCGGTCCACCTGCGCAAACAGCTGCACTAATTGCTGTTGGTCAGATTCAACCGCTCTTCTTAAAAGATATTGCATGCTTTTCCCCTTTTCAGGAAACGAAGTGATGAATCTTCTGGTGAAAGCGCATCACTTTTCACAGCTTCAATTATAATGAATGAAGAGCACCCTGATAACTGGCACTTGATCATCCAGATCTCAGGAAACCAACAAATTTCCCCACCATTATTACAATCAAGCCTTGGCGGGTCGGATCGCCCGAGAATTACGATCAAACAGCCAGTTTGCACTTAAGCGGTCCAAATCACATTAAATGATGCAGGTGGAATTTATGTGTTTTTTTGTCAATGAAACCGACAAATGACACATTGACGCTCTTGGCGTTCTTTTGTATGCTATCGCATACAATGCAGCGTCATACATTCCCAAAAATAAACCGGTGAGCAATTGAATCATTGAAGGGAGAGATGTATGAAAACCACAAATGATATTTTAGCTGTTATTTTAGGGGGTGGACGAGGCAGCCGTCTTTACCCACTGACCGCAGTTCGCTCCAAACCAGCCGTCCCGATTGCTGGAAAATACCGCCTGATTGATATTCCGATCAGCAACTGTATTAATTCCGGTATTTTTCGTGTTGCCATCCTGACCCAATTCAACTCAGTGTCGCTGCACCGGCATGTTGCCAGAACCTATCAGTTTGACACCTTCCATACCGGCTGGGTGCAAATTTGGGCAGCCGAACAAACCGTCTCCAGCGCAGACTGGTACCAGGGCACCGCTGATGCGGTGCGCAAGCAATTGTTTGAAATTCGAGCAGCCCGCGCGCCTTATGTACTGATTCTGGCCGGTGACCATCTCTACCGCATGGATTATGCCCCCATGTTCAATTACCATATCGAACACGATGCGGATATCACAGTGGCCGTTCAACCCGTTGCCGCTACCGATGCCGGTCGTTTTGGCATCTTAAAACGCGATCCCTCCGGAGAGATCACCCGCTTTGCTGAAAAGCCCAAAGACCCGGTCGTATTAAATGAAATGGTCAGCCGGGGCGATCCGCTGCGGCCTTACCTGGGCTCCATGGGAATTTACCTCTTCCGCACTGATACGCTGATCGATATTCTGGAAAACAACACCGGCTTTGATGATTTTGGTGGTGATGTGATTCCCGCCTCCATTCAAAAACACCGCGTGTTTGGCTACGATTTTGATGACTACTGGGAGGACATCGGAACGATCCGCTCCTTCTATGAAACCAACCTGGCGCTGACCAGCCCGAATCCGCCGTTTAATTTCTTTGATCCGGAGCGGCCAATCTACACCCACCCGCGCTACTTACCCGGCTCCACCATTGAAAACAGTTTGCTGGAAAATGTATTAATTGCAGAAGGCTGCTGTATTCGCAATGCAGAAATTCGCCACTCGATTGTTGGTGTTCGCAGCCGGATTAGCAACGGCGTAAAACTGCAAGATTGCATCTTGATGGGCTCCGATTATTACGAAAAAGGCGGTGGATGCAACGAAATGGGACTGAATGAGTTTGGGCAAGTTCCGCTCGGAATTGGCCCAAATTCAGAAATCTTTGGCGCAATTATTGATAAAAATGCCCGTATTGGCGGAGAGGTAATCATTCGCCCCTTCCCGGCCGGCACAGATAAAGACGGGGAAAACTGGGTCGTCCGGGATGGTATTGTTGTCATTCCGAAGGACGCAGTGATTAAACCAGGAACGTACATTGGTCCAGATATGGACCAACGTTAAGGCTATTAAGGCAAGACCGGGCAGGGGCTTCTGACAAAGAAGCAGCCTGCCCGATATTTTTGTCAGGGAGAGATTTATGGCAGAAGACAATTTAAAAACTGGGGTGGGGAAATCTGATGATCTTACTGTGACCTGGCACGCGCTCAGCACAGAAGATGTTCTTGAAAAACTGCATACGCCAATCCAAAGCGGTTTGACTTCGGATGAAGCTCAGCGCCGCCTGGAGCAGTATGGGCCAAACCAACTGGCCGAAGCGCCCCGCACCACCTTCTTGCAAATGGTCATCGGGCAGCTTAACAATTTTGTCGTCATTTTATTAATTGTTGCCGCAGCAATCTCAGCCGGGATCGCGGTCATCCAACAAGAATCCTTTGTGGAACCCGCAGCCATCCTGGCGATTGTTGTTTTGAATGCCGTTTTGGGTGTTATTCAGGAAAGCCGCGCCGAACAAGCCCTGGCAGCATTAAAGAAGCTGGCTGCCCCGGAAGCGCAAGTTTTGCGCGATGGACACCGGGTTAACATCCCTGCAGCCCAGTTGGTCCCAGGTGACGTCATTTTCCTGGAAGCTGGTAACTTTGTTCCGGCAGACATGCGCCTGATTGAGGCGGTAAATCTGCGTGTGGAAGAGGCTGCCCTGACCGGAGAATCCGTGCCAGTGCAAAAGAACGCCATGCTGGTATTGGATTCCGAAGCCTCATTAGGGGATCGCAAAAACACTGCCTTCATGGGCACTGTCGTTGCGTACGGGCGCGGTAAAGGCGTTGTGGTCAGCACCGGTATGCATACCCAACTGGGTATGATCGCCACCATGCTCCAGGCTGTTGAGGATGAAGAAACCCCGCTGCAGCGCCGCCTGGACCAGCTCGGAAAAACCCTGGGCTGGGCTTCGTTAGGCATCTGCGCCCTGGTCTTCCTGGCCGGAATCATTCAAGGCGGTAACATTTTAGAGATGTTCATGGTTGCCGTCTCCCTGGCCATTGCCGCGGTTCCGGAAGGTCTGCCCGCCATTGTGACCATCAGCCTTGCACTGGGCATGCGCGAAATGATTCGCCGTCACGCCCTGATTCGCCGCTTATCCTCGGTGGAAACGCTCGGTTCTGCCACCGTGATCTGCTCAGATAAAACCGGCACCCTCACCCAGAATGCCATGATGGTGACCCGGCTTTGGGCTGATGAGCAATTTGTTGAAGTTACCGGCGCAGGATATAAACCCGAAGGCGATTTCCTGGCAGAAGGTAAAAAGATCAGCATCAGCGATTACCCGGCCATCACGACCACGTTATGGGTGGGAACTCTGAACAATGATGCACAGTTAGAGCGCTACAGCAACAACGGTGATTCCTCCGAATCTGAATCAACCTACCGGATCGTAGGTGATCCAACCGAAGGTTCGATCCTGGTTGCAGCCGCCAAAGCGGGTGCTCTGCGCGAACAGCTCAACCTGGCCTACCCGCGCGAAAATGAAATTCCCTTTGACTCAACCCGCAAGCGCATGGTTACCATTCATGAGATCAATGCGCCAGCCAAAAATGACATTTCACCGTTTGTTGACAACGCACAAAAAACAGCCCATGTCATTGCTCTAAAAGGCGCTCCGGATGTGGTACTCAACCTGTGCAATCGCTACCAGCGCATGGATGATACCTACCAACCGTTGGACGATGAAACCCGCCAGCGCATTTTAGCGGCCAATGATGCCATGACCAAAGATGCTTTACGCGTTCTGGGCGTAGCATACCGGGTCGTTTCTGTGCTTCCGGAAGAAGTGAACAACGAAGAGATGGAAAAAGACCTGATCTTTGTTGGCCTGATCGGTATGATTGATCCTGCCCGGCCGGAAGTAAAACCTGCCCTGGAAACAGCCATCGGAGCAGGAATTCGCACCATCATGATCACTGGCGATTACCCCAACACCGCCCGCGCCATTGCCGAAAGTATTGGCCTGCTGCGTCCCGGTCACCAGGTATTAACCGGCAGCCAGCTCAACGACATGACCGATGCGCAACTGCGCGAAGAAGTAAAACGCACGGATGTCTTTGCACGCGTATCCCCGGAACACAAGATGCGCATTGTGGACGCCCTGCGTGAAAACGGCGAAGTTGTCGCCATGACGGGTGACGGTGTGAACGACGCCCCAGCCATTAAACGTTCAGATATCGGTGTAGCGATGGGAATTACCGGTACGGACGTCGCCAAGGGTACTGCCGATATGGTGCTGACGGATGACAATTACGCCAGCATTGTTTCCGCTGTGGAACAGGGGCGCATCATTTACAGCAATATCCGCAAATTCGTCTATTACCTGATTTCCTGCAACCTGGCAGAAATCTTGATCATTTTCCTGCCAACTGCCTTTGGCCGCTGGCTCTTCCCAGCGCACACAAGCGGCGCACTCTCACCGCTGACCCCCATTCAGCTGCTCTGGTTAAATCTGATCACCGATGGCGCACCAGCTCTGGCACTTGGCACAGAAAAGGGCGATCCCGATATCATGGAGCAGGCTCCCCGCCCGCCCAAAGAACCGATCATCAACCGCTTTATGCAGATCGGTGTACTGGTGCAGACCATCGCCATTACCGCGGTGACCTTAACCGCCTACGGCCTGGGGTTGGCTCACAACGAGATGTACGCAGAAACAATGGCCTTCATTACGCTTTCCGCCTCCGAACTGCTGCGAGCTTTCACAGCCCGCTCGGAGCGCTACCCCCTGCTTAAGATTGGCGTATTCAAAAACAAATGGATGAATATGGCCGTCTTATTCTCGCTGGTGCTGCTGCTAATGGTGATTTATGTACCGTTCTTCAATAAGGTGTTCAACACTGTGCCGTTAGGCTGGACGGAATGGCGCTATGTGTTCCCCTTGCTGCTGGTTCCATCGCTTGCAGCCGAAGCTGTCAAATATTACGTTTCGCGAAAACAAGCCAGGAAATAATTTTGCAAAACTGACAAATAAAATCCCGCTGGATCACCATCCCCAGCGGGATTTTATATTTCCAGCGGAATGATTTCACCCAACCTTTTACCCTACTAAGGTTGGGTGAAACCCAACCCGCAAAAAAGGTATAAACAGATTGTCTTCGGACAACAACCGCAATCATTTTTTATAGGAGTTTTGAAATGAAACAAAAAAACATCTTGATCTTTTTAATGGCCTTCGTGGTGCTTTTTGCCCTTTCTGGCTGCAATATCGGTAAGACCCTCGAAACCATCAGCGATCTCAAAATCGTCACCGAAACTGCAGAGATTGAAAAAATCGGCGCGGAAATTGCCAGCTATGAAGTACCGGTGGGATATTATCTTTCGTACGGGGTTTCTGTGGCAGGGTACCAGGCGATTGGGATCGACGCAAAAGACAGCCGGCACATCCTCCTGGCCCAAGCACCGGAAGGCACCGAAATTAACCTCTCAGAGGTGAAAAGCCAGGTCAATTTCAACAACAAAAATCATGGGAACGACAAACGAGAACTGCGCGTGGTTGGACACACCGAAGCCGTCATCGACGGTCAGACCGTAACCTTAACGATTGGCGAAGGAATTAATTCTGATAATTTACCGTATCGAGAAATTTACTGGTTGTTCGAGGGCCGCAACGGGCCAGCCGGAGTGTTGATCTCCAGCCCCACCAGCATCTGGGATCAGACAATGATTGATCGGTTCCTGGCCTCAATTACCAGGTAAGCTGCCAGGCAGTAAATTTTATAACCCGCGCAGCCGGTTTGACCACTGCGCGGGAAATCTATCCCTAAAGAGAGGTTTAAATGCCTGAAGAGTTCCCAAGTGAATATGAATTTATCATCCGCGGTCACCTGGAACCGCGCCGGATGCAGAGTTTTGAAGGGTTGGAAATCACCTGCCTGGGCGATGGGACAACCCGCCTGGCTGGAATGATTGAAGATCAGCCCATGTTGTACGGCATCATTACTAGGTTTCGCGACCTGGGGTTAGGGTTGGTATCCGTAAAAATAATCGGTACAGCCCCTAAAAATACCCCTTAACATTTTGGTCGTCTGAGTTCAGGGGTTTGTCTGCCCCGGCTCAGACGAAAACAGTTCTCGCAAAGGCGCAAAACTTTTGCGGTGCTGCGGGCATGCACCTTGTGAGCGCAATGCCGCCTGGTGCGCTGCCGTTCCATACCCTTTATGAGCGGCAAATCCATACGCCGGAAACTGCCGGTCTAACTCCACCATCCAAGCATCACGAGCTGTTTTGGCCAACACAGAAGCAGCCGCAATACATAAAGAACGCCCATCCCCTTTTATTAAAGATGTTTGAGGAATACTTAATTGTGGAAGCCGCAGCGCATCGATCAGAAGATGCTGCGGCATAATGGCGCAGGCTTCCAAAGCGCGCCGCATCGCCAGGCGTGTTGCCGGGACAATTCCCTGCGCATCAATTTCTTCCGCGCTGGCAAAACCAATTCCCCAGGCACAGGCAGCCTGTTGAATTTCTACCGCCCAGCGCACCCGCTGGCGGGCAGTCATCTGCTTGGAATCGCGCACGCCTTGCAGCTGTGTTAGCATATTTAAATCAGCCGGTAATACCACAGCTCCGGCAGCTACTGGCCCAGCCCAGGCTCCCCGCCCGGCTTCATCCACACCAGCGACCAGCGCAATCCCGGCTTCCCATAAGGCAGATTCCGCGGATAAATCCGGAAATTTTGGGATAACCAGCTCAGGCTTTTTTGGCCGGGGCGTCATATTCACCGCGCCGCGATTTATAGAGAATTCTCACCAGGTCGCGTCCGACCTGCCAGAGGTCTTTGAACACGCGAACTTTACTCTCGGCATTGTAATACCAGGGAATAGGCAGTTCAGCAATTTTATACCCGCGTTTGCGCGCAATATAAAGCACTTCCACATCAAATGTCCAGCCGTGAATGGTCTGGTATGGAAAAACCGCCTCGGCAACATCCGCGCGGAAGCACTTAAATCCGCACTGGGTATCTTGCAAGCCAGGCAGTGCAAACCAGCGCACCACCGAATTGAACAGCCGGCCGGTAAAATGCCGGAATTGGGGTTCATCGTAACGCACCGCACCCGATGCTTCACGCGAGGCGATCACCACATCCGCTTGCGGCATCAATGGCGGAATAAAACGGTTCACTTCCGTGATCGGCATAGAAAGATCCACATCACAAATAAAGCGGTACGCTCCCACAGCTTCTAACATGCCGCGTTTCACCGCAATCCCTTTACCGCGCTGCTCTTCGTGAATGGCACGGACAAACGGGAACTGCGCGGAAATTTCCTGAGCAATTTCCAGCGTCCGGTCATTGCTGCCATTTTCCACAACCAGAACTTCAGCGGTATAGGATTGCTGCTCTAGAAAATGGCAAATCTCATGCAAAGTGCCGGGCAGCCGGCTTTCTTCGTTATAGGCTGGAATAATGATGGAGAGTAAAGGTGGTGTCAATGGATATTTCTCTTGCGGTTAGAATTTTTCGCTGCAACAAGGCTAAAAAACCGGTGCACTCTTAATCTGGTCGTGGGTTAAATCTTCCTCGCTGTCTGAAATGATTTCTCCCCCGGCCAGGCCAAGCAAACGCAGATCGTTATTTACTTCAAAGGAGCTGGACAAATACGGTTTGCGGGTGCCCGTCACAAAGCGTTCACCTTTTTTTAAGCGCTGGACCAGTTCAACCCGAGACAGCAAGATCCGGTCCGAGAAGGTTGGACCGCGGCGTTCGTAAATCCGCACCAGTTCCACCTGTCCCGCCGCATCATACCGAACGGCTTCAACAACTCCGTTAAATTTTTTTGGCGCCATGCTGATTTTTCCCTTGCCAAAACATAATCTGGTAATGAATACGACCGCCGAGGGTTCTCGGCGGTCGGTCTCCGTGTAGTCGGGGTGGGCGGACTTGAACCGCCGACCCCCGCGTCCCAAACGCGGTGCGCTGCCAACTGCGCTACACCCCGGCACACCCGAGTATAATCGGAATAATACCGAACCGTCAAGGAATCATGTCGATCTGTTTATGTTGAAATCAAAAAACAACTGGTTCTACACAACATACCACACTGTACTGAGCGGCAGACAAAATCGCAGGTTATGGGCAAGTCTGATCCTGGCTTGCCTGGTGGGATTATCCGGATGTACTGCGGCGCAAGCGGTTACACTGTCTGAAAGCCCAGCACAACTTCCAACCTCCCCCATTCTCGCTGCCCCAACGGAGACGTTTACGCCTGCCGCTGATCCAACAACCGCCCCTGCCGCCAGCCCAACCCCCGGCTGCAGTGAACAAACCGGGCAAATTGAGACCCTGGTATTGGAAACAGAAAACCTACCCAAGCCCCTGGAGGTGAATGTTTATCTGCCTCCCTGTTACCATGCAGACAGTAGTGCGCGCTACCCGGTGCTGTACCTGCTGCATGGCGCGCTGGCCAACCAAAATCAATGGGTAGAATTGGGTATTCCTCAGGCTGCTGACCGCTTGATTTTAGCCGGGAAAATTCCGCCCATGTTGGTGGTCATGCCTTATGAAGAATACAACCTCAAGGAACCTACCGAAACCAACTTCGGCACAGTGCTTGTGGATGAACTGGTTCCGTTTATTGACCAGACCTACCAGACCTGCACAGCGCGTGAATGCCGGGCTATCGGCGGGTTATCACGTGGGGCTGCCTGGGCAGTGCGCCTGGGATTTACCCGCTGGGAAGCCTTCGGGGCGGTTGGGGGGCACAGCCTGGCACTGTTTTGGGGAGATGACCGCCGTTTGATGGTGCGCTGGATCAAAAATATTCCCACCCAACAAATTCCCCCGGTCTATCTGGATATCGGCATTAACGACAGCCTGAAGCCGTCCGTTGCGCAATTTGAAGCCAAATTAACCGATCTTAAAATTCCCCACACCTGGCTGCTTAATCCAGGCGAACACACCGCCGAATATTGGAGCCTGCACGTGCCGGAATACCTGGAGTGGTACGGCAAAATCGGTTTTGCGCGCGCCTGTTTTGTCCAGGCATTATTCTATTGCCGCTAGCAGCTACCGCAGCCCCGGCTTACGGCTCATGATATAAAACCGCTCGCTCAACACCTTCAAGCTGCCCGCGGTTGTAATCATCTGGTGAATAGCAGCCAATTTCGCCCGGTATTTTTCCACGTGAAAATCCTGAACCTGCCAGGGAATTGCATTCAAATAATACACCAGCGCCCCAATGTCCATAAACCGGGTCTCCGGGGATTCTTCTTTCCACTCCAAGATGTCAAATCCCGCCAAAAGAAGCTGCTTAATCGCATACGCTGCTTCCCATTCCGGGTAAAGCAGACGTACTTCATCCTCCAACAGTTCGTTAATTCGGCGGCAGTCCTGCCCGCCTACCTGCTGGGTAAAGAAGATGCCGCCTGGTTTGAGAATCCGAAAAACCTCCCCGGCATCAAACGATTCATGCCGGTTAATAATCAGGTCAAAGGATTCGTCCGGAAAGGGTAGATCCGTATCGTGCTCCACGGGCAAAACCTGCACACCCAGCGGCTCCAGTCGGCTGCGCGCAACCGGCAAATTGGGTGGATACCCTTCGGTAGCACAGGTCAGGTGCGGTAACGGGGCCAAATCAGCCAAAAATTCCCCGCCGCCTGTCCCCATATCCAGCATCGCACTGGACAGCAGCATCAGCTTGCGGACCATCTGCTCATAATCCCAGGATGGGCTGTCTTCTTCCCAGCGTCCTTGCAGGTAAGAAAAATCCCAGCCGGAAAAACTGGCCGCCTCAGCATGAAGGATTAATTCATCAAAGTTTTGGTGTGACATGATGGCTAAGCCGGTTTTATGGGGTAAAAAAGCGGTAATAACGCCCGCCGGAGAGTTTGGCGCGCAGCGCGCGGCGGTTTGCAAACCAGGAAAACTCAATCCACTCCGGAGATGTTGTCTCATCTTCCAGGCTAAATGTGTGCTGTCCAACCGGTGTAAGCGACTCTTCGCTGCCGTCTGGTTTGACCAGCAGCAAGCGGCCTTTGCGCACAATCACCCGGAAATTGGTCAGCCAGGGATTGTGCGCGCGGTAATGTCCCACATACGAATCCCATTCCACCGGATAGACAAAGTCCATCAAGCCCACATAACGTTCATTCACATACCAATCCGGGCCGTGGAAGGCTTCAATGACTTTCCCTGTACTTTCATCTCTGCCAAAAGTCAACAAGAAGCGATCAAAATCCGGGTGGTTTGCATAGAAGGCATCCTCACCCCGCTTTTCCAGCGGTATACGCTGGTCAAGGTACTCCATATACAGCCGCTCATTTTCAGCCAGAATACCCATTTGCCAATCATCACAGTGGTAAGCCCCGGCATAATCCGCTGCATTCTCCACAAACAGCGGGTCCGGCACAGCAGGCGGCAGAGGTAAATCCGGCGCACCACAAGCAGCGGCCTTAATCAGGCGCACCGTAAACAAAGATAAACGCGGCACATGCGGTGTGGCCATTAGAATGGATACGCCAATCCCATTGTCCAGGTCCATCAACATCCCGGCCTCATATCCTGGCATATCGCCAAAGTGGCCAATAAAGGTTGACCCTTCATCTTCAAATAAATTCAGGCCGTAGCCGTAACAGGTTTCTTCATCCAGGTTAATCCAACGCTGGGTGAGCTGCCGGAAGCTTGCCGAGGACAAAACGGGACCGTTCGGACCTTTTCCGTAATTCAACAGCATACGCATAAAACTGCACATATCTTCAGCGGTTGAGACAATGCAGCCATCCCCCGAATTGGTTTCCAGCCAGGGGGCCGGAATCAGCGGGTGAGTCGGGTGCGCGGGGCGGTCATCATAAAGCGGCTGATAGCCAATCGCCAGACGCGGATAAACATCATGCGTGATAGAAGACCTGGTATGAAACATCTTGAGCGGCAGCAAGATTCCCCGGTCGATGATCTCTGCATACGGCCTACCGTAGATTTGTTCCAACACCAGACCTAAAACTTTATACCCCAGGTTGGAATAGTAAAAACGCTCTCCGGGCGGGGTTTTGATTTCCGTTTTACGAACTTCCCACACCTCAGCCAATGGGTCGGGCGAATCATCGGTGCTCTCGTTCAAACCCGCTGAGTGGGTCAACAAATGATGCAAAGTGATTGGATCATGTGCCGACTGTGATTTAAACCAGGGTAAATAGCGCTGCACTGGTTGGTGTACATCCAACAAGCGCGCTTCCTGTGCCTGCAATATGGCCACCGCTGTAAAAGTTTTGCCAATAGAACCAATTTCAAACAAGGTATTGGGATTGACAGGTAATCTCTTTTCCAGGTCGGCATGGCCGTAACAGGCGCTGTGGATGACACCATCCCTGTCCGTGATGGCAACCGACATTGCCGGATTGCGAACCACAGCCCGGCGCTGTTCAATGATGCAGTTTAAGTGGTCGAGGGCGTTTTGGAAGGTGGTCATGGTTTCTCCACAAGTTTACACATCAATCTGATAGCGATGAATGAGTTTGCCGGTCTGTTGGGAAATAACGACTTCTAACAGGTGTCCGCCATTGGCTTCAATCACCCGGGCAGAAGGAAGATTATCCGCATCACAGGTAATAATAACAGAGGCCAGTCCCAAAGCGCGAACTTTATCCAGGCAGAGGGCCAACATTTGTTTGGCATAGCCCCGATTTCGCTGCGATGGCCGGATAGCATAACCAATATGCCCGCCGTGATGCGCCAATGCCGGTGTAATTGGGTTGCGCAGGTTAATTACTCCCAGGATAACACCGTCATCGCGCAGCAGCCAGTACGCAGTGGAAGGAACCCAACCTTCAGGCAGCTCTTCTCCACGGGCAAAGGCCTGCAAACGGTGCACATATTCGGCAAAATCATAGCTGTGCTGGGATATCGAAAAACGAGTTTCACCAGCCTGCTCAAAATCGGCTGCCATATCCAAAAAGGCAGATTGATATTGAACATCGGGTGAAATCAGCGTCAGGTTTTTAGCGGTCATAACCAGAGGGTCTGTGATATAGCCGGTATGCTACGATTGCTTTTCCCGGCAGTGTGCGCAAAGACCAAACAAAATCAGGTGGTTGGTTGCGATGGTAAATGTATGTGTTGATTGAATTGCATGGAAAAAGTTATCCACTTCTTGATGGTCAATCGTCATCACCATTCCACACTCATGGCAAATCAGGTGATGGTGAATCCCTCCATTTACCGCTTCATATACTGCCGCCCCCGTTCCCATATCTGAAACGGAAATATCCCCAGCCTTAGCCATGCGGTCTAAGGCGCGATAAACCGTTGAAGGTGCTACCGCTGGCAAACGGCAGCGAATGTTTTCATAAATCTCCAACGCTGAAAGATGGGTATGGGGTTCATTATTCAATAACTCTAAAATCGCGGCATGTACAGAAGAGGCTTTCAAAGGCTATACTCCAAAATGCAAATTTTTGCATTTGCAAATAAAATAGTATAATGAATTTGCTGTAATGAGATTGACATCTTCTATTCTATCATTCTTGACCGCCAGATAACATAGCAGCATTGGAGGTTCCGATGTTTTATTCGCCAGTTGCCATGCATATTCCCGATGGATTTCTATCCATCGTTGTATCGATTATTTTATGGGTGCTCTCCGCAGGGGCAATCGGGATCGCTCTGCGCCAGGTGAACCGAAATTTTAACGAGCGCGACATTCCCCTGATGGGCGTGTTGGCCGCAGCCATTTTTGCCGGGCAGATGTTAAATTTCAGCGTCACCGGCGGCACTTCTGGTCACCTGATGGGCGCAGCCCTGGCAACCATCCTGCTTGGCCCCTGGGCAGCCGTAATTGTCATGACCAGCGTGGTCAGTGTGCAGGCGCTGATCTTTCAGGACGGCGGCTTATTAGCCCTGGGCGGTAATTTGTTTAACATGTCCGTGATTGGTGTGGCGGTTTCCTATGCAGCTTACCGGATCGTCAACCGGGTTGCCAATGGCAAACCCTGGGGCATCTTCAGCGGCGGCTTTATTGCAGCCTGGCTTTCCATTGTGCTCTCTGCCCTGGCGGTTGCGCTGCAATTAGCGCTTTCCGGCACTTCTCCGGCCAATATAGCCATTCCAGCGATGGGCGCGATTCACGCACTGATCGGCGTTGGCGAAGGGTTAATTACAGTCGGGTCGCTGGCCTTTATCTATGCAGCCCGCAAAGATTTACTCAAAGTCGGCCAATCACAGTCCAATGGCCGCGCGGTTTGGATTGGCGGTTTGTTGATCGCAATGGCGCTGGCGGTGGCTTCTCCGCTTGCCTCAGCCAACCCGGATGGGCTGGAATGGGTGGCCGAGCAGCAGAATTTTATCGGCGCAGCCCAGGGATCCATCTTTAACATCATTCCGGATTATATCCTGCCGGGCATCAACAACCCCGCCCTGGCCACCATCCTGGCCGGTGTGTTAGGTATTGTGATTGTTGTGGCTGCCGTAATGATCGTCACCCTGAGCAAACGGCGCTCCACCCATTCAGGATAATCGTTGAACGCGCGCCTGCTGGATCCTTACCGCAATGGACGCAGCCTGGTCCACAACCTGGATGGGCGGGTTAAGTTTGTGCTGGCTCTAGGTTTTATCTTGACCGCTGCACTGGTTCCCACAGGCAGCTGGGCGGTATATCTCCTGCTGCTTGCCCTGGTCCAGGCCGCTGCCGTCCTCTCGGAATTGGGGCCGGGGTATGTTCTCAAACGTTCTCTGCTGGCTCTGCCCTTTGTCCTGGCCGCTTTGCCGGTCATGTTCACCATCTCAGGCCGGGCATTGATGACTCTGCCCATTGGGTCAAATGGATTCATTCTGAGTGAACCCGGGTTAGTGCGCTTCCTATCCATCTCCGTCAAATCCTGGATTTCGGTGCAGGCAGCCATATTACTGGCCGCCACCACCCCCTTCCCGGATTTACTGGTAGCCATGCGTGCGCTGCGCATTCCGCGCCTGCTGGTAACCGTAATCGGCTTGATGTGGCGCTACCTGTTTGTGATGGTGGACGCGGCCTCGCGCATGCTGCGCGCCCGCACTGCCCGCAGCACCAGTACCGGTCTGCCGGGACGCAAATTAGGCGGCAAGGTTTCCTGGCGCGCCAGAGTAACCGGCGGAATGGCCGGATCGCTGCTATTACGCTCGCTTGAACGGGCTGACCGGATTTATGCGGCCATGCTCTCCCGCGGGTATGACGGTGAAGCACGCAGTTTGCCGCGCCCGCCGCTCACCGCAAACAGTTGGCTGCTCATTGCAGGCGGCTTATCGCTGTATGGATTTCTATTCTTCTTTGCGCTTATATTGGCTGGTTAACGATGAACCTTGCACTGGAAATCAATGCTCTTAATTTTTCGTATCCGGATGGGCAGCCTGCCCTGCGCGGAATCAATTTGCAAGTCCAGCCGGGCGAACGTATCGCGCTGGTTGGTCCGAACGGGGCGGGCAAATCCACGCTGCTGCTGCACCTCAATGGCATCCTGAACGGAAACGGAATGGTGCGCGTGAGCGGTATGGAAATCACCAGACAAAACCTGCCGCGCATCCGCGCACTGGTGGGACTGGTTTTTCAATCACCGGACGACCAGCTTTTTTCTCCCACCGTGTATGAAGATGTGGCATACGGCCCAATCTACCAGGGTCTGAACGCAGATGAAGTATGCCAGCGGGTTGAAGAAGCCTTACGCGCTGTGCACATGCTGGACTACATCCAGCGCGTGCCTTATCACCTGAGCGTTGGCGAGAAAAAACGGATTGCCATTGCCTCGGTGCTCTCCATGCAGCCGGAAATCTTGGCGTTTGACGAACCAACTGCAGGTATGGACCCGCGCGCCCGGCGCAGCCTGATTGAACTGCTGCACGAGCTGCCGCAAACCTTGATCATCGCCACCCACGACCTGGAGATGGTGCGCACACTCCTGCCGCGAACGGTTGTGATGGACCGCGGCCAGATTGTAGCCGACGGCCCCAGCCGCGAGATTTTATCCGACCCGGCTTTTCTGGACGAGCACGGGTTGCAGTAAAAGATAACAATTTATGATTAAAAAAGCTAATAATCTAACATTTGATTTATTAAATTCTTTATGTATAATACAAATAGTTTTTAAAATTCCTACTTCTATTCCTAACAATAAGTTATTTTAGGTTTATTTATGTTTGTACATTTGACCAGGATTGAGGATTACTACCAACAACACTAACTATTAACCAAAAATAATTTTTTACAACTATCAAAGGGGGAAATAATAATGAAGAAAACTAGTGCGTTTTTATTTTGTGTCATTTGTGGCATACTCTTTTTATCTTTTTGGGATTTTCGAGAAGTTTTAGCATCAAGTGGACTACAAACGGAACAAGAATGCGCTTTCATTTCTGGTGAAATGGGAATCCCCCGCGACTCAAGTTGGCTCTCCATCTGTATAGTTGATCGAGATGCACCCATAGGAACCACAATCACCGACACAAATCTAAAAATATGGATAAATCACCCGCATCCCGAGCGATTGGAAATTCAGTTACTTAGGATAGATGCCAAGAAAATTTTAATACTATCTCCGGCGGGCTTAACCAAAGATGGTATGCTTGTGTTTACCCATCTTCAGGATTTTAATGGTATTCCTTCGCAAGGAAAATGGATTCTACGGGTACGCGATACCTCACTTGGTACAAAAGGCAGCATCAAAAGCGTGTCACTTACCGCGCTATACTCGCCTGTTGGAATCATACCAGAATCATTAACCGAACAAGATGGTACACCCACATCAGTACGATTGGTGGATGGCGCTTTCCAAAAAATTTTAAGCTTCCAAGAAGACCAGGGGAAAGGAAACAGTAGCTTCTTAGAAATATCCACTAATGCAGTAAATAGAATACCAATTATGACACAAACCTTTGAAGGAACTTTTCCACCCACAAACTACTGGACAATTTATGATACCAATCCGGACGATGGTAAAGAATATTACTGGGATGATGATGATTTGAAAGCATATAATGGAACGTGGTCAGTCTGGCCAGCAAATGGTGGTATCGATGGTATTGAACCAACATTATCAACGACCTACCCCACCAACATGGACACATGGATGATCTATGGGCCTTTTGACCTAAGCAACGCAAAATCCGCCTACATCTCTTTCATGCTTTGGCGGGAGATTGAGCCAAGTTATGACCATATCTTTTTTGGAGTATCTGCAAATGGTAGCAACTTTAATGGTTGGTCATGGGATGGCAATGCAGATTGGGAGAATAAGTCCTTTAGCCTAAGCTCTTATCTTGGTGACAACGAGGTGTGGATCGGATGGCATTTTACCAGTGATGGAACTATTCAAAAAAAAAGGGCCATGGATTGACAATATTACTCTGGATTTCGAACCTGGCGACGTTTCTATTCAAGGTAATCTCATATATTCCGACCGTTTGTCAGTAACGCGGGGAGCCAATGGTGTTAAAGTTGAATTGTGGGACAGCGATAACGTTGGAAATGATCTCTTAGCGGTAGCATATGCCGACAGCAACGGACATTACAGCTTTCCTTCTCAAATGAATTGGGATATAGATGATACTGATCCAAACTTGATGAATAGAATGTTGGATTTATATGTGGTTTGGACTTTAGAAAATAATTATTATAAAGTGACTAATACGTATGGGTATCCATATTATTGGACAAGTCCAACTATTAACAATATAAATATGGGTGATAAAACAATATCTGGTTCATTAACAAATGGTATATCGAACCTTGAATCCATGTGGATATTTCAGGATATCCGACGGACAAGAGAATATTATCTAGGTAATACAAATCCCCAGGTCGATCCAGGATTTTTAATTGCCCATTGGGAAGAGGGTCTAAATGTTGAGGGGTTAATTCAAGGATCGCACTTTTGGGCACCGGAAGATCCCCATGTGTTTATTGCACACGATTCTCGCAGATCTGCGGACACAATTGTGCATGAACTTGGACACTATATTATGTGGAATCAAACTGGACAATGGTTGTGGTATGACTTCAATTGTTTTAACCATAACATTTTCTCTCAAGAATCGGCCATCTGTGCTTGGTCTGAAGGGTGGGCAAATTTCTTTGCCCTTGCGGTGAATAGAGATGTATGCTATGACTTTGATGAAGGTCCTTGTACAGGCCTGGCGGACGGGAGGCACTATAACCTCGAAAATCATACGCGCAACGACAACGACTTTGAAAATTTTCCTTGGGGAGATGAAGTTGAAGGCCGCGTGGCTGGTGCATTGTATGACCTATTAGATGTATATAACGAATCCCCATGGTATGACACGGCCTTGTGGGGATTTGATCAGATTGTTGATATTGCTTTTAAAGATTCTGGACAATATACTCTTTACGAGTTTTGGAGTAGTTACACTGGAAACAACAAGCACCATGGAATTCGTTCGATCTATCAGAACACAATTGATTACAACCAAAGCCCAGAAATCGAAGCCATCCCTGATCAATACACTTTTATAAATATGTCGCAAAACCATTTAATAGATCTGTGGGATTATACAAGTGACTTTGAAAGCCCGAACACAGCGTTGACCTACCAAATTCAGACGGTATCCGATCTGGGTTGTGGAATTTCCCTTGATTCCCATTGGATCAATATAAATCCCCTAATGAATTGGAGTGGGTCTTGTCTGGTAACAATCCGTGTCAATGATACGATCAAAACTACCACTGGCGAGTTTTGGCTGCACGTGTTACCAGTCAACAGTCGTATCTATTTGCCTATCATCATTAATGACTGACCCCACAAAAGAGGTATCCTATGAAACAATCTATGTGTATTTTTATCGCCTGTATCTTTCTGCTGGCGGCTTGCAGTCCAAATGGCGCTAGTTATGAATGTATGAATGGTATCTGTGTTCGTCTTGAGATCACTGGCTCAGTACAGTCCTTGGAACCTGTACCATTTATCCTATCAATTAAAACTAATAATGATATTTCCCATCTAGGGATATCTGTATCTGGTGATGCAAATATAACAATCTCTGTTATCGAAAAATACCCAGAAGGCGCTGAACTGGCTTACCAGGACGAGCGAAGCAGAGACTGGTGGCTTGATACAAAAGGTGGACAGGAATACTTTTTCACTGGGTATGTAATTTTTCCAGAACCTTCCGCATCTTATGGTGTCTTTCATTGGGGATTAATTGCATCTGCTGGTACTCCGACCAGTATACGGGTGACTGATTCTGTTCTGATTTATCTAGATGCCACTGGAAAGCAAGTGGACGAGAACCGGGCGCGAGAGTTGGAAACAAACTGGTATCCGCCTACACCTCCACTAGACCTGACGATTGTTCCGGAAACACCCTTACCTACCGCCTACTTTCCACCGACAGAGACCAATGTTCCTACACCAACACCGACACTAAATGCTTACCCGGCACCTGATGACTACACAGAAAACGGTACAGGAACAAAAAATGAGCCATCCCCACTTTCAACTGCCTATCCAAACCCTTGATGAGCCAATATAAGGTTTGCCAAGGTATAATTCACCAGCACCATTAAAACACTCTATAGTTCATATATTTATCAACTTCAAGATTCACCACACTGTGCAGTTAGCACCACTATTCCGGCCGCAGTAGCAACAGCGGCCGGATTTTTTTATTCTTCGTTTTCTTCAGCGGAGTGTATCAGGCAGCATATTTCGCCAGGAACAAATCGGCCGTGCGGCGGAAAGACTGCGCATTGCTCCACATCAGCGGATGGCCGCCCTGGTTTACCAGGTAAAGCTGGCAATCCGCAATTTGTGCAGCCATAGAAATGTTGTCCGGCCCAAGCTGAGGGATCAGGTTATCCTTGAGGCTGCCGGTGATCAGCACCGGGCAGCGAATCTCAGCCAATCGCCCGCGAAAATAATCGCCGCCGCTGCGCCCAAAATGGGCAACCATCTCCGTATCGGCATCCACAACCGCCGGCCAATCCGCTCCATGCGCAAAGGACCAAAACTGCACCTGGCCTTGATTGCGGGTACCCCGGTCAACCAGCAAAAAATCTACCATCTCCGGTAGAAATCTCTCGCAGATAGAGTCAGCAATGACCGCCTGCACTTGCCCGGGACAGTGAATCCCCGCCAGCAGCGCGACAGCTGCACCGCCGCTGGTGCCCATAAAGATGGCATTGGTCTCGCCCAGGTGTATCACCAGCGCGGCTGCATCCCGGGCAGCCTGGAGATACCAGTCCTCCGGCCAATGTTCCATCCGGTCAGACTGGCCGGTTCCCCAAAAATCCATGGAAACCACATGGAAACGATCGCTAAAATAATCCAACTCGCCCTGATGGCAGGCCGAACTGGCGGTATTACCGGGTAAAACGAGCAGCAGCGGTCCGCTGCCCTGCTCACGATAAAACAAACGGTGATTTTGATGGGTAAATGAAGGCATGAAATTTTTTCTCAACTTAAAGGCTTGCGAAATTCAATAACCGCGTATTTGCCCTCGCCAAACTCATCATCGCCCTTGATCTTGGTCACCTGGTTATAGCCCAGGCTGATCCAAAAGCGCAGCGCAGGCCAGTTATATAAGCTGACCGCCAGGCGCGCTTCATTAAATTCTGCCAGACGAGCAATTTTTTCTACGCCGTCAACTACCTCGCGGCCAAGACCCTGGCGCTGCCACAAATTGCGGAAGAATAATGAACCAATATATGCGGTTTTGATCCCTGGGTAGCCAAAATACACAGTCAGAATACCAATCACCGCGCGGGTTAGCTTATCCCGGATCAGGAAGGATTTTTCTCGGGCAGCCTCACCGCCGGGCGGTAATGCACCGTGATCCAGTATTTCACGTGCCTGGACGGATATGGGGCGTGTATCCCCAAGCAAGCGCAGCAAATCCTGGTTATCTTCCAGAATCTGAATTAGCGCAGGCAGGTCTTCCTCCCGCACAAGTCTTAAAGTACAGCGGTTGCTTTCCCATTCAGCAGGAATAAACTCGGTCACAGCGGTTTCTCCTTTCTGCGATCAGGCATACGGAGACCGGGCAGCGCACGCATACCCAGTTGGAAACAGGCTGACCCGGTAAGTCCGGGCGGAAAAGTCTTCCATTTCAACGCGGTAAGCTGAGCGTCCGGCGACACGTGCAAATCTTTCCTCTTCAAATATAGCACAAGTTCCCTCGTCCAGCCCCCAGCCAATTTGGGTTTGGGTCTGAGCCATTGCGGCCAGCAGCTCCGGCAGGGCGTTTCGTTCTGTAAAATGCACACCCAGCAGAATCTGCTGAACCAATCCCAGGCCAGGAGCAATCCGCATGGTACCATCCCCAGATTCTTCACTGCCCAACAGGCAGTGCTCCAAAGCAATCAATGCTCCCGCAGAAATTCCCAGGTACGGGATTCCCGCCTGATACCGCGAACGGATTTGTTCACCCAAAGGTGAGGCAGCATACAGCCGCTGGTACGCTGCCGTATTTCCACCACCGATGATGATCCCGCTGGCCTGCTCCAAAACTGCGCCAGCAGCCGTCAGATCCAGTTGGCCGTCCTCACCTGGGACAATCACCTGGATATTCCGCACGCCGCACGTGTTGAGCGGACCGGCATACACCGGCACGTATTTCTGCCAGTTCTGTCCGCCCTGCAGCAGGAGCGCAAGGCAAGCCTGGTGACCGCCTGCCGCGGAAACAAAATCCAACGCAGCAGCTTCCAGGGCCTGGCTGCCCCCTAAAAGAAACAACGCGCGGCTCATTCCAGCTCCATTTCCCGGCGGGAACGGCGCACCATCTGGTGTGTGCGCCAGACCAACTGCAAAAAGCCCAGCGCATGCTTCAACGGGGAGATATGGCTGCCCTGGTCGGCATAAATGGTTCGGATGGGTACCCAATCCAGGCGGCAGCCCTTGAGCACGCAGCGCACAATCATCTCCACCTCAAACTCAAAGCCGCGCTCGCGGCTGTTGGGAGTCGCCTGCATTAAACGGCGCGAGATCAACCGGTAACCGGATTGATTATCGCGGATGGGCTGGCCAATCGCCCAGGAAAACAAAACCCGGCCGGTGGTATTGGCAATCCGGCGGGTAAAAGGCATTTGCCGGAAATTGCGCGCCCCAATAATCAGGTCGCCCTGGCGTGCCGTGAAAGCTTCCACAAAAGCCGGAATTTCGGCCGGATCATGCTGGCCGTCACCATCCAGGGTGATAACCGCATCGTAACCATTTTGCAGTGCGTACTGAAAACCGGTCAGCAAAGCCACGCCTTTGCCCTGGTTGGGAATTTGATTCAACACCACCGCCCCAGCCGACTCAGCCAAAGCGGCTGTGTTATCGGTTGAACCATCATTCACCACCAACACGGGTAAATGCCGGGCAGTTTCTTGAATTACTTTGACGATATGGCGCGACTCGTTATGAGCCGGTATGAGCGCAAGCACTTTAACTGATGGAGATGAGTTCATACTTGTGAAGTTTATTCTTTCGAAGATTTTACAAAATGAAGTTTAAAGGTATGGTCGTTTGGCTGCGTTTCCAGCGTTGTAAACCCGGCAGCCTCGGCTGCCTGGATCAAATCCGCAGCCGTATGCCAGCGTGAAGCCCAGCGCACCCCATAGCCGGTCTGAACGATCCGCTCACCGGGCAGGGTCACCTGCAGTGGAATCACAAAAATATCTTTAGGCGGCTCCGCCTCGTGGGGAATGGTGACTTCCCAGACCCAACACGAGCCGCCCGGTTTGAGCACGCGGAACAGTTCGCGGAAGATGGCTGGCTTATCCTGCGGGGGAACATACATCAGCGAGAAAAAGCAGGTGACGGCGGAAAATGAATTTTCCAAAAACTTTAATTCGCGCGCATCCATGACCAGTTTCAATGGGCCGGGCGCAGCATCCCGCAGTTCGCGCTCGCTCAAATCGATGGCGACCACCTGCGCACCCATCAACTGGCCGATAATTCCCTCCCCGCCGCCGCCCATATCCAGAATCCAGCCCTCAACGGGCAGCGTTTGCAAGCTGACGTGCTGTTCAGGCAGGGTAAAACGCGGCAGTTGGCTGGCCGGGACTTCAGTCATCGGATCCCCCGCGCACAAAGTGCGGCATATCCACAGGAATTTCTAACGACATTTCGATAAAACCGGCGTATTCTCCGTCTTGGTACCAGGGCGCCTGGTAGATCAATTTTTTGACCCCGTTTTTTTCAATCGTGTACACATTGCTCTGCTGGTGCTCCATCAAATACACCAGTTTGCTGCGCGCCGGTTCCGGATGACAATCGAGCATATTTGTCCCGATCAGTGCTTCACCGCCGTCCGCGGCAAAAGTCTTAATCGATTTATCGTTCATTTCCAGGATAATCCCATCCCGGTCGCTGACGGTGATTGCCCCCGGAAACCCCTGTACCCAATGATGTTTTTCCATATGATGCTCCTTGTGGTATGAAAATTAACGGCGGTTATCGGTTGTGTAATGATATTCCATATGTACGGCCGTTGCACGGGCTATTTCCCCGCCAAACGTGCGTTCCACCAGGTTCAATGCCATATCAATCCCGGCAGAAACTCCGGCGGAGGTAATCAGGTTGCCGTCTTGCACATAACGGAAAGGTTCTTCCACCTGCACATCCGGGAATGATTCGCGCATCCAATCCAAGGTACTGTAATGCGTGGTAGCGCGTTTTCCGGCCAGCAGCCCGGCTTTCCCCAACAACATCGCCCCTGTGCAGACCGATGCCAGTGTGTTGGCTGCCCGGCCGCGCTCCGCGATCCAGGCGATCAGGCGCGAATTATTAATTTCAGCCCGCACACCCCACCCGCCCGGCACAAGCAGCCAATCCAGCGCAGGGCAATCCTCCAGGGTTGTATCCGGCAAGACGCGCAAACCACCTTTGGTCAGCACAGGCTCAAGCCGCTC
>JAJUJY010000122.1 GCA_029265085.1 Chloroflexota bacterium
AATTAAAAACACCATTAACTTCGATTCAGGGGTTTGCACAGGCAATTTTAGACGGTACAGCGCAAACACCAGAGATGCTGCAGCATGCCGCCGGGGTAATTTTTCAAGAAACCAACCGGATGTACCGCCTGGTTTTAGATTTATTAACGCTGAGCCGCCTGGAATCAGGCACGGCTGATTTGCAGCAATTGCCAGTTCAACTTAAGCCTTTGCTTGAAAGCATTGTGGATAAATTTGTTTTGCAAGCCCAGGCAGCCAATATTACATTGTCTGCACAAATTCCAGATTTGCCGGTGATTATTGGCGATGGCGATCGGCTGGCTCAGGTCTTTTCAAATCTGGTGGATAATGGCATTAAATTTTCCCCGACAGGTGGGGCAGTTTCAATAACTGCCGAGGTAGGGAAAAACGATGTCATGATCCATGTAACCGATACAGGGGCGGGCATTTCGGCACAAGAGCAGCAGCGAATTTTCGAGCGATTTTATCAGGCTGATAAATCGCGGCGCGGTGGTAGTGATCGCGGCGTTGGCCTAGGATTGGCCATTGCACGCCAAATAATCCTGTCCCATGCGGGCGAAATTAGGTTAAAATCAGAGCCTGGCAAAGGAACTGTTTTTACTGTCTGCCTGCCAGTGCCCCATGGCAATGATCAAAAATAGGAAAAATAGAAGCATCTCTTATGGCACGAATTTCTGTCATTATTCCCTGCTACAACGAAGAGAAAACCATTCACCTGTTGTTGGATGCGATCAACCAACAGACGATGAACCGTGAAGAAATCGAAGTTATTATTGCGGATGGCCTTTCTACGGATCATACCAGGGATGTGATTGCAAATTATGCAGCGGACCATCCAGAGTTAAAGATCAAAGTAGTAGATAACCCGCGGAGAAATATTCCTTCGGGCTTAAATATTGCTTTAGCTGCTGCAGAAGGAGAATATATTATTCGCCTGGACGCACATTCTGTGCCTTCTCTGGATTATTTTGAGCGCTGTGTGGCTAATTTGCAGGCTGGGCTAGGTGATAATGTCGGTGGGATTTGGTTGATCCAACCAGGCCGCGATACCTGGGTTGCCCGGTCTATTGCTGCGGCGGCATCTCACCCCTTTGGTGTGGGTGATGCTCTTTACCGTTATGCTACCCAACCAGCGTTGGTGGATACAGTCCCGTTTGGCTCCTTTCGGCGCGATCTATTTGACCGTATTGGTGGATTTGATGAATCTTTATTGACCAATGAGGATTACGAATTTAATGCTCGTCTAAGACAGGTGGGTGGTAAGGTGTATTTAGATCCGGCAATTCGTTGCGCGTATTTTGCCCGATCAACCATTAAGGATTTATCTCGTCAGTATTGGCGCTATGGATTTTGGAAATGGCGGATGTTAAAACGATATCCAGGAACATTGCGTTGGCGGCAGGCTTTGCCTCCGCTATTTGTACTTAGCTTATTATTCTGGATACTCGTTGGTTTATTCTGGCATTGGGCCTGGCTGTTGTTGGCACTGGAATTAATTGCATATCTTGGTCTTTTGCTGATTGGCGCGCTGCCAATTGCTGCACGCGAAAAAGCTGGATATTATTTGTTCGGGATACCGGTAGCAATTATGACGATGCATCTTTCATGGGGGGCGGGTTTTTTGTGGAGCATCTTCCGCAGCCGGGTATAATCTGAGATAATGGGATTCTATGGCTTCTAATCCAAACCAACTTTCTCCAAACTGGCGGCTTCGCCCAAATGAGCGCCGCTCAACATTGATCTTCATAGATCTGATTCTATCCATTCTGGCCTTAGGTGTTTCGTTATATTTCTGGTCACAAGGCCCTGAATGGTATAACTTTTCCTGGAAATTTTTGCAGGAACGGGTTCCGTTTTGGTTTTACTTGCTGCCGTTAATTTGGATGATTCTTTTGATAGAATCCTATAATCCACGCTATGTGAATAGCCGGATTAATTCGTTCCGTGAAGTATCTATTGCCGCGGCGGCTGCGGTAATTGGCTACCTGGTCTTGTTTTTTGTGTCAGATACTTCTCTGCCCAGGCGCGGAGTGGCCATTTTTATTGCCTGTGCTTACGTATTTACTTTGCTTTGGCGCTTTTTGTATATCAAAATTTTTACCACGCCGCAGTTTTCAAGACGAGTCTTAATTGTTGGCGCCGGCCGAGCTGGCAATGAAATGGCAAGGATCGCAAAAGGGATGTGGCCGCCGCCATTTTACCTGGTGGGCCTGATTGACGATGATCCTAATAAATTAAACACAGAAGTTTATGGCTTCCCGGTGATCGGCAATAGTGAACAATTATTTGATATTATCACTGAGAACAGAATCACAGATTTGATTTTTGCAATATCCGGCGAAACCAATCCGAAGTTGTTTGGCGCATTGTTGGAGGCGGAAGAAAAAGGCATCGAAGTCACATCCATGCCGGTAGTTTATGAGGATTTATTAGGACGTCTTCCAATTTATCTTTTACAACCGGATTGGGTACTGCGATCTTTTGTTGATCAGGTGCATATTGGCGGGTTTTATGAATTAAGTAAACGGCTGTTGGATCTTACTGGTGGGTTGGTAGGCAGCCTGATCCTGGCGTTTTTCTTTCCTTTCATCGGATTATTAATTTTGCTTGACAGCGGTTTTCCAATTTTTTATACCCAAAATCGGTTAGGAAAGAACGGCCGGGTCTATAAAATGATTAAATTCCGCACGATGCGCACTGATGCGGAAAAAGATGGGAAACCTCGCCCTGCTTCGGAAAATGACGACCGCGCTACCCGGGTTGGCCGGATTTTACGCAAGACTCACCTGGATGAATTGCCCCAGTTTATAAATATTTTGCGTGGAGATATGAGCCTGGTTGGTCCGCGTTCCGAACGCCCCGAATTGGTGGAAGAGCTGCAAAAGCAGATTCCTTTTTACCGGGCACGCTTATTTGCCCGCCCAGGACTGACGGGTTGGGCACAGGTGAATTATGGTTATGCTTCCGATGTGGACAGTAATTCCATCAAATTAGAGTACGATTTGTATTACATTAAACATCGCAATATGTTATTAGATATCAATATTATGTTCCGCACCATTGGCACAGTGGTCGGTTTTCGAGGCCGGTAGTGAATGCGCGCTAAACCCAATATTCGCAATCGATATGTATTGTTGGGGGATATTGTATTAATCATATTTTCTGTTCTTGGCAGCTATGCGCTTCGCTTTGAATTAGGTGCGCTATTTTTCCAATATTTACCCTCTGCATACTGGATGATGGGGGTCGCACTTTTGGTGAAGCCAGCCGTTTATTATTTGTTTGGGCTCTACCGGCGGATGTGGATGTATGCGAGTGTGGAAGAATTGCGCCTCATTGTTGCGGCAGCTACGACCAGTTCTGTGGTCGTTTCTGCGGCGATGGTGACGCTGCGATCCATGTCTGCATTTGATGGTTTGCCGCGTTCCGTGTTGGTAATTGACTGGTTATTAACTTTGTTAATGACCGGTGGTTTGAGATTCACTTTCCGAGTGATTGCAGAAGCAAAAACAAATTCAATCAATCGGTCTATGCACAGCCTGCGCCAAAGACATGTTCTAATTGTTGGCGCCGGGGATGCAGGGGCAATGGTTGTCCGCGAACTGCAAAAAAATCCTCAGGTGAACCTTGTTCCGGTGGGCTTTCTGGATGATAACCCGACCAAAATGCACCAGGAAATTCACGGTGTGCCTGTATTGGGGACGATCACGGATCTGACCAAGGTGTTGGAACGATACCATGTCGATGAGGTCATCATTGCGATCCCAAGCGCACCGGGGCGGGTGGTGCGTATGGTTGCAGATGTCGCTCGATTAAAAGGTATTCCTTTCCGGACAATGCCCGGGATTTACGAGCTGCTTGGAGGAAAAGTCAGCGTTAGCCGCCTGCGAGAGGTGGATATTTCCGACTTACTCCGCCGTCAACCGACCCGGATAAAGGATGAGATGATTGGATCTGTCATCAGTGGACGGGTTGTGCTGGTTACAGGTGCTGGCGGTTCAATCGGCCGAGAATTATGCCGTCAAATCGGTCGCTGGGGGCCTTCTGAACTGATTATGATGGGGCATGGAGAAAATAGTATTTTTGAGTCGCTGTGGGAATTACGCGATAGTTTTCCCGGATTGATCATCCGCCCCGTAATTGCGGATGTTCGAGACAGGAAACGGTTAAATAGTGTATTTACCGAACACCGGCCTGAAGTGGTTTTTCATGCTGCTGCGCACAAGCATGTGCCGATGATGGAAATGAATATCGAAGAAGCGGTCACGAATAATATCCGTGGCACATATAACCTGGTAGAAACGTCACTTGCACACCAGGTTGATCAATTGGTAATGATTTCAACGGATAAAGCCATTCGTCCAGTGAATGTAATGGGTGCGACCAAACGAGTAGCAGAAATGATCGTTCAAGATGCGGCGCGGCGGTCTGGCCGCTCCTATTCTGTGGTCCGCTTTGGTAATGTATTGGGCAGCCGTGGAAGTGTGGTTCCGATCTTTAAACGTCAAATTGCTGCAGGGGGGCCGGTGACAATTACCCATCCGGATATGAAGCGGTATTTTATGACGATCCCGGAAGCAGTTTACCTGGTTTTACAAGCTGCCAGTATGGGAGAGGGTGGCGAGACCTTTGTTTTGAATATGGGCCAGCAGGTTCGCATATTGGATCTGGCGGAGGACTTAATCCGGTTATCCGGATTAGAACCCGGACGCGATATTGAAATTGTTTTTACCGGTATTCGTCCTGGCGAAAAGCTCAGTGAGGACCTTTGGGATGAAGGGGATCAATATAAAGTAACTGACCATCCGGATGTTTACCGGCTGGAAAACCAGGATGTTTTACAGGGTGACAGCTTGCGGCAGGCTGTGGAGGAATTGGTGAAGCTTGCCAAAGAAGGTGATAAGACCAGTATTCTTAAACTATTTGATGAATTGATTCCTGGGGCAGCTGTACGCAGTACCCCGCCGCCGGAAATCACTGCGATAGAATAATGCCAATTTTAACTGCTCAAGAATGGGAAACATTTCTTTCCCAATATCCAAATGCGCATGTCCTTCAGATGGCTGCCTGGGGAGATCTGAAAGAGCCGTTTGGCTGGCGGCCAGTCCGGGTTCAATCGGGTAATGCAGGCGCTCAAATATTATTTCGGCAATTGCCTTTGGGATTGACGATCGCCTATATTCCTAAAGGCCCCGTAGGCACTGCGCTGGATCAGCTCTGGCCGGAAGTTTTTCGTGTTTGCCAGGCCAACCGGGCAATTTTTCTTAAAATTGAACCTGATGCCTGGGAGGGAGAACTTGCCTGGAACGGACGCCTCTTGCCTTCTAAGCCCATTCAACCATTCCGAACAATTGAGATTGATTTGAATGGTACAGAAGAACAGTGGTTGGAGCGGATGAAACAAAAGTGCCGTTACAATATTCGCCTGGCACAAAAAAAAGAGGTTAATGTCCGACCAAGCAGTGATCTGGATGCTTTTGTGCGTCTCATGGAAGTTACCGGAGGGCGTGACGACTTTGGGGTCCATAGTGCGGCGTATTATCGCCGGGCATATGAGCGATTTCACCCGGCTGGTCACTGCGAATTATTGGTTGCGGAATATCAGCAAAAACCACTTGCTGCATTGATGGTGTTTGCCCGTGGTTCACGTGCCTGGTATTTTTACGGCGCTTCCAGTGACGAAGAGCGGAATCGAATGCCAACGTATCTACTTCAATTTGAGGCGATGCGTTGGGCAGCTGCACGAGACTGCACAACTTATGATTTATGGGGCGTGCCTGATGAGGATGAGCCGGTGTTAGAAGCCCAATTTGATACGCGTTCGGATGGGCTATGGGGTGTATACCGGTTTAAGCGGGGTTTTGGCGGTATGATTAAACGTTCAGCCGGTGCATATGATTATGTTTTTCAGCCGCTTCTATATCGTTTATACCGTTGGTATATTGCGAAAAGAAACAGTGAGGAATAAATAGGTGGGTTACTGTTTTCGTTGCGGGAACCAATTGGTGCAAAAACAACTCGAAAATCGTTTTCGATGGGTTTGCCCCCATTGCGGTTGGGTTTATTATCCTCAGCTCAAAGTCAGCGCAGCGGGATTAATTGAATTCGATCACAAAATATTGTTGGTTCGCAGAAATACAGACCCCTGGCGGAACTGTTGGTATTTACCGGCAGGTTATGTCGATGCGGATGAAAACCCTGTGCAGGCAGCAGAACGAGAGGTATTTGAAGAAACGGGTTTGCAGGTGCAGGCTGGTGCTGTTTTTGGAACGTATTATTTTGATGATGATCCACGGGGGAATGGCTTTTTGGTTGTTTATCGCTGCGCGGTGTTGGCGGGTGTATTGAAGAATACCAATGAAACAAATGGGCATGGTTATTTTTCCATCACACAAATGCCTGAACCTGTCACCGGAGCTGGTCATGACCGGGCAATCCAAGATTGGCTCATAGGCGAAAAAGCCCGACAAATGGCGCTGAGAGGAGAATAATTGGACTCTGAAACCTGGAACAAAACCATTGAAGCATTGCCCGGTGCCCATATTTTGCAAACCTGGGAATGGGGACAATTAAAAGCTTCTTATGGATGGGAACCTTTACCGCAAATCTGGCGCGATGATGCAGGGCAGGTTCAAGCAGCCGCATTGGTGCTGCAGCGCACGATTCGGCCGGCTGGTTTAGCCGCGCAGCTCAGAATATTATATGTGCCTCGCGGTCCGATGATGGATTGGTCTGATAACCATTTGCGTGAACGAGTATTAAATGATTTACAGTTGTTTGCTCGGAAGCAAGGCGCAATTTTTATTAAGATGGATCCGGATTTGCCTGTCGGCGTGGGTATTCCTGGACAACCTGAGGCACAAGACCAACGAGTTGGTCAGCAAGCTCAGACTGAATTTGCCCAGCGGGGTTGGAAGTTTTCAGACGATCAAATCCAATTTCGCAATACAGTCTGGATTGATTTAAATGGTACTGAGGCGGATTGGCTTGCACGGATGAAGCAAAAAACTCGCTACAACTTACGCCTGGCAGAGAAAAAGGGAGTTGTGGTTCGTGCTGGATCCAGTTCAGATCTGCCTTTCTTGTATAAAATGTATGCCGAGACTTCGGTTCGCGATGGATTTGTGATCCGCCCTGAAAGTTACTATCTTAAGGTCTGGCAGACCTTTATGGATGCAAATATGGCGGTTCCCTTGATCGCTGAGGCGGACGGGGAAATTGTGGCTGCTGTAATGGTATTTATGTTAGCGCAGAAAGCCTGGTATCTCTACGGGATGTCTCGGCAATTGCACCGGGAAAAGATGCCCAATTACTTGCTGCAGTGGGAAGCAATGCGTTTGGCCAAATCTCGCGGCTGCGTGATGTATGATTTATGGGGAGCACCAGATGAATTCAATGAAACTGATTCTATGTGGGGTGTTTTCCGGTTCAAAGAAGGTCTGGGTGGGCAGGTGGTGAGAACTGCCGGAGCCTGGGACTACACTCCACGTCCCTGGTTATATAATATATATACTCAGCTTCTGCCCCGGTTGTTAGATGTTATGCGGCGCAGAGGAAGAGATAAAACCAAACGAGAGGTGGCATTGTGATTCCAAGGATAAAAATTGCGCATTTACCGACCCCTGTTGAATTTTTACCCCGTTTAACTGCTGAATTAGGCGGTCCAAAAATCTGGGTCAAACGGGATGATCAAACTGGCCTGGCAATGGGGGGTAATAAGACTCGCAAGCTGGAATACGTTTTAGCAGAAGCACAGGCTAATGGAGCAAAGACATTGATTACTGTCGGTGCTGCCCAGTCGAATCATTGCAGGCAAACGGCTGCGCTGGCAAAACGAGTCGGTTTGGATTGCATCCTGGTATTAAACGGTAATCCTCCTGCTGTGGCAGATGGGAATTATTTACTCGACCGCCTCTTTGATGCCGAAATCGTGTGGACAACTCGACCGCTGCGAGAAAAAACCTCTCAAGAAGTGTTTGAAAAAGCCTGGGAAGAAGGGCGTCGTCCATTCTTAATTCCTGTTGGTGCATCCACGCCGACAGGCGCTTTGGGATATTGGGCAGCATTTGATGAGCTGATGAAGCAAGAAGTGGAACCAGACTGGATTGTGATCGCTTCTTCGTCAGCCGGAACGCAGGCTGGTTTGGCATTAGGCGCGCATCTGGCCGGTTGGAAGGGCAACGTGTTGGGAATCAGTATTGATGAACCTGAACGCGACCTGCAAGAAATGGTTGCTGGAATTGCCACCGAAGCAAGCGATCGTTTGGGTAAGAAAACGCTGATTCGCCCTGAAGATATTCATGTTAATGCAGATTATCTGGGTGAAGGGTACGGTATTTTAGGCGCACCTGAAATTGAAGCGATCCAAATGTTTGCGGCAAAAGAAGGTTTATTGTTAGATCCGGTATATACCGGGCGAGCCGCTGCAGGGTTGATCGATCTGGTGCGTAAAGGTTTCTTTAAACCAACCGATAAGGTCTTGTTCTGGCACACTGGCGGTACTCCCGCACTATTTGCGGAAGGGTATTCTCGGAAAATCTCCGAATCCTTTAAAAATTAGGGGATTATCCCTGGCTTCCAAGCTGGGTCAAAATCTGCACCTGGCTCAAAGGTTAATTGTGTCAGGTTGCCGCCGTTGCGGGTGAGCAAGAAAATATCACTATTTTTGTTGACGATCCCCTCAAAGGCAATCCACCAGGAATCTGGTGAAACAGATGGATCATATACCGGGCGGAGTGTTTCGGCAACTGGAAACTCTTCCGCCTGGTTTTTATTTGACTGCTTTGCAATCAAACGGGGCAAATCTGATCCCTGGACGAAATAAATTACTGCCTGATCGGTTGACCAAACGGGCATACGGTCGCCATTTCCGTCCTGCGCTGAGAATTCTTTGGGGGCTGATCCGTCAGGATTCATGATCCATATTTGAGACTCGCCAAGGCGCGTGGTTTCGAAAATAATTTTTTGCCCATCGGGTGCCCAAGCCGGGTTGCGATCATTGGTGGTGGGCGGCGAGAGCCGGGTGACCTGCTGGACAGCTAATTCATAAAGGAAAATATGCTGCAACCGCTCCCGCAGTGAAGTGAACAAAATATATTTGCCATCTGGTGACCAGTCAGGTTCAAAATCTCCCCCAGGTAATGAAACCAATGGGGTTAGCCCGCTGCCATCGGTATTGATAATAAACATGCTGGCATTTTTATAGATATCCTGGCGGCCTGGACAAGGGGAAATAAATACCAGTTGGTTTCCATCTGGTGACCAATCCGGTTGGCAGGCTCCGTCCGGAAAATTGGTGACCTGTACTGGTTGGCTCCCGTCAGCATTCATGATCCAAACTTGGGGCACACCACTGCGATCTGACGCAAAAGCAATCATTCCATCCCCGCCGCCTGTGGGGGTCGCTGAAATCGTTGGGGCTGCTGAAATCGTTTCTGCTGTCTGTGTGGCGGTTTCTGTTTGCGGCATGGTTGGAATTACAGCCGCAGCTTCGGTTGTGGCGGCAGTAGGGCTGGCTGCCAGGTTTGTATTGGTTGGCAGCAGACTGGCGGTTATGGTTGCTGTTGTTGGCCGGATAGTTGGGGATGATGGAGATAATCCAATGATGATTGATAAAATTATCCCGACCACAATCAAACCAATGAAGACGGGTATGATGGGCAGCTTCTTTTTTTGTGCTTTAAGGGGAACCGAGTTGTTCTCCACAGGCGGTTCATCGACATGACCCAGTTGGAGCGGGAATCCTTCCACATGTTCAAGCCGGATAGTCTCGGAAAATTTTTTGGCAAGTTCAGGATTGGTTCCAAGCAGTGCAGATTTAAATTCCCCTGCGCTTTGAAACCGGCGGCCTGGCTCTACCGACATAGCTTTTTCAATGGCGTCAGCTGCTTTTTGAGAGATATTGGGATTTATTTTTCTGAGTGAGGTTAATGAGGCAGTGTTTAACATCCTGGAAAGCCCATCTTCTGGAATTTTTCCGGTTAGTGCGGCATAAAGGGTTGCACCTAGTGCATAAATATCCGATAACGGGTTGGTCCCCTGTCCGTATTGTTCCGGTGGGGCATATCCAGGGGTGAGTGCTTGTGCACCGGTTGTTGTTGCCTGTCCACTTGCAGCAATTTTCGCCAGGCCAAAATCAACCAGATATACCTGGCCTTCTGGGGTGATTTTTATATTGCCAGGTTTAATATCTCGGTGCACAATGGGAGGCCGGCTGTGATGTAGATAATCCAGGGCGTCACAGACGTCAACAGCCATCGTTATGGCTTCTTCTTCAGAAATAGGTCCTTGCCGGTCAATCCGTTCGCGCAGGTCTTCACCGGGGATGTAATCCATGACAAGATATTGACCTTGCTCGGGGATTGAAAAATGGTCCGTGACGCGCGGTAAATTAGGATGCCGGACACCGGCAAGAATATTTGCCTCTCGATGAAATTGTGCGGCCGCATCCTCGTTTGTCGCAAGATTTTCTTTAATGGCTGCGACAATCCCCAGTGTTTCATCAATTGCCCGGTAAATCGTTCCCATGCCTCCCTGAGCGATGGTTTCTTCAATTCGATACCGGTTGCGAAGTTGGTCGCCAGGAGAAAGACGCATCAGGAACTCCTATGGAAGGGGGGCTGGAACAGGTTGCCAGACGGGGCCAAAGTCAAAATCTTTATCAGTTGTTAACTGGATCAGGTTGGCTCCGTTGATTGTCATCAAATAAATATCGTGATTGGTGCCATTTGGCCAACCCTCAAAAGTGATCCACTTGCCGTCAGGTGAAACCGCAGCTTTGGCTACCGGGCCAATTTCAGTTTGCCCGCGGGGTGGAATACGGGCTTCCAGAGAGGTTCCGCGGTCAGCATAACTCATCACAGAAAGCCATGGAATGGTTACATCGGTTTTGGTTTGGCTGTAGAGAATAAGGCTTCCGTCACTTGACCAGGTTGGCCAGAGATTATTTAGTTCTCCAGAGAGTGTAAACCGGGTTTGAAATTGCCCAGTATTGGACATGATCCAAATTTGTGAATAAGCAACTTCACGCACAAAAGCAATTTGTGTTCCTGAAGGAGACCAGGAAGGTTGTTTGTCGGCATACACCGTGTTGGTTAATTGGGTCAACGTACTATCAACAATATTGTAAACGTAAATATGCGGCTTCCCATCCCGTAAGGAGGTAAAAGCAATTCTTCTGCCATCGGGCCCCCAGGCAGGGTCAAAATCAGCTGCTGGACTGGCGGGTAAAGGCAATGGTTCTGGCTGCGCACCGCTTGTTGCCAGATCAAGAATATATATTTTTGTGCCCTCATAGAGGTATTGCCGGTTGGCACAAGGAGAAATAAAGGCAATTTTTGTTCCGTCTGGTGACCAGCTAGGTTGGCAGGCCCCATCCGGCATGCTGGTCACGGGGCGCTGCTGGCTCCCATCTGCATTCATCAACCAAATTTGCATAATGCCGGTGCGGTTTGAGGCAAACGCAATGATTCCGCTCCCGCCGCCAAGTGGTGTAGGCCCAACTGTTGGTGACGGCTCCGGTGTATTTGTGATTGTGGGAGAAGGGGTTAATGTTGCGGTTGGGTTCGCCAGTTCAATATTTGTTGGGAGGGATGGAATAACCTCGGGTGTTGCCAGGGGAGTTGTCGCGGTTGGAAGAACGGCGGATACCGGTGTACTGGCAGGAGGAATCAGCAATGTGCGGACATTTGCCAGCCAGATAGGCTGGTACATATCGACAATCAGCAAAGCGATGATTAACAAGGAGATTGAAACAGGTAGTATCCACGGATTACGTTTTCGCCGGGCGTACGGATACGAGTTTCGTTTCATTCCAATCATTTCCGGCGCAGATGGCTGCGGCTGTGACGGGGAACTGCCGGATATTTCACTCGCAGGTGTAAATAGTGGTGAAACGGGTGGCGGAGTGACCAAAAAAGGTTTGCCGGTCACCGGGTTGAGATTTCCAGCTTCAATCAAAGCAGCTTTAAAATCTTCCGCTGTTTGGAACCGATCCTCTGGCTCCACCTCCAGGGCTTTTTCGATGGTTAAAGCCAGCTTGCGCCCAATTTTGGGAGTGATTTTGCGAATATCAGTCAGTTCTGCTTTTCCGGTTGCACGCGCCAGCCCATCTTCCGGAATTGTTCCAGTTAAGGCAGCGTATAGGGTTGCGCCAAGCGAATAAATATCTGTGCGTACATCCGTTGGAGCAGTACCATACTGTTCTGGAGGGGAATATCCCGGAGTCATGGCACGCGCTCCGGTGGTGGTTTGCTGGTTGCCCATCATCACTTTGGCGAGGCCAAAATCCACCAGAAAAACCTGGCCTTCCGGTGTAATTTTGATGTTGCCCGGTTTTAAATCGCGGTGAATAATTGGTGAGGGGCGAGAGTGCAAATAAGCCAGGGCATCGCACATGGCGGCGCCAATGACAATGACTTCATGATCGGGTAAGCAGCCTAAGCGCTCGATTCGCTGGCGCAAATCTTCCCCATCGATATAATCCATGATTAAATACTGGCCTTGCCCCGGAATGGTTAAATAATCTCCAACCCGCGGCAGATTAGGATGGCGAAGACTGGCTAAGATATTAGCTTCCCGTTGAAATTGCCTGGAATATTCTTCAGTTAAGAAAAGATTTTCTTTTACAGCAACCGGAATACCCAAATTTTCATCAACAGCTTCGTATACAGCCCCCATGCCACCCTGTCCCAGGATGGAAATGATGCGATAACGATTATTGAGAAAAATTCCTGGAGCGAGAGTCATTAGTATAAATTTTACCCTAACATTAATCAGAAGGGGTGCAAAATACACGTCACTTTCAGTCGTGCTATAATCATGACGATCCTATTACAGAATCGGGAACTTGCATGAACCTGGATATTCGCACAGCCGTACAAACGACATTTGTATTACTTATTATTGGCTTGTTGATCAGTTTTATGATCGGTCTGAGCACCATTCGGACAGGCCGAAAGATATTTTATTACCGCAAACGCCAGCAATTAATTGCGCGCGGATGGCGGTATATTTTCATTGCAGTTGCAATGGGCGGTTTTGCTTTTGTGGTTTCTCGTTTTGCAGAACCGACGATTTATCGGGTGTTGCCCCCCCCCCCCACCCGTAAGAAGACCCCCACCAATACGGTAAACCCCACCCATTACTTAAAACCCAACAATAAGCTAAACCCAACCAAAACCCAA
>JAJUJY010000061.1 GCA_029265085.1 Chloroflexota bacterium
GATGATTTGTTTGCAGATAAACAAGCCTAAACCTGAACCGTGTGCTGCTGTGCGTTGGTCTGGAACACGGAAGAATCGGTCAAAGATTTTATTGACGTATTTTTCCGGAATTCCAGGGCCTAAATCTTGAATGGAGATATCTAAACCGTTTTCTGCATTCTTGATGGTAATTATAACGGGAGAACCAGGTGCATACTTAACAACGTTGTTAATTATATTTTCAAATATTTGTGCTAAACGCCGTGGATCTGCTTGAATTGATTTTAGCGGCGTGTCCAAACTTGTTTTTATGACCAGGTCAGGATGGTGTAAACGCGACCGTGCGGTGATATCGTTCATTAATGCATCCAGGCGGACGGTCTGAAAATTCATCACAATATGCCCGGATTGCAAGCGGGCAGAGTCTAATAAATTTTCAATTAGTTCTTGCAACCGATCCGTTTCTCGGTCAATGATGCTTAAAAATTCCTTTTGTATATCCATATCCCAATTCGCATCGGGGCGGAGCAACGTGGTTGTGTATCCCTTGATAAAGCCAAGCGGATTGCGCAGCTCGTGTGAAAGCGTTGAGATAAAATCTTCTTGAACTTGAAAGACCCGATATTGAAACTCAAGGCGTTCATTTTCTTTTTTCAACGATTCTCGGGCGATCATCTGGGCGATCTGGTATGATAAATATTCTGCAAAAGAACGGTCGTGCGAGGTGTATTGCGGGCCGCCAAAACGGATAAAGATAATTACCCCATGATTTTTCCGGTCAACTTGAAGCGGAATACCTAATGAATATGGCCGCTGCAAACGATCGGTTTCCTGATCTTGATCTGGTTCTTGCAGGATGGTGCACTTTTTTTCAACAACTTGATTGGCTAAAATTTCTCCCCAGGCAACATCCGCCTCCGCAGATTTACCGCGGCCAGTTGCCTTCGCATAGGCAACATCCAGTCCGCCTGTTTGCGGGTCGCCCAGAAACACGACCACATTATCGAAAATAAAGGCTGGACGAGACATCAACAGGATTTGTTCAATCACGGTGCGCCAGGAAACAGCTTGAAAGAAGATTTCATTGAGACGGTAAAAAAATTCCGGAGATATACCTGTTAATGTGGTGGATTGCTGGTTCATGTTGGATACTCCCTTCGCTAATATTCCAGAGCAGGGAGCAATTTAAATGAAAATTGGCTGCCCTTACCAAGTTCAGATCGAACAATCAGTTTTGTTTCGTGCGCTTCAAGGATTTTCTTTGCTAGAGAAAGCCCCAAACCGGTTCCCCCATATCTACGGGTCGATGATCCATCAAGTTGATGAAACGGTTCAAATAATTCATCGATGCGAGATTCTGGAATTCCGATTCCGGTGTCTTGTACTGAAATTTCAACAAAATCCGCTACTTGAGAAATCTGGATGGTGATATTTCCACCTGCCTGGGTGAATTTGATGGCATTATCGAGGAGTTGGTGAATCACCCAGCCGATTTTTTCCCAATCTGCATATACTGAGGGGATATTTTCAGCGGCATCCAGGAACAACGATAATTGTTGTTCTTTTGCTTTTGTCCCAAATTGATCCAACAGTTGGGCGCATACCGTAACTACGTTAAAGTTTTGCAGGTTTAATTGCATTTCTCCGCGTTCGGATGTGGCGAATAGGATCAAGTCCTCAATTAACCGCTCTAACCGGTCAATGGCTTTTCCCATAGTTGCCAGGGCGTTCAACTGCTGCTGATTTAGAGGACCCATATCTCCTGAAGCTAGCAATTCTTCGTACCCTTTCAGGTGAGTGAGCGGCGTGCGAAGTTCATGCGAGATGTTTGAAATAAAGTTCGCTTTTAGCTGGTTAAGATCGGATAATTTTCTTAAAGCCGTTTCTAACTCAGCGGTACGTTCGACCACCCGCTGTTCTAGCTGGCGGTTGGTTTCTTGGAGAGCTGTTTTAAATTGTAGGACCTGCTCGGTAATGGCGGCATCCAATTGGGATTGCGTGATCAACCCCATTTGCACCAATAATTTTCCCAAAAGAGGTGGTTCGGAGGATGTTTTTCGGAGAGCAGATTGTTTTTGCAATGCCCGTTGCAAGTCCTCAATTTTAATCAAGCCGCGGTCAACTAAATAGTCTCCGAGGCGTGGGACTAATATTTCAGGAGTCAGGGGCAGGTGACCAGACATGTCAAGCGATTCTTACTCTCTTTGCCAGACCCAGGTTCCGTTGACCATGGTCGCATCCGGTTGGATGTTGAAAATTTCTTGGGCGGGCATAGTAAATGGATCTTGAGGTAAAACGATTAAATCTGCCAAATACCCAGGGCTAAGCCGGCCAAGATGATTTTCTACCCCAGCACAATAAGCCGGGGTGATTGTGTAGGCTTCCAGGGCTTGCTGAAGGGTGATTCGTTGTTGAGAATACCAGCCAGCTTCATCGGGTGTGCCGTTTTGACGGCGGCGGGTTACGGCAGCATGAATTCCCCAAAACGGATTGGGAGATTCTACTGGTGCATCTGAACCAAATGCAAGACGTGTGCCATTTTCTAACAAAGCCTGAAATGCATATGCATTTGCAGCGCGTTCTCCCCAGAACTGATCTGCAATGAGCATATCGGAAGTGGCATGAATGGGTTGTACTGAGGCAATAATATCTAATTCTGCAAGCCGGGCAAGGTCATCAGGATGAAGGATTTGCACATGTTCGATTCGGTGACGCAGCGGCCGAAGATTGTGCTCCGCTTCATAACGGCGTAAATACTCGTACCCCTGGAGCATTTCGTGGTTGGCGCGGTCACCGATCGCATGAATCGCCAGGCTCAATCCTGATTGGCTGGCTTGTAATCCGTATTCAAAAACTTGTTCCGAATCCAGAAAAAGCAGTCCGGTTTCCTGATCTGAGCCTTCGTAGGGCTGTAACATGGCCGCGGTTTGCGGTCCAAGGGCTCCATCTGCAAAGAGCTTGACTGAACCAATGCGCAAAAAGTCATTCCCGAAACCACTGCTTAATCCCAGCTCAACCGCTTGCGGCAGGTTTTCCAGAGGAACTGATTTTACAATCCTGAGACGTAATTGGTCTTCATAATTTAACTGCTGCAAGGCCAGGAAACAGGTGCGCCGGTCAAAATCATGCAGACCAGTAATTCCCATTTTCCACAGAACGGGCTGCGCTTCTAAGATTGCTTCGCGTACTTCGGTTACTGTCGGGGCAGGGATGATTTCTTCTACCAACGCCATTGCGGATTCAAACAATATACCGGTTGGTTTGCCGGAAGCGTCTCGTTGAATGCGCCCGCCTTCTGGATCGGGAGTGCGTGAATCAATGCCAGCTAACCGCAGTGCAGCAGAATTTGCCCAGGAAGCATGCAGCGATTTGGCAGTTAAATAGACTGGATGGTCATTCGAAGCATGGTCGAGGTCAGCTGCGTTGCCAAAACCATCATTCCAAACATTTTGGTTCCAGCCATGTCCCCGAATCCATGTGTCCGGTTTGGCTGTGGCTGTCTTTTTCGCTACGCGCTTAATGCATTCTTCCTTTGTTGTTGTTTCACAATCGATCCATTGTAAACTGAGTGCAAAATTTTGAAGATGTTGATGCGCGTCTGTTAATCCAGGCCAGATGGTTTTTCCATGCAGGTCAATCAGGCGCGTATCTGATTCTGCTAATGACAAAATATCTTCATCGGTGCCAATAGCCAGAACGAGATGATCCCGGATAGCGATAGCTGAAACAACCGGGGTAATTGGATCCAATGTATAAATTTTTGCATTGTGAAGAATGATCATGGTTATCAATCCTTGAGGATTTGCGCGATAATTGCATCCAGTTCTTCATCGGAATAATAATGAATGGTAACTGTTCCTCCACGTTTGCCGTGGCGCAAGGTTACTTTTGTCCCCATGCGGTCACCCAGACGAGACGCAAGGTCAGAGATTTCGGGGGGAACCATTGTGCTGACAGGTTTTTCTGGTCTTTTCCCATTTAATTTTCGCACCAGTTCTTCTGTCTGACGAACGTTCAGCTCTAATTTTAAAACCGTCTCCAAAGCAGCATTTTGTGCTTTGGGAGTGGTTAGCCCAAGGATTGCCCGCGCATGCCCTTCGCTGATTTTTCCACCAGCCAAAGCGCTGCGGCCATCTTCGGTCAGGTCGAGCAGCCGCAGAGTATTCGTAATTGCTGAGCGACTTTTGCCTACCTGATGGGCAATTTCATCATGGGAAAGCGAAAATTCATTGGCCAATTGGCGGTAGGCTTCAGCAGTTTCAAGTGGAGATAGATCAGCCCGTTGGATGTTTTCGATGAGTGCCAGTTCAAGCTGCTGTTTTTCATCGACTGTGCGAAGGATCACCGGAACAGTCTGCAAACCCGCCAGACGGGCTGCTCGTAACCGCCGTTCCCCAGCAACCAGGATATATTGGTCCATTTGTGCGCCGGGGCTCACGATGAGCGGCTGCAAAATACCGTGTTCCTGGATGGATGAGGCTAATTCTTGAAGATCACTATCGGCAATGGTTAACCGCGGCTGATATGGATTGGGTTGTATCTGATCGATTGAAAGATAAAGCGAACTGCCTTCAGGAACTGCTTGTTGATCTCCTGGTATTAATGCATCCAATCCTTTTCCTAAACCGCTTTTTCGAACCATCTTGATCTATCCTTCTTCTTCAAAAACTGGGATATGAATACCGTCTCCTTCAAGTACCTCACGCGCAAGGCTGGAATACGCTTTTGCGGCGCTCGATTCCGGAGAATAAATCGAGATCGGCAAACCATAAGAAGGTGCCTCTGCCAGACGAATGCTGCGCGGTACAATACTTTGGAATACCTGGTCAGGAAAATATTTGCGGACTTCGCTAACCACGTCCATTGCCAATCGTGTCCGGCCATCATACATGGTTAATACAACGCCGCGGATGGCCATTTCCTGAAATAAAGAGCTGCGTACACGATTGATGGTTTGGGTTAGCTGGCCTAAACCTTCGAGCGCAAGGTATTCACACTGTACTGGAATGATTACACCATTTTTGGCTGCAATGAGGCCGTTGATCGTTAACATGCTGAGCGAAGGCGGGCAGTCAATTAAAATATAATCATACCGGTCGATTGCAGGAGCCAGAGCATCGAATAATTTTTTCTCTCGGCCAGGCATGTCAATCAATTCCACCTCAGCCCCCGCCAGGGCAGGCGAAGAAGGCAAAATGGAGATCTTAAATCGTGGGTTATGTAAAATGTGTGGCCCGATAGGCTGGGTGCCAATGAGTGCTTCATAGGTTCCATTGCGGACAGTGCGCTTATCAATTCCCAACGATGAGGTTGCGTTGGCTTGTGGATCAAGATCCACAAGGAGAACGCGCTGTCCAAAGTAGCCCAGGTAGGCTCCCAGGTTAATTGCGGTTGTTGTTTTTCCAACGCCGCCTTTTTGATTAACAAAAGTATAGATCCGGGCCATAAATTGCTCTCTAAGGAAGAATTTCTACAAGGTGGGAATAAACTTCATCGGGGGTTGGCACACCTGCCATACCCCGGCGGGTTACAGAGGTAGATGCCAACATTGTGGCATAACGGGCTGCTTCCCAAGGATCTCTCGTTTTACTAAGCCGGGTAAAGAAGGTCGCTGCGAAAATATCACCTGCGCCAGTGGGATCCACTTCCGTCACTTGTGGAGCGCGGAAATAGCGTAAATCGCCATTCCAATAGAGACGGCAGCCTGCCGAACCTTCTGTTACTACCAAAATTCGGATGGATGAAAGAAATTCATCGATAAGGCTTTCATCTCCATGCACATCTTCAACGCTGATGACCGCAGCACTGGCTGATTCAAGGACATAGCGATTTTCGAGCCAATCCGTGTAATGAATGAGGCCGTTTTTATCCCAGGCGCGCATCCAACCTTGCGGAGTGACACCGATCAGGGACTCGGGGAAGGCTCGAACCAGTTTTGGATCCACTTCTTGCGCAACGGGTCCTAAATGAACGATGGGGGCTTTTCGCCATAGCTCTGGAACCATTGAAAAATCCAGCGGCGTAGCCTGTTGGTAGAGGTGCTGCACCCGTCCATTGGGAGTGGTGGTGTTTTCAAAAGTTGTTGAAACATCTGAAAACGCAGCCGCAATTTGGATCCCCTCTAATTGTGGCAAAGACAGACCAGGCTCATGGGCAGTCACAATGCCAACCCGCAGTCCCAAAGCTTTCGCGGTCAAGGCAGCATATGCCGCGGTACCTCCCAACAAAGGACCGTTCGGTGTTATATCTTGGGTAACATGTCCAATAACAAGATAATCAATCGGTTCTAAAGGAATCAGATTACGCATAGATAAATTATACTCGGATGTTGCAGGATATGCTTCTCCGGTTGGAGTGGTTAATCAAGGTTTGATTTATCTGGTTCAAGTGGGTTTCCTGAATTGTATTCTTCAGGAATCGATTCGGCATCAAATTCTTTTACAGGCTCAAAAGGATCGGTGATTTTTTCAGGAGTGGCGCTAAGGAGTGCTTCGTCCAGGCTGATCTTATCCCGGCGCATTCCAGGTGCAGGTGTTCCGCAGAATGGGCACAGGTTCCAGGGGAGTTCATTGAGTTTCCCGCATTGGTGACAGCGTTTTTTAAGCCGGGTGTGGCAGTTGGGGCAAATCATCCAATCTGGCTCCGTGCGGCGGCTGCAACCTGGGCAAAGAGGTACATCTTCGATGGTTTGTAAAAGAGCTTCTTCTTCTAAAGTGCGCTGGTATTCTTCTTCAATGGTTCTGGCTGGCCGGAGAATAACATATACCAAAACGCCTGGGAGAAATAAGATTGCTACAACCAGGACTGCCAGCACACGAATCAAAGGGTCGCGGGCGCGGCTGCGAATATCTCGGTAGGTCCAGATAATCAGACTCAACCACAAGGCAGCAATAAAAGCGGCGGCAAACCCCGTGCCGACCAACGCCAAATTGGATATAAAGGTCGAATCGAAGTTCATAGGCGTCTCCAATGCGATCATTATAGCATGGATGAACCAGGGATAAGGTTTTGATCACCTGGCATTCAGGGGCGATTGTGAAAGAAAAGCTATAATTATTTAAATTCTCAAATCATTACAGAACACAAGGGGAGAAAAATGACACGCGAACAGCCTGCTGCATACCGCATTACGGATCTGGCTGATACCGACCGGCCAAGGGAGCGATTGGCTGAATTAGGTCCCCAGGCCCTATCTTCTGCAGAATTGCTGGCTATTTTGCTGCGCACGGGTGTTCCAGGAGAGAACGCTGTTCAGATGGGGCAGCGCTTGTTAAAAACATTTGGAGGTTTGGCCGGACTGCATAAAGCTTCGTTTGTGGATGTTTGCCAACAGTACGGAATTGGAGAGGCGAAGGCTGCGCAAATTAAGGCTGCCATAGAATTAGGCCGCAGGTTGGCCGCTGAATCTCCGGAGGAGCGGCCGGCGATCCACAGTCCTGCGGATGCAGCGGCGCTGGTGCAGTATGAGATGGCCGCCTTACCGCAAGAGCATTTATGGGTAATTTTAACCGACACGCGCAACCGGGTGATTAAGATTGAAAAATTGTATAAAGGTTCATTAAACTCCTCGATGGTTCGGGTAGGAGAATTGTTTAAACCGGCCATCCAGCATCATGCAGCCAGTATTTTGATGGTTCACAATCACCCTAGCGGTGATCCTTCTCCCAGTCCGGAAGATATCGCGTTGACCAGGGCGGTGGTGCAAGCCGGAAAATTATTGGATATTGATTTGTTGGATCATTTGGTGATTGGGGCAAACCGCTATATTTCTCTTAAGGAACGAGGGTTGGGATTTTCATAAATTCATCTTCAGGACGTTGACAAAATTCCGGCGATGTAGTATTATTTCGGTCGCTTCAAGCCCTGGCGAGGTAGCTCAATGGTGGAGCAGGGGACTCATAAGCCCAAGGTTGTGGGTTCAAAACCCACCCTCGCCACTCAAACGAAACCGCTGAACAAGCGGTTTTTTATTTTCTGTGGGTTCAAACACTCACCGGAGTGCATACCCATCCCTGCCGTTCAAACGAAACCGCTGAACAAGCGGTTTTTATTTTCTGTGGGTTCAAACACTCACCGGAGTGCTTACCCATCCCTCGCTCTTCGGCTTTTCGATTGAGTCTTTGTAGATTATTTCCGTATAAAACTTGTACTTTTTTATGGATTGTCTATACTATTAAATACCATTCCTTTTCCAAACCTGAATGATTCGATAAAAATTATAGATTCTCAGCTGATTTGCATTTGCGGTCAGTATAGTAAACATTGATACAGCATTTGTGGTTATAAAGCAAAATCGGGAGGGAGCGATGAGCAAAAAGAAAAAGAAGGATAACGGTTCGAATGGAAAATCCGAACCCAAAGAAAATCATCATCCGGTAGAGGTCATCGAAACAGCAGAAAAGCAGGAAAAGAAAAAAAGCCTGCCTAAAGAAAAAATGGATACCAAAACGTATGAAAAAGAATTGGCCAGGCTGCAAATTGAACTGGTTAAACTTTTAGAATGGATTAAATCCAAAGGGTTAAAAGTTGTGGTGATCTTTGAAGGCCGTGATGCTGCCGGGAAGGGGGGGACCATCAAACGGATTACAGAGAGCTTGAATCCACGCTTTTGCCGGGTAGTGGCTCTGGGTGTACCCACAGAACGAGAAAAGACCCAATGGTACTTTCAGCGATATGTGCAGCATTTGCCGGCAGCCGGTGAAATGGTCCTGTTTGATCGCTCCTGGTATAACCGTGCTGGGGTTGAACGCGTGATGGGATTTTGCACCAAAGATGAATACGATGAGTTTTTAAGATCTTGCCCAGAGTATGAGCGAATGTTAATCCGTTCAGGGATCATCCTTATTAAATACTGGTTCTCGGTGAGCGACGAAGAACAGGAACGCCGTTTCCAGGCACGGATAAAAGATCCCACCAAGCGGTGGAAACTCAGCCCAATGGATTTGCAGTCGCGTTCACGCTGGGTTGAGTATTCAATGGCGAAGGATGAGATGTTTAAATATACGGACACAAAACAATGTCCGTGGTATGTGGTAAATGCCGACGATAAAAAGAGAGCCCGGTTAAATTGTATTTCACACTTGCTGACTTTGATCCCGTATGAAGACCTGACGCCCGCAGAAATCGAATTACCGCCGCGGCAAAAAGATATCGGTTATGTGCGCCCGCCGATTTCTGATCAGACATTTATTCCCGAAAAATATTAATTTTCTGCGCATAGTCAATGCGCTGTTTGTGAACTTTGTTCAAAAAACCGGTAGGTAATCCCTGCCGGTTTTTTTGAGTCATCAATCTTTGCGTAGAATCATTTCTCGCAGTGAGGCCAGGTTTTGCGGATGAGCTGCAATTATAGAATCCGGGGTTTTTTCACCGTGGATTAATTCTTGTAGATCAATTGCAGCCCCTGATAGGTATTCGATTTGATAACCTAATGTGTTTAAAATGGGCAAAACCCCAGCCATATCCCATAAATTAATTTTGCGTGTCAGAACACCAATTGCTGATCCTCTTGCCAAAAAAGCGAGATGAAAAGCAGTTGAGCCAAAGGAGCGCAGCCGGGGATAGCGAATGTCATAATGCCGGTGGGCATTGGCTGGAACGGCCAGAAAGGCTAGCGGATCATCCAACGGTAGGGGCAGAGCCTTTGGCAGCGGTTGTTTATTCAAGAAAGCTGTTTGGTTTACGGAATAATACAGATCGCGTGTAGCGGGAAGATATATCCATCCGGCAACCGGTTTCCCCTTATCCACTAAACCAAGTGAGATGCACCAGGATGGCAGTCCGTTTAAATATGCTTTGGTCCCATCGATTGGGTCCAGCACCCATACAGTTTGACTGATATCACCAATGGATCCATTTTCCTCGGTCAGCATTTGCGTACCCGGAAAGTGTTCTTGTAAATGGTTGACCAGGGTCTTTTCAATGGCGAATTCCGCATTGGTGACCGGGGTATGGTCGCGTTTCATCGTGATTTGAACACTGGTTTGTTGAGCTAACGCAAATTCACCGGCTTCTCGCAGCCAGTGCTCAATTTCCAACAGGGATGATGGTGTAATTTGCATTCGGTAATTTGTCTCCCGTATCGTGTACTGCAGGTAATTATACGGTGCTTCTAAAAAAAGGGGAAAATTTGAAAAATTGCCTCAAGTTTTGGGAACTTTTTACTGAACTAATCGTCTATGGGGTGTATCAATTCGATTGCATAATTCCATCCGCATTGGATGGTCGTGAGGAGAAGACAATGAGTAAGAAAATTTTATTTACCCTTTCAATCGTTGCAGTATTCGCATTTACACTTTCAGCGTGCAGCCGGTTTCTGATCCCTAATACGGGCAATCAGAATCAGCAGCTCCAGCAAACCGCAGTGATGCAAACAGTCTCTGCGATGCTTACTCAGCAGGCATTTGAAACATTAATTGCCCAGGCTACTCAAATTGCCAACCAGACTGTATCGACACCGATACCGCAGCCAACGGTGGTTCAGGCTTCACCCACTGCTGTGCCGCCTACCCCGACGGCCACTCAGGTTCCGCCGACCCCAACGGCAACTCCAAAGCCTCTGCCTTGTGATGCTGTTCAATTTGTCAAAGACGTTACCATCCCGGATGGCACCGTATTAGCGAGCGGACAATCCTTCACCAAAACCTGGCGGTTGAAGAATGACGGAACCTGTACCTGGAACAAAGATTATGACCTGGTCTTTGTGGATGGAAAGTCAATGAGCGCGCCTGCGGCAGTTGAACTCCCAGGCACGGTCAAACCTGGTGAAACCGTGGATATCTCGGTTGAATTAAAAGCTCCGTCAGAACAGGGCAGCTATAAGGGAAACTGGATGCTGCGAAATGCTTCTGGCAAACTATTCGGCCTGGGTGGAAATCAGGACAAATCCTTCTGGGTAAGTATTACCGTCAGCGGCTTCAAGAGCGATAGTGTACCTTCACCAAAGTATTACTATGATTATGCAGCAGGGATCTGCTCAGCTGATTGGTACAGTAATGCAGGAAAAATTTCATTACCTTGCTCCGGAATCAGCCAAAATGAAGCGCAGTGGGCGGCCATTCTGATGAATCCCAAGTTTGAAGGCGGTCGAACTGAGGACGAACGAACAATTTGGATGCACCTTAACAAAAAGGACGAATGGATGCAGGGCTTTTACCCGGCACAAGAAATTCGCAGCGGCGACCATTTCTATGCTCATATCGGCTGTTTGGAAGGCAACAAGGATTGCAATGTGCAGTTTAGCCTGGACTATAAGGTGGATAATGGCGCAGTGCAGAACCTCGGTAAATGGACTGAAATCTACAACGGTGAACTTACCAAGATCGACCTTGATTTGAGCCAGTTTGCTGGTAAGAAAGTCACTTTGATCCTGGGCATCACCAACCTGAGCAGTTCAGTCTCTGCAGAGGCATTTTGGCTGGTCCCCTCTATCCAACCTGTTAGCCAATAGATTTCCTGGTTTTGCAGATTCATTGTAGGAAAACAAATCCCCTTCCAGTTTCATCCAGGAAGGGGATTATCTTTTTAATCTGCCGCAACTACTGGGGCAATACTCACTTGATTGCGGCCGTTAAATTTGGATTGATAAAGATACCGGTCTGCCCGATCGATCAGGCTGAGCATATCATCTTCATGGGTTGCGAGGGTTGCCCCAATTGAAGTCGTTACCTGTACTGTTATGGAATGGTCTAAATTTCTTGTCTGAGAGCTGGCGATTAACATGCGCAATTTTTCTGCCATTTCTGTCAGGCTGTCATTCTCCACATTGCTTAAAATGACGATGAATTCTTCACCACCCCAACGGCCTGCAAAATCAAAGGACCTTAAATTATCCCGCAGGGTATTGGCAACCATCGATAAAACCAAATCCCCTGTTGAGTGCCCATAGGTATCATTCACTCGCTTAAAGTGGTCAATATCCAGCATGAGAATGCCAAACGGTAGATCATGATTTTTTAATTCATCCAGGCAGTTTTGTAATTTCATTTCAGTGAAGCGGCGGTTACCGATTTGGGTTAATGGATCGATAAATGCCTGCCGCTGTAACTCGGTAATTCGTTCAAGAGCAGCCATTTTAGATGCGTTGTTGCTGAACACTTCTACTGCCCCAACGACTTTTCCCTCGGTATCATGAATTGGGGTGACGCGTACCGATACTGGAACCCGGTGACCGTCTGCATGATGGAGAAACACATCTGCTTCGCGCATTTTTCCGTCAGCAATGGTAAAGGCTAACGGGCAGCCTCCTTTGCATAACTGCGTGCCTTTGTAATCCACGTGCATTAAGATGTTGTTGTAACAAAAACTGCCTTGAACCTTCTCGCGTTGGTAGCCTGTAATCCGCTCTGCAGCCCGGTTCCAGTAGGTTATTCGCCGTTCATAATCTACAAAATAAATCCCATCATAAAGGTTATCCAAAACCTCTTTGTAGAAATCATTTTCAGTAAGCATAGGGGAGCCTTATCTTTAACAATAAAAATTCCCTGGTGGTTGATTGATCGATTGAAAGGTTAGGGAAAATTAATAAAGTTGGTTTGATTATACTTGGTTTCAGGGCAGAGAAAAATATCCGAACTCGGAATCAATCCATTTTTATTCGGATATTTTATTTTTAGAAAATTATTTTATTGGTTTTCGGCTAAATAGGCAAGTGCAAGATTCTGGTTGTTATCCAGAATCATCTCCAGGTGATGTTGGGGAAAAACGTCTTCTACATCGATTAGTTTCAAGTAATTGACTAATCGTTCCGGAATCTGTGCATGCTCCATTAACCGGTTGGGAGTATGGATAAAGAAGGACCGGTTGAAAGACGTTTTGGGGTCATCTAATGGAATTGCCACCGGATAAATTTGGGCTTCCATGAGGTCCTGGAAGAAATGAGTACCCAGGGAGGGTTCAGGAGCTGGACCTAAGTCACCTCCAGCCAGTTCGACCAATGCTCCTGAATTATAGATATCAGCATAATTGACAAACACACCTAAATCCGGGTTGGTGGTACCCCACCGGCCAGGGCCTACGCAGATAAATTTCTTTGCACCCAGCAGGCTGTTTAATTGTGAAATTGCGCGCGTGAGTTGATTGCGTTCTGACTGGGTAGGAATGGAAAAATATGCTTGAGGATGCACAAACAAAACATAGCGGATATTTGGCAGATATCCTTGCGGAACCATAAAATGAGAAAGAAAAACGATCTTCTCTTCGGGTAAATTTTGCGGAATAACAGCCGGTAAAACGGCTTGTAAATGGCTTTGCGGGCGGCACTGGAGGATATGCAATAACGCATTGGGACGCATATTTTCCACTCCGGCCAGGCTGATGGTGAATTCCATGTCAATTGGAACCTGGTAGGTTTCTTCTAACAATTTTAATACTTTGGAGAGGTTGGCAGCAATGGGCGTTCTGCGCAGGAGCTCATCGAAGGTGATGGAAGCATGGGAGATTTCATCCTGCATCAACCGGGTTCTGGGGGTAGCCATATACCCTTCCGTATCGATTTGTACCATATAACGGATCGGAGGATAATCCGGTGATAGCGCGTCATAGATATTAACGGTACGGAAGCGGTTTTCTTGGAGATCGATACAATCCACCAGCCGTTGCGAGTAATAACGAATCGCGTGTGGATCATCGTCAGGCTGCAGCGTTGGATGGCTTAATGCAACCAGGCGGGGATAATCATTTCCACTCCGTTCCACGGCATGTGTGCCTAATCCCCAAACCATGCGGGCGAATCCATCTTCCTGGCGTATTTGCGGAGCCCAACGATACATATTGCGGCTAAACGCAACTCCAGCCGCAAATGGAAGAAAATACCGCCCGAATATTTCTCCTTGAACTGGCTGGATTAATACGGCCATCCTTTCGTCATAGTCTTGTAATCCCTTGTTTCTGCGGTATAAAAGGGCATCCGGATTTAAAGTGCTGGCGTAGGTCATGGAAATCGCCTGGGCGAGCGCAGCCAGGTTTTCTTCGAATGTATCCTGGTTGGGACAAAAGAAGCTCTGGTATTTACCGGCAAATGAGGTGCCAAAATTATCTTCCAGTTGGGAGGAGGAGCGGACAATAATCGGCTTGCCGCTCATTTCTTTCAGCATGGCTTGTAACTGCTGTAGAATTTCCGGAGGGAAGTGCCCTTTTTGGAATTCTTCACAAATGAGCGGGTATTCTGAATGGATTTCTTCGGCGGTTTTATATTTTTGATTATTCCAATGCATCAGCCCGTTCATGGCCATAAAGAGGTAAATTACATCCGACCCAATGTAATACGACGGGGGAAAGATGAGGCTTTCATATAATGCCGGATCGGCGGTTTCTTTTAAGATCCGATTCGCTAAAACTAACCCGGCTGCTTTTCCGCCCACTTTGCCATTGCCGATTTTTCTTTGGTAAATCATTTGTAAGTCGGAAATGGTCAGCCATTCTTTGGCGATATTAATATAGGCTAACTGGTCGCTGATCATTCGCCGAATCAGTATCACTTTTAATTCGCGCAATCGTGCTTCCAGAGGTTTTTGTTCTGCAGCGGGAAGCTGTTCAATTGTCAGAGCTTGCTCAAACAATACAGGCTCTGGCGTAAATTCGAGATCCATAGGCAGAGTTGTGGTATGGACGTCTTTACTGCCCGTATGGATGTTTGGCTCGCCTGTTTGGATTTGGGATTCTGTTCTTTGCCAGACCTGTACTGATCGCAGAAAAGGCTGGTTGACGATTAACCCAAACCCGCGTGCCTCATTCACCTCGCGATCCTCAACCATCTGGATATCGAGGCTGTAGCAGGCCGCCTTTGCGTTGGGACACTGGATCCGTTTGCGTGATTCGGAAAGGTTTTCTTCCAGCGTTGCTCCCAGGGCAGTCAACGCAGCACTCTTACGCTCAACCCAGGCAACGAGATTAATTCCACCGCGCGAACCGGGATTCACTTTTTCTGCGGAAGCCGGCATGAGTGAGGCGTATTCCGGTTCATACTTAAAAACGGATTTCACCGTTTTGTCCATCTCTCCCAGGTACTGGCCAACCTGAAAAATCAAGTGGTCTGTAAAGATGTTGCAAATATCACAGCGCCCTTGACGTAAGCCAGCCAGTACCTGGTTCGTATCTCCACTACCGAGGTGTTGAGTGCTATCCTCCAGCGCGGCAGATACCATCCGGTCAGCCAATGATTGATCGACAAGTAAGCCAGCCATAAGGCCCTTCCTTTCCAGTATTGAGGGCAGATGGCGCAGCATGAATCAATGAGAGTGAATGGCTGCAAATTATTTGTGTCCGTTCCCTCCATTTCGCGAGGGGATAAATCCATCGCTCCAGAAGGAGAGCGGGCGGTCATAACCAGCTAATTTCAAACCGGATAATGCCGCTGTGTTTAAGTCCATTGCGCGCAAGTCTTCTGGAGAGAGTTCTTTGATGCTGCTGTGGCCAGACAACATCGTCAATATTTTGACTTCTTCGGCACAGGCATGGATGAAATTTGCCAACCGTTGACCTCCCTCGATCGGATCCAAACGGGCACGCATTTCGGCTTTCTGGCTGGTGATCCCGTAAGGGCAGTTGCCCTTTTGGCAGGCATAGCAGACCCGGCAGCCGAGGGCGATTTCAGCAGCAGATCCAAACCCGACTGCATCCGCACCCATCGCCATTGCCTTATAAGCATCCAACCCATTACGGATCCCCCCAAGGATGATTAGCTTGACCTTGTGATGGACGCCGTAATCTTTTAGTGCCTGCACCGCCGGTGGAATACAGGCAATTGTGGGAATCCCAACGCCTTGCGTAACCACATCCGGTGAGCAGCCCGTACCGCCGGATAAGCCGTCCAGGCTAATGGCGTCTGCGCCGGCCTCAATACAGGCGGCGACATCGGCGTAAGGGCGGGAGGGGCCAAGTTTAAACAGGATGGGGAACTGGTAGTTGGTTACATCGCGCAGGAAGGCGACCATGTGTTTCATGTCTTCCAGGGTTTGCACGTCATAGTAACGGCAGGGCGAGAGCGCGTCTGAGCCAATGGGTACTCCGCGCACCCGGGAAACATCTTCAGTGACTTTTGCGCCCAGCAAGTGTCCTCCCATGCCGGGTTTAGCGCCCTGTCCGATTTTTACTTCTACCGCATCCCCAGAATTGAGATAATCCACTGAAACACCCCAACGGCCGGTGGACCATTGGATGACCAGTTGACCGCCCGGATCCCATTTGCGGCGAGACATCTCACGATCCATATACCCACGTGCCAGCCAGGCTTCCTCTGGAACCAGGCCGCCTTCGCCAGTGTTCGTGGCGATTCCGGTTTGGGCAGCTCCAATGGCCAGGGCCATTTTGGCTTCTTTGCTTAACGCGCCAAAAGACATGGCAGCCCAGATAAAGGGCAATTTGAGCACCATCGGTTTTTCGCAGGTATCTTCTCCGATGATCACTTCCATATCACATTCTTCGCGATATTTATCTCTTGGGGCTGGGCTGGCAATCTGGCTGGGCACAATGGTGATCATATCAAAGTTGGGGGTTTGTCCGGCTGTGCCAAAGCCGCGCAGCAAGTAATCACCGGTCTGGGCTTTGTAATGGACTTCTTCTACGGCTGAAAACGTCCACGGGTAGCGGGTGAAATATTCCGGCTCGGCAGGATTGATCCGAATAGCGTTAACTGGGCAGAACTCCGAACAAATTCGGCAGCCAACGCAAGCATTATAGTTGACAACACTCATTTCACCGGTTGCCAGGTCCAGTGCATACACACCATGCGGACATACTTCCGCACAGGTGGCACATTTGCCGGGCATTTGTGAATTGATACAGGTTTCGCGATTGACGCTGACACAAAAAGCTCCGACGATAGGCATGACAACCTCCGTTTAGTGGTAGAAAGGCTTTTCTGAAGCTGCGATGATTTTTTTGAATTTGGCTGGGTCAGCCTGGATGGCATACGTTTCAAAATAGGCGCGCAATCTCGCATGATCTTCGTCAGTCATCGGTACGATTTTGGCGTTATGACCAAGACTCTCGTATTCGCCGCCAATATAGACTGATCCTCGGATGAGGTAATTGGCAAAATTATGGCCGGCATTTCCAACCACAATTAAATCGCCCTTGAGCATATAGGTGGCAACTTCATGGCCTACATCCCCCTGAATTAAAATCAACGCGCCTTTATTCATGGTCCCGGTAAAATCTCCGGCATTGCCATAAATAATCACATTGCCGCCGTAGCAATATTGGGCAGCACCATAATCGGCATCGCCATCAATGATGATGGTGCCTTTGGTCATGTTATCCGCTGCGTATTTTCCGGTATTTTGGGTGATATGAATGGTTGCACCGGCATTGAGTACGCCGGTATAGTCACCCGCATTGCCATCAATCGTGATGTCTCCTTGTTTTAATCCAGCGGCTATCCCGTGAATATCTTCGACCGAGGTTAAAGTTATCGGGCCGTCTTTCACCGCCTCGCGCAAATGCCGATTCACATCTTTGAGGGTATGGGTTTCTAGTTGATTTGTTTTCATAAAACACCTTTTCTGGTTGAATAACCTGTTGCGTTAGCAGCCTGTGCAGCCGCGGGGGATATGTTCAACCTTGCCTGGTTGGGCGGGAGTCCGGTACAGGCGGACAAATTGTTGGATGGCATCGGCGCGTTTTTTGGGATCAGCCAGGCTGTCCAGCATCATGATTTCCAGTTCTTTGAAGGCTTGAGCACGTTCCCGGCGGTCCTTTTCGCTGGCGGCGGCGTTCAGAGCGTCCAGGTCAACTTCTGGAGAGGTTTCCAGTAGCCCCATTTGAACTGCATTGCGGGCAAACACATCGCCAGTCAGAGTGCGGATGATCATGGTCGAAGTATCTATAGGTGAACCCAGGCTGCCAATGGCCAGGTCAGCCGATTCTCCGAGATAGTCATCGCAGCGTCCACATCCGGAGCGGGTGAAGCCTTCGGCTTGCTGGCGTGGAATAGTCCGGACACTGCCGTCCCATAAGACTGCTCGCATCCACTCGCGGTCGGGGGAAATTTCTACGCGCTTTACCTGGCTGCGCGAAACATTCATACGTTTTACCAGCACTTCTTCGATCATTTCCGGTTTGTAGATGCCGGTGCAGAAGATCGAGATGCTCAGGCGAATGGCTTCCTGGTATGGGGCCAGACGTGGATTCGTGGAAGTGCGCAGTTTGCGAATGGCTTGAGCGGTACAAGGGGTACCAACCACAGCGATATTTTCCATCCCCGTATCAAAAATAGCCTCATTCAGTTTGTCAAAAACTGGCGCCCATAAATATTGTGGTCCAACGGTGTTTACGATTTGTTCCACCGTGTTGACAATACGAGCAACGGGTTTTAAATCCCACGGATCGATGTCCAGCATGACCACCCCGTCTAACATGCCTGCTGATCGGCCTGCGCTGAGAATTGCTCGGATGACATCATTTGGCGCACCGGAATGAATTGGACCCCGTGCATGAGCCGCCAGGACGGTGCGGGCTTCCATGGGTGCCCAGCGATCCAATCTTGGGCAGACCTCTTCACAAAATTTATTGCAAAACGAACAGGAATCCAGGGTGGTTTTCGAAAGTCCCAGGGTTTTGGTGCGTTTCACCAGATCCGGATGGCTGTCATTCTGCCAGCTAAGGACTTGTTTGGAGCAGGCCGCCACACACAGGCCGCATCCGGCGCAGCTGTCCAGCGACCAGACTTCATTTTCCAGGCGATGCGTCATACGATCCTCCTTTTCTTTACGATCGCTATAAAACCCAAAATTACTTACTGTTGACCGGGATATGCGCTCCAGCGACCGCACGATTCCGATCGGACATTTCAACTTCAATTTGATAGACAAAATCGCGAAGGATTTGAGCAAATTTCAAACCATCTTGAACAGTAAAGAACTCCAGGCGCAGGCGCCGGGGATCAATGCCGTGTTCTGATAATTGCTTTTGTAAGATTTCAACCCTTTCTTTTGCAAACAGGTTACCCATGCCGTAATGGCATTCTCCGGGGGGACAGGCACCCAATAAAACGCCATCCGCGCCATTAAGATAAGCCCAGAGGATATGGTAAGGATCAAAGCGGGCTGAACAATTCATCCGTAAAATGCGCGCATTGGTTGGGTAGGGGATCCGCCGGTGACCGGCAATATCTGCTGCACTATATGCACTCCATTCGCAGGCCAGGACCAAAATTTTGGCCTGATCTTGTGAAAAATGTTCCGGAGATAATGCGGTGCTGATTTGCGCAGGGATGGCCAGGTTTTCCCAACCAGGCAAAGTGATCGCTTTAACCGGACAGACCACCACGCAGTTGCCGCAGCCGGTGCAGCGCAGCCCATCTACTTCGGAAAGGGAGAGAATCCCATCCTGCCTTTCTAGATGAATTGCATTAACAGGGCAAACCTGCACACAGTTGCCGCAGCCGGTGCATAAGTTTGGATCAATTTCAGCGGTGGGAATTTCCAGGTGGATTTGTTCCTGGCTGAGGAATTTAATCGCCCTGGCGCTGGTGAGGTATGCCTGAAAGAGGGCTTCTGTAGTGTCAGCGGGCTGCTGAGCACTGCCAAGCACATAAATTGCCTGGTCGGCATAGCGCCCTGGGCGCAGCCGTACGCGCGGTTCTGCCAGAAAGCCGTATTCATCTTTGGGTAATCCAAGCAGGGTGGCTAAGGTACTGGTATTATCGACCGGGATGAGCGGCATGCTCATCACGACACGGTCATATGGCACTTGAATTGAATCACCCGTTAATGTATCTAATAAGCTCACAGTTTGATCGCCAATCACAGGGGGAGTTTCCAGACGGTAGCGGAAGAATGTGATCCCCATCTGGCGGGCATGAACCAAATCGGCTTCTGCAGAGCTGCCAACACCTCCCAGGTACAATTCGCGAAACAGGACGGTAACATTGGCATTGGGATTTAATTGTTTTACCCGGATAGCCTGACGAATGCCAGTCGCGCAGCATACCCGCGAGCAGTGACGACGTTGGCTTTCTTCAGCGCAGAGGATCATCACGATATGGTCATATCCTAACGGGGTTCCCTGAATGTGCTGATCTAGTTCGCTTTCAAATTCGGCCTGTGTTTTTACCCGGCTGCGGTCAAACCAATGCCCGCTGCCTAATTCTTTTGGCCGGGCAACATTCGCGATGATGACCGCCCCAGCTGAAGTGGTAAATGTTTCACCGCCATGCTGGAGCCAGATTTCATATTTTCCCGGATGCCCATTTAATCCAACCAGGTGCGTTCGTGTGTGTGTTTTGATTTTGGGGTGGTTTCGAACTTGTTCTAATCGCCTCCCGATTAATTCGCGGGTACGGATCGGAATGCCAGGAATCGTTTCACCTAATTCGTCACCGGATTCAACCAGGTTGACCTGGATATTTTTTTCCGCAAGTGCCAACGCTGTGGTCAGTCCACTTAATCCGCTGCCTACCACCAGTGCAGCAGGGACAATTTTGCTGATTTGCGGGTTTGGTGCATGCGTTGCTGATAAGCGGGCAACACCCATCTCAATGATGTTCAATGCCTTATCAAATGCTGCTTTAGGATCTTTGGCATGGACATAGACAACCTGTTCGCGAATGTTCGCAATGGTCAGGTATCCGGGTTCCAGGTTTACGGTTTCAACGGCTTTATCAAATAGCTTTTCTACCAGGCGGGGTGCGCATCCGGCAATTAGTACTCGTTCAAGATGATGATGTTTCATTGCTTTCTGGATGCGATCCTGCCCATCTTTGCTGCACGGGAACGGTTCGTGAGCGGCATAGACCACACCGGGTATTTTCTCTGCCTGTTCTGCCAAGGCATGGGTATCAATAATTCCGCCAATCCGGTCACCGCATTCACAAATCATCACACCGATGCGGGGTAAGGATTCTGTGTTCAGGAGGTTGTTTTGCATAATGCCTTTTACTCCTGTTCTTTATCCGATATGGGTTTGGTTCGGAGCAAGGTTGTGACATCCTGGACGAAGTTTGGATGCAAGTCGAGTTCGCCGCTGACCCGGTAATAACTGTGGCGGTAGGCTTCCTCGCCAGGTTGGGTGTCACGAAAACCACTCACATTTTCGAGTTGGAACGCTCCGGTAGGGCAAATTAACACGCATGTTCCACAGCCAATGCAGCGTGATGAAGCCACCTGGAAAGGCGTGCTGACTTTTTTGGCAATTCCACGCTCGATGACGCTGATGGCACTGACTCCCACAATTTCTTTGCAAGCCCGAACACATAATCCGCATAGTACGCATGCATCTGATTCGGGCAGTTTGAAGCGCACTTCGTTGACACCGATTTCTTCTGCCAGGGCAAGCATCTCAGGGGTGTTATAGGAACCGGCCAAAATCAGCTCCATGGTCATGCGGCGGCTGCGTTTAACCAATTCTGTATTGGTATGAATCACTGCGCCTTCTTCACATGGATAGACACAGGCAGCCACCAGTTTTGGAGGTCGGTTGGTTACTGCCAGTTCCACCATGCACAGGCGGCATCCTCCATACGGCTCTAAGGCCGGGTGATAGCACAGGGTGGGAATGGGTATCTGGTATTCGCGGCAGGCTTCCAGGATGGTTCGTCCGTCCGGGATGGCAACTGGTTGATCGTCAATTTTTAAATGGATCATATCTGCCCTCCCTAAGCGACCGTTATCGCTTCAAATTTGCACAGGCTCATACAGACTCCGCAGCGAGTGCAAAGCTCAGGATTGATGACGTGTGGTTCCTTCCGAGCCCCTTGTATGGCATTACTGGTGCAGTTCCGCAGGCAGAGCATACAGCCAGTGCATTTCTCAGGGTCGATGCTGAAGGTGATCAACGCTTTGCAGACTTTGGCCGGGCATTTCTTGTCAAAGATATGCGATTCATATTCATCCCGGAAATATCGCAAAGTGGAAAGCACCGGGTTTGGAGCGGTCTGACCTAAACCGCACAACGAACTGCGTTTGATATCTTCGCCCAACTCAATCAGGTATTCAATGTCGCCGGGGCGGCCATTACCAGCGCAAATCCGCTCCAGGGTTTCCAGCATAGCCCGTGTGCCAATCCGGCAGGGCACGCACTTGCCGCAGGATTCTTGTTGGGTAAAGGTCATAAAATAGCGGGCAAAATCCACCATGCAGTTATCTTCATCGGCTACGACCAGACCACCCGAGCCCATGATGGCACCTAAAGAATTGAGACTCTCGTAATCAATTTTGACATCCATGTGCTCTTCAGGAATGCAGCCGCCGGAGGGTCCGCCGATTTGAGCAGCCTTAAAATGTTTTCCTTCTGGAATACCGCCGCCAATTTCGTTGACCAATTTCCGCAAGGAGATACCCATCGGCACTTCTACCAGACCGGTATTATTGATTTTTCCCACCACAGAGAAAATCATCGTCCCTTTGCTTTTTTCAGTGCCAATGTCTGCATACCATTTTGCTCCGCGCTGCATGATGATTGGGATGGAAGCCCAACTTTTGACATTATTGATGTTGGTTGGCTTGCCCCACAACCCGGATTGAGCCGGGAAAGGTGGGCGCGGACGAGGTTCGCCAATGCGCCCCTCGATCGAAGCAATTAATGCAGTTTCTTCACCGCAGACAAATGCACCGCTGCCCAACTTGACCCGGATGTTGAAATCAAACCCGGTGCCGAGGATATTTTTCCCGAGGAAGCCATATTCTTCTGCCTGCTTGATCGCATGGCGAAGGTGCTTAACCGCCAGGGGATACTCGTTGCGAATATACACATATCCCTGGTGAATACCCATGGCATATGCGCCAATCACCATGCCTTCAATTACCCGGTGGGGGTTGCCTTCCATAATGGAGCGGTCCATATATGCACCCGGATCTCCTTCGTCTGCATTGCAGATGATGGAGCCGGAACCAATGGCTAAAACATTTTTACGGCAGAGTTCCCATTTAATACCGGTTGAAAAACCCGCCCCACCGCGTCCGCGCAGCCCCGAATTTTTAATTTCCTCAATAATCTCTTCCGGTTTAAATTGGGTCAAAGCTTTGCTTAAGGCGGTATATCCTTCATGGGCAATGTATTCTTCTATTTTTGCGGGGTCGATCAGTCCGTTTAAATCCAGAATTAACCGGTGTTGATTTTTATAGAAGGGGATTTCTTCTTCGTGATTTATTTTCCGATCTGTATTTGGGTCTGTATATAGCAGCCGCTCAATAATTTGGCCTTCGATAATGGTCTTTTGGACGATTTCTGATGCATCCTGCGGCTTGACGCGCGTATAACAAATTCCTTGCGGGCGAATCACTACCAGAGGTCCTTTTTCGCAGAAACCGTGGCAACCGGTGACCTTGACCTCCATCATCAAGGAAGCATACACATTTTGGCGGGTAAGTTCGGTTTTAAACGCTTCCCAGACCTGTTCGCTACCGTAAACGCGGCAGCCCGTTCCGCCGCAGACAGTGATGGTGGGATGGTTTAGCCCATTGTTTGTTAGCAGATTTTCACGGTAGGCTTGAAGTGCAGCCGGTGAAGAAATTTCAGGCATGCTCGGCCTCCTTTTTCTCTTGCAGGAGCCGTTTAAGCAGCGCATCGGATTTGGCAACGGTCATTTGCCCGGAGTACTCTCCATCGGTCACAACAATTGGACCTAAGGCACACGCCCCCAGGCAGTTGACCGTCTCTAGGGTAAATTGATGGTCGTAGGTGGTTTCACCAGCTTTGATGCCTAATTTGCTTTCCAGCCGGTCTAATACCTGTGGGCTGCC
>JAJUJY010000036.1 GCA_029265085.1 Chloroflexota bacterium
ATCGGCCATCCTGATGTGATGATCGGAACCGACGGTGTATCAATTCCTCAAGGGACCGCTGAGGCTCCGCGTGCCGTTGGCACTTTTCCGCGCATATTGGGAAGGATGGTTCGTGAACAGGAACTGCTTACTCTGCCAGAGGCCGTGCGTAAAATGACCTCTTTGCCAGCCAAGGCATTTCGATTGGAAAAACGCGGGCTTATTTGCAAAGGCTACACCGCTGATTTGGTTGTTTTTGACCCGCAGACGATCCTGGATCATGCTACTCATCTCGCTTTTAACGCTCCCAACGAAGGGATTCGGGCAGTTTTTGTCAACGGTCAACTTGCGGTTGTGGATAACAAGATTACTGGAATACAAGCCGGCCGCATCTTAAAAAATAATAAAGGAATTGTTGTGTGAACAATCGAACCAAAGCTATTGAATTGATCCAATCCACGCCTGTGGTGGATGCTCATTCCGATTTCCTGGCCGATGTGCTTTATCTGCGTAGGCAGGGATACACACGTGTGATTGAAAATAAATTTATACCTGAATTTCGCGCAGGCGGGGTGCGTGTTGTTGTTGCGGCCATATTTATCGAGACCATCTTTGTGCCGCAAATGGCAACCGAACTGGCACTTGAACAAATCGATTGCCTGCATCAGGAAATGCTGGAGTCTCCGGGTTTGTTTTCCCTTTGTACGACATATGCAGAAATTGAGGTGGCTGTCCAACGAGGTGAGATCGCAGTGCTGCTTTCTCTAGAGGGAGCGGAACCTGTCGGAATGAATCTGTCTTTGCTGCGCACTTTTTACCGCCTTGGGGTTCGTATGTTTGGGCTTGCCTGGGGACGCCGAAATGCAGCCTGTGAGGGCAGCACTCTGGTAGGTGAGTCCAATGCTTCGGCTGGCGGTCTCTCCAATTTTGGGCGTGAGTTAATCCGGGAAATGGACCGGCTTGGTATTTTGATTGATCTTTCCCATATCAACGATCTGGGCGTTAAGGACATTGCCAGCATGACTTCCTCGCTGCTGTTTGCTTCCCATTCTAATGCTCGTGCATTGAATTCAATCGAGCGAAATGTTTCGGATGAAATCATCCGCTTGATTGCATCGCGGCAAGGAGTGATTGGAATCAATGAAGTCAATATCATTTGTGCCGATACGGACGACAAAGCAACCCCAGAAATGCTGGTGCACCACATGGAATATATTCGATCCGTGGCTGGTATTGAATCTATTGGCCTTGGGTTAGACTTTTTTAGCCAAATGCATTTGTTTGCTCCGGTTCTTCCACTCCAAAAAATGAAGCGTCCAATTCAGGATATTCTTCCTGGCTATGAGGGATTGGTTGAAGTCGTTGCGATTATGCTCGATCGCGGTTGGTCTGCCGGAGACATCCGGGCAGTGCTGAGCGGGAATTTCCTGCGCATGTATCGAAATCACCTGGTTGGTTAATAGATGGTCACGCGAAAGCCCGCTGCTAGTATTTTGAACGATGTGCTTGGTCCGATTATGGTCGGGCCGTCCAGCTCGCATACGGCTGGTCCGGCTCGGATCGGCCGTATGGTGCATGATCTTTGCGGGGGCATTCGCAAGGCAACCATTATCTATTCTTCCTCTGGCTCATATGCAGCCACTATCAAGGGGCAGGCTTCAGACCGTGGGTTTGCCGCAGGGTTGTTGGGTTGGGAATGTTTTGATCCTCGGCTTCCTGAATCACTCACAGCAGCCTCTCAAGCCGGAATTTCAATATTTTTTCAGCCGGTGGCAGAGCCTTTTGATCATCCAAACCGGGCAGTGATTCAGGCAACAGGTCTGGACGGGATGGAGGTTTGTGTTCGGTCGCTCTCCCTTGGCGGTGGGAGGGTCTGCATCACAGAGATTCAAGGTGTGGCAGTGAACCTGGACGGGAGCCGAACGGTATACATTGATCCAGCGAAACCGTTTGAAATCCTGGCCTTGCCTACATCCCCTGCTTGCAGGTCTGTTCGTGCAGTGATGCCGTTGGAAAGAGATGCCAGTCATGCGCCTGAATTCGTATGTGCAAAGGAAATGTTCCAGGCGCAAAATCCAGTTCGGAAGCTGTCAGATTTTGCCTTGCACTACGAATCCAGTCTGGGTAATTGGAATGTGGAGCGGTTGGATCGTCACATGGATGGGCTATTAACGATCATGGCTGAATCTGCCCGCAGTGGGTTAAAAATTGAGTCCAGTGATCACTTCCAGATGATCCGGCCCTCAGCACGACACATGGCAAAAAACCGGAATGTCGGTATAGATATTGGACTCTTGAACGACAGCTTGATTATTGCCACTGCGGTGATGGAAGTTGATCGAGATATGGGGATTATTGTTGCAGCTCCGACAGCTGGCTCAGCAGGAGTTTTGCCTGCTGTATTGCTGCCAATTTTGGAGCGCGGCATAGCAGATCGCTCATCGGTTTTGCGTGGTCTTCTGGCTGCCGGTCTGGTCGGTGCTTTGATAGCCAATCAAGCCACCTTCGCCGCTGAGGAAGCGGGCTGCCAGGCAGAAAACGGTTCGGCCAGTGCAATGGCTGCAGCGGCAATATGCGATATTCTGGGAGCTTCTGCGGAAACCTCCTTGAAGGCTGCCTCTCTTGCATTATCCAACCTCTTAGGGTTGATCTGTGATCCTGTAGCTGGCGGTGTGGAAATACCGTGCATCAGCCGCAACGCGATGGCTGCATCCAATGCGGTTTCGTCTGCCAATATGGTTCTGGCTGGTTTTGATCCATTCATTCCATTCGACGAGGTTGTTCAGGCGATGAATGCTGTCGGAAGACAAATGCCTGCTTCCTTGCGTTGCACCGCAAATGGCGGCCTGGCAGCTACACCCACTGCCTGCAGTCTGGTTGTACGCGGAAAGGTTCAACAGCCATGACCCAACAAATGCTGGCACAACTGGAACAATATAGTGCAAAATTAGCTTTTTCCTTTGCGCTGAATGAGCTTTTTACCTGGGAGAACCGTACTGCGGTTCTTCCGGCTGGAGAACCTTACCGGTCTGGGTTGATTCAGTTTTACAGTCAAACCGATCAGGCATGGCGAAGCGGAAAATCTGCCCGAAATCTGGCAGCATGGTTTGCACATTATCCCCCCGCTGATGCAGAACACCAGGCAATGCTTCGCGACCTGAAATCCAACTTGGAGTTCTCGAACGTCCCTCGTGCCTGGATATCCACGCGCAGCCACTTGATATCACAGTCCATCGCTGCCTGGGAAGAGAGCAACCGCAGCGGAAATGCGGGTGCCTGGCTGCAATCCATTCAGAAGGTTATGGATATCAGCCGCCGGATTGCAGAAAAAGCAGACAGCCGGGTACATCCATTTGAATTTTGGGTTCGCCTGAATGAGCCAGGGATGACCGTAGCGGAATTGGATAGACTTTTTGATCATCTTGAGCAGAGCTTGCGGCCTATCCTGCTGGAAGGCTGTCATGATCCTGCCCCTGCTGATATCTGCGCAGGTATTCAAGTTGACCGAGGCCGATTGTTGAAATTTTGCAAGCATCTTGCTGGCCAGATTGGTTATGCTGAAGGCTATAGCAGGTGGGCAGAAACCCGTTTGCCATTCTCCTCGATTATTGGCCCAAAAGATGTGCGTATCGCAGTTAATCTAGATTCACCGCTTAACGCCATTTCTGGTACGCTGCATGAAGCTGGACATGCCGTATATGCGCTGGGAGCTGAGGAGCACCTTATGCTTAACGGTCTCTGGCGTCCTTTTGTGGGGGGATACGACGAGGCTATGGCGATCTTTTGGGAATGTATGATTGGACAGGATGAAAAATTCTGGGGTTATCTGCTGCCTTTACTTCAGGAAAAATTTCCCGAATTTGCGCACATTTCCGTTGATGATATTCTTGCGCATTTCTATCGCATTTCTGCATCCCCAATCCGGGTTGGTGCTGACCGCGTCACATATATGCTGCACATTTTAGCCCGATACCGGCTTGAAAAACAATTGCTGGAAGGGAGCCTCAAAGCGGTTGATTTGCCGCATGCCTGGAACAGGCAAATGGAAATTTTGCTGGGAATTCTCCCGCGTAATGATTGCGAGGGTTGCCTGCAGGATATTCATTGGTCACTTGGGCTTATTGGATATTTCCCGTCCTATGCCATTGGCACACTGATGGCGGCGCAGCTTTTTGTGGCGGCAAAAAATGCAGGCGTAATTGACCCAATTGCCCAGGGAATTTTTACACCGATAAATCAATGGATGGCTGATCATTGCCATCGTCAAGGACGAATCTATAGTCCAGCAAAGATTTTGGCTGATGCCACAGGAGAAAATCTTAACCCTTCCCATTTCATTCAACTGATTCGAGACCGCATATCCGGTTGGCAGGCAGGGTAATTGAATGTACCCCCGGATGCAGATCCATCTGGATCGAATTGCTCGTAATGCACGCGCTGTGCAGTCCATTTGCCGTACACGCGGCTTAGCCTTTACCGCAATCACCAAATCTGTGTGCGGTGATCAGGAAATTGCTGCGCTGCTTTGTTCGCTCGGAATTCAGCAGCTTGGAGATGCGCGCATTCAAAACCTACAAAAATACGTTCAGTTGCCAGTTGAAAAATGGCTGATTCGCATTCCAATGATTTCTGAATGTCGTGAAGTGGTCCGTTTTGCGGATGTGTCGCTCGTTAGTGAAAAAGCTACTCTTCAAGCTCTGAACCGTGAAGCCTTGGCTCAAAAAAAGACCCATGGTGTGCTGCTTATGTTGGATATGGGGGATCGTCGAGAAGGTTGCTTTGAAATGCGCGAGATGATCTCCTTATTAAAGGAGGTGGATAGGCTGTCCAATTTGGAACTCAAAGGGTTTGGAACCAATCTTGGGTGTTTTGGCTTTGTGCAGACCAATGGTGCTAAAATGCAGGATTTTTCGAGGGTTATTCAAAATATAACTAAATCCTCGGACCTGATCATATCTGGTGGCAACTCAAGCTCGCTGAAATGGGTTATGGAAGCAAAGGATCTGTATGCGATCAATCATTTGCGCCTGGGCGAATCTATCTTGTTTGGAAGAGAACGCCGGGATTTTACCCAATTAGAGCAAACCACGGATGACGCATTTCTTTTGGAAACAGAACTGGTGGAGGTGAAGGAAAAACCGTCATTGCCAGATGGTGTCATTGGTATGGATTCCTATGGAAATGCCCCTGTATTTCATGATTATGGAATGCATCTGCGCGGGATTTGTGCAATCGGAAAACAAGACATTGATCCGGACCTGTTAGAGCCGACTGATTCATCCATTCACATTCTCGGCTCTAGCTTTGATCATATGATCGTGGAGCTTCCCCGTGGACATTACCGGGTGGGAGATATCCTTCAATTCAAAATGCGGTATGGTGCAGTAGTCAGGGCGATGACCAGTGAATACATCAGCAAGCAATACATTCGAAAGAAGGGAATATGCGAATAGAACCACAGGAACACATTAAGCGATATGTAAACGTTGAAATTCCTACCCGGGATGGCTGCCTGCTGCGTGCTGATCTATATATGCCCGTTGGAGCGGGACCATTCCCAGCCATTATTATGCGTTCACCGTACCTAAAATCGATGGCTGCAACCCCGCATTACAGTCAATGGGGAAAGTACTACGCACAGAATGGTTTTGTCTTTGTCATGTGTGATGTTCGCGGGCGAGGCGATTCGGAGGGTGTTTTTAAACCATTCTTTCATGAAACAACAGATGGTTACGATACTATTGAATGGGTTGCCGCTCAGAGTTGGTGCACCGGTGAAATCGGAATGGATGGAAATTCATACAATGCGCACACCGCCTGGATGGCTGCTCTTTCTGGAACGCCGCATCTGAAAGCGATGACAGTTTCGGGTGTTCCAGGCGACCTTTATCGGCATGGCACTCAGTATCTTAACGGAATTAAGACCCTCTACCTGGTACTTTGGATGTTTATGACCAGCGGGCGAAACATGCAAATCCCGTTGGAAGTCTATAGCTTGGAAAAGCCCTACGAGTTTTTACCCGATTTATTGAAGCGTTGTCTTGCGGTTCCGGTTGGACAAATTCCAGAAATATTGGGTTTTGACGGGAAAAATTGGATTGAAGCATTGCAGCATGCAGCCGATGATGGTTTTTGGGATGAGACCAAACTCGAAAGTAGGCTGGTGGGAAGTTCAGTGGCTGCGCTGCATATTACTGGTTGGTTTGATAACTATCTGGTCGGGACAGTGGCTGGGTTTGAAGCCTTACGCCAGGAAGGCGCAAGGCCGGATTGCCAGCACCTGATTATTGGCCCCTGGACGCATAATGCAAACGTTGCACCCGTGCAAAAGGTTGGAGACCTGGATTTTGGGGAGCAAGCCCTATTGGATATGCTTGCGCTCAAAGTACGATTTTTTAATCACCATCTTAAACACACTGGAGAATTTCACCAACCCGCAGTACAGGTGTTTGATATGGGTAGTTTAATGTGGAATACCGCCAATGATTTTCCGGACACTTATTGGGTCAGCCATTACCTGAGCAATCTTGGAATTTCTGCCAACCAGGGAGAATCTACCTGGTTGGTCTATGACCCGCGCAACCCCACCCCCTCCGGTGTATATGTTACCCCAGCCAATATTGACGGAATAGATCAGCGCAGCGATGTTCTTCATTTTAAATCTGCAGCGATTTCAACTCCGATGACGCTCGCTGGTCAGACTCAATTGAAATTATCCATCGAGCAAGACGCACCTGAGTCCGATTTGATTGTCACGCTGTGTGACCGTTATCCCGATGGCCGCTTATTACCTCTATCTTTCAGCGGACAAAAGATACACACCAATCCAGGTGTGAATTTAACCATTGAGATCGACTTCCCTTATGTGCTGCATACATTTCAAACTGGCCACCGGATTGAATTGTTGATCCAGCATGCCGCCATTCCGTTATTAGTCCCGCTGCGTCATCCTGTTAAGACGGTTCTATTCTGCCAATCTAGTATTCTCTTACCTATCAAATCATAGAAAGGGTTCATGATGAAATTTTTAAAAACCTCGGGAAGAAAAATTTTAACTGAATCCGATGAAGAAATTCGTTTGCGTGGTGTTTGTGTGGGGGGATATCTTCACCTGGAAAATTATATGCATGGTTTTCCTGGTGCAGAATGCAGTTTTCGTGCGTCTCTGGAAAATGTGCTTGGTATAGAAAAAGCGGATTTCTTCTGGCAGCGATGGATGGATTATTTCTTTACAGAAGCAGATGTGGTTTATATTCGTTCTCTTGGTGCAAATGTTATCCGCCTGGCATTAAATTACCGGCAATTTGAGCGTGATGATAATCCCTTTCACTATTTGGAAGCTGGATTTGAACGCCTAAACCGGGTTTTAGATTGGTGTGAAAAGCACAAGTTGTATGTCATTTTAGATATGCATGCAGCTCAAGGCTGGCAAAATACCGACTGGCACAGTGATAATCCTCACCGCCAGACATTTCTCTGGCATGACCGACTTTATCAAGATCGGTTTATTGCCTTATGGAGAGAATTTGCAACGCGGCTAAAGGATCGGTCTGTCGTAGCTGGTTATGACTTAATGAATGAGCCTGTCTCCAATGCGCGGTTTGGGCGTTTCAATAATACCTACACTCCTGATTGGACTGCGTTTAATCACTTAATCCAGCGTGCTGTGAAAGCAATTCGCGAAATTGATCCGAAACACATCATATTTATCGAGGGTGACCTTTATGGTTTGCGTTTTGAAGGGTTAGAACCGCCCTTAGAAAAGAACCTGGTATATAGCAGTCACCACTATCATCCCAGTACCCGTGGAAAAACTATCTATCCTGGTCGCCAGACCAATGGAGAATTCTGGGATGCTGATTTTCAATACAACATGGTTGCCAACCACGAGGGTACTCGTTGGACCAATGAACATCAAGTTCCGCTCTGGATGGGCGAATTTGGCGGGCAATATATTAAAGAAGCCGGTTCTGTTGAAGGGCAAATGCAAGCTTTGGATGATCAGATCTCTTCATTTGAAAAGCTCGGAATCCATTGGACTTATTGGAATTATAAGGATATTGGCACTGCTGCCTGGGTGCATCCAAATCCGGACTCTTCTTACACAAAATTTTTCGAACCGGTAAGCCGCACCAAGTTTGATCTCGCAATGGACCCATCAACTTCATATCTTGTTGATCCGGCCATAGGAATGGAATTTACCACCCTGGCGCATCATTTGGTTGACCGCCTTAATGATCCCGCAATTGATCGCAATGCAAATGTCATGTACATGGGACAGGTGACCTTAACCCTTTATTTGGCCACACTGTATCAGGCCACTGTTGCCCGCATGTTTTCTGGAATGAGTGAACAACAACTTGACGAATTGGCCAAATCATTTTTGTTCGAAAACTGCCTTCCAGAATCCCAACTTGTGGAAGTTGTTCAAAAGCATCTTCAAATCTGAAAAGAATATTTTCTAGAGGAACTATCTATGAATAAACTATCTGTCGCGACAAAAATTTTATACGGCATTGGAAATACAGCCTTTGGGTTGCTTGCTTCCACTGTAGGGTTCTTTTTGATGTTTTATTACACAGACATTGCCAAGATTGATCCGGCTATGGCGGGCACGGCCATGTTAGTCAGCAAATTTACCTGGGATGCAATCAATGACCCGTTGTTTGGGTATTTTTCTGACCGGACCCGATCACGCTTTGGACGAAGAAGGCCATACTTGTTGTTTGGAGCTATTCCATTGGGAATCGCAATCTGGCTGTTATTTTCTCTTCCACAACAATTAACCGGAACAACAGCCTTCTTGTTGGTTTGCGGTAGTTACCTTCTTTTTGATACCTTCCGCAGCCTTGTTGGAATGAATTACTCCGCGATGAGTGCCGAACTTACCCGTGACTACAATGAGCGCACTGGGATTATGGCGGTCAGCAATATTTTTAGTGTGTTTGGATACATTATTGGGGCAGCTCTAACCTCAGTGGTTGTCAGCTTCATTATGAAAACATTTGGGTTGGATGAAGCGGGCGGTTGGAGTGGTATGGCTTTATTCCTTGGGACGTTTTGTGCAATTGCTATCTTAATTACTGGTTTTGGTGTTCGCCAAGAAATCCCCGCGGCATTAAAACCTTCCACCACTCCACCCATCAAATCCATCATCAGCGCATTTAAAAACCGGGCGTATGTTTCATTCCTGGTAATTGCTATGTTATCTTCTTTTGTTTTGACCCTGGTGACTGGAATGCTGCCTTATTTCATGATCTACCAGATGGGCATGAAAAGCCAGCTTCCAATCGCTATGCTTTCCTTTTTATTAACTGTACTGCTCTTCATTTACCCATTTAAAATGCTTGCTGACCGTCTGAATAAAGGCCCAGCTTTTGCATTGGGATTGGGGATTGCAACAGTTGCTTTGGGAACTTCTTTCTTGCTTCCAAGTGCCCCTTCGCCCCTGGTTTATGTTGTTTTTGTTTTAGCAGGGATTGGGTTTTCTGCTCAATGGGTGTTACCTGGCAGCATGCTCCCCGATGTAATTGAGCTGGATGAAAAAGAAACAGGAGAACGCCGTGAAGGTATATATTTTGGCATCCGCGCTTTTCTGGAAAAGCTGGTATCGGCGTTGGGTTCTGCAGTAATTGGGTGGGGCCTGGCATTCGCCGGATATGCAGAGGGGGTAGAACAAACAGCGCAGTCCCTCTTGGGCATTCGACTTTTGTTTGGATTAATTCCAGCCGCTTTTATGCTGATTTGTATTCCACTGCTCTTAAAGTATCCTATCACCAAAGCGACACATGCAGCTTTGGTAGAGGAATTAGCTCAAAAGTAACATGGTTTGCAGGAAGTCTCGTTGACGGAAGCTGATTTCGGTCATTGGCAATCCATTGTCATACAAAAACACATTGTTTTGCATCTGATTGCTGGTTAGGAACGATTTGAATGGATATTCTGAGCCATAACCATGAGATTGTCCAAACTGGTCGTTGGAAAGTCTTGATCAAGTTTTAAGCTCACGCCAATGACTTCATTCGAATCAACTGCTGGAGTAGATACCTTGTCACATTCGGTGCGTTGGACACTACAAAAACTAATAAAATATCTTGATTTGATAACGCCAATGGTTCACCGGCGAAAATTGCCCTTGCAGCCATTTCGGCACATGGTTTGTGCTGACTTGAATGGCATATCTCCTTCGGACCTGGAGCTGGAGGATAATTCTGTATTACCGGAGATTCTTCCAGACTCATATTGGGGAAATTCACAGCAAAACTTTCTTCTGCGTACCTGGTTTGCTTTACCGTTGGAATGGGATACATCAGCTCCAGTTTGCCTATACCTGCCGCTGGGTGATTCAGGAGAATTTAGCCATCCTGAAGCGTTAGTGTATATTGATGGGAAATCCTGGGCAGCTTGTGACCGAAATCACCAAGAAATTTTGCTTCGCCCTGAATGGTTGGATGGAAAAACGCATCAACTGGATCTTTGTGGTTGGATTGGCAGAGTAGGGGGGTATGAGAATCGTCAACTGGCTCTTAAGCTCTACATGCGTCAATGCTCATTGGTTCAAATAGATCAATCAACACGCCGTTTGGTGGCTAATTTGCGTGTTTCTATTGAGACGATCAAGAACCTCAATGAAAATGATCCTACTTATCACACATTGTTGAATTTACTCGATGCAGCAGTATTGAGGTTGGATACGCGAGAACCTCTGGGAAGCGCTTTTTATGAAAGCGTCCCGCAAGTGCTGGAATTCCTTGAAGCCGGTTTGCGCAGTGCTGGTGTTCCATTGGATCTAACCATCCATGCGAGCGGCCATGCCCATATTGATGTGGCCTGGCTCTGGACCCTTGATCAGACCCGCAGGAAAGCAGAACGCACTTTTCATACGGTTATCCGATTGATGGAGGAATTTCCGGCGTATCACTTCAGTCAGAGCCAGCCGCAATTATATGAATTTATCCGCCAGGATCAGCCGGCTTTGTTTGATGAAATTCGGCAAAGGGTTCGGGAAGGCCGCTGGGAACCGATGGGGGGAATGTGGGTTGAAGCAGATTGCAATCTGACGGGCGCGGAATCCCTGGCACGACAGTTCCTGCTGGGGCGTACCTATTTTCGCGAGCATTTTGGGGCAGATGCTGAGTCTCCAGTGCTCTGGCTTCCAGATGTTTTTGGGTATGCATGGGCACTGCCGCAGCTTATTCACCAGGCAGGACTGAAATATTTTATGACCATCAAGATAGGCTGGAACCAGTATAACCGCTTGCCATATGATACCTTCCTGTGGCAAGGATTGGATGGAACGCAGATCCTGACGCATTTCAGTACTGTTATGGAATTGGGCAGCCCCTGGTTCAGTACCTATAATTCGATGGCAAATCCGTGTGAAGCTCTGGGAGCCTGGAATAATTTCCAACAAAAGGACCTGCATCGCGACTTGTTGATGGCCTATGGTTATGGCGATGGGGGCGGCGGCCCTACCCGCGAGATGATTGAGAACATTGAGATGATGCAGGATTTCCCTGGACTTCCGCGCGTGAAGCAGTCTTCTGTAAAGAATTTTTTTGAGTCGATCGAGCCGCTGGTTGAATCACCAAAGATGCCGGTCTGGAATGGGGAATTGTATCTTGAATATCATCGCGGCACCTATACTACCCAGGCTCGCAATAAGCGCGCCAACCGCAAGAGTGAGTTCCTGCTGCATGACGCCGAGTTTCTGGCGACCTGTGCTTCACTCCTTGAGCCAAAATACTGCTACCCGCATGAACAATTCGCTCAAGCCTGGCGGATCGTCTGCCTGAATCAGTTTCATGACATTTTGCCAGGCTCGAGCATTAAAGCAGTGTACGATGAATCTATAAAGCAGTACAGTGAAGTCATAAAAGACTGTACCGCACTGCGCGACACAGCTCTATCTGTGATTGCTGATCACATGGGCGGAGATGTGCTGGTGGTTAATCCGACTTCGTTTACACGCCGAGACCTGGTATTTTTTTCCGGGGAACTGAATCACGGCCTGGCGCGAAATGGCCAACCATTAACCTTCCAAAAAGTGGAAGGAGGTTTTTTGTTGGACGTTGGTGAGGTTGTAGCCTACAGTATTGTTTCTCTCAATTACCACGAAAGCCAGACGCAGAACTTGCCTTTTCCTGTGCAGCCAGATTTGGTGCTCGAGAATGTTTTCTTGCGGGTCGAGTTTAATCCAGCAGGTGACATCACGCGCGTTTTTGACAAGAAATCCATCCGGGAAGTACTTCCTGCCGAGAAATTTGCCAATCAGTTCCAGGCTTTTGAAGATCGCCCTAAAGACTTTGATGCCTGGGATATTGACATTTACTACGAAGATAAAATGTGGCTGGCAGAACCTGCCAGTTCAATCCGGTGGGTAGAAAATGGTCCTCTGCGCCAGACGTTGGAAATTAAGCGCAAGATTTTGAACAGTGAATATACTCAGCGGATTTCTTTATCACACAATAGTGCTCGTCTGGATTTTGAAACGTTTATCCAGTGGAATGAACGCCATATCCTTCTCAAGGTTGCCTTCCCGGTAGATATCCTATCACCATACGCGACATATGATATTCAATGGGGGAATGTGCAGCGCCCTACCCATCGCAATACCAGTTGGGATTGGGCACGCTTCGAGACCTGTGCTCATAAGTGGGCTGACCTGAGCGAAGGTGGATACGGGGTCAGTTTGCTAAATGATTGTAAGTATGGTTATGACATCCTCGATAATGTAATGCGCTTGACTCTCCTTCGCAGTCCAGCCTATCCTGACCCTGAGGCAGATGCAGGGGAACATACTTTCATTTATAGCCTGCTTCCTCATACCGATGGATGGGAGCTCACTACCCAGTTAGAGGCATATACCCTGAATGATCCTTTGATAGCATTTCCCATCAAGAAAACGACACAATCCAGGTCTTGCATTTCACTGGTTTCTGCTTCAGAGGCTAATGTGGTAATAGAAACGATTAAATGCGCAGAAGATGGAAATGGTTGGATTATTCGATTATATGAAAGCCAAAGAAAACGCGGCAGATTTTCATTAACCTGCGCATTTGAAGTTCAAGAAGCCTGGGAAACCTCACTTTTAGAAGAAAATCAACAGCGCTTAAGTACAGATGGGAAATCCATTTATCTGGATTTACACCCTTACCAAATCTTAACCATGAGAGTTATCGGTATATGAAAAAAGGAATTAGCAGCGCAACATTTGCATATCTAATCTGGGGGTCATTTCCGCTTTACTGGAAACAGTTAGAAATGGTTCCTGCAATACAGATCTTAGGTCACCGGGTCGTCTGGTCATTTCTCTTTTTAATCGTGTTACTCAGCCTTAAAAAGGGATGGTCATCATTATGGCTTGGAATACGCAGACACGGTTGGTTGTATGCCCTTGCCGGGGTAATCCTGGGAATTAATTGGTTAATCTATGTCTGGGGAGTGAATTCTGGACAAATTGTTGAAACCAGTTTGGGGTCATTTATGACCTCGTTATTTACGGTGCTATTTGGGGTGATATTTTTAAAGGAAAAGTTGCGTATTTTGCAATGGGTGCCTATTGCATTAATGTTTTGTTCAGTGCTGTACTTGACTGTTACATACGGTACTTTCCCCTGGCTTGCAGTTTCACTGGGAACAACCTTTTCGTTATACAGCCTGTTAAAAAAGAAAGCCCCGCTGGAACCACTCCAAGGCTTGACTATTGAAACCGGCTTCCTTTTCCTTCCATGCTTTGCGCAATTGGTTTTTGCAAACTCGCAAGGACAAGGGGCTTTTGGTAATTTAGGGCTGATCCCAGATTTATTGATGATTGGCGGTGGAATCATTACTGGTGTCCCACTCCTTTTATTCGCTGCTGCAGCACAATCCATTCCACTTTGGCTAATGGGGTTGTTTCAATATATTCCGCCTACGATGTTTTTCCTGATTGGTGTTTTTGTGTATCCGGAGCCAATCTCAATGGAGAAATTCATTGGATTTTGCATTATCTGGGCTGCCATTTTGTTGTTCTGGTTAGAAGGTTACCTCAGACAAAAACGACATCATCCTGCTGTAATCAATGCGCCGTAAGTGTTTGGAAATATTAATCTGACTTTCAAAAGGAGATTTACGATGAACCCATATACGTTACCTGTGTTAACTGTCCCCACCCCTGTCCATGATCATGAAGTGATCTTAATCGCAAGCGGTGATTTGCGCCTTTCTGCAAATCAGGAATGTTGGCCTACCCAAGAAAAGATGGAAGAACAGCTTACTGCGGCCTTTCACCGGCAGGGATGGAAAGTTGTTCGCGGGCATGCATATAACCCGGTTGAGAAGCATGGTTTTATTTCCAGTCAACGCATGGGTATGGATGTATTCCAAAACATTCATCCAGATGCACCTGTAGTTGTGGCAGAATCGGTCTGGCAATATAGTCATCATGTTTTGGCGGGTCTGCGCAATCACCAGGGGCCAATACTCACTGTTGGGAACTGGAGCGGACAATGGCCAGGTCTGGTTGGATTATTAAACCTTAACGCCTGCCTTGCAAAGATGGGGGTGTCTTATAGCAGCTTGTGGAGCCAGGATTTCACAGATGATTTCTTTACACGTGGTTTACAAGAGTGGCTCACTACCTGGAAAGTAACTCATGATTTGAGTCATGTGCGTGATCTTAATCTGGAAGATCTGCCGAAACCTGAAAAAGAATTAGGGGAAGCGCTTGCAGGACAATTGCGATTCGAAAAAGCCATTTTAGGCATTTTTGACGAAGGCTGTATGGGAATGTACAATGCAATTATTGAGGATGAGCTGCTAAACCCTATGGGGATCTACAAAGAGCGGCTGAGTCAATCTGCATTAATTGCAGCAATGCGTGAAGTTAAAGACCAGGAAGCGAGTGAGATTCGTTCTTGGTTAGATCGTCGCGGGGTAACCTTCCGGACTGGAAATGATGAGGTGACCCAGCTGACCGATCATCAGATTTTAGAGCAACTTAAGATGTATATTGCAGCCATGCGCATCGCAAATGATTTCGGGTGTGCTGCGATTGGTATTCAATACCAACAAGGTTTAAAAGATATGGCTCCCGCATCTGATCTGGCAGAGGCGTTGTTGAACAATCCTGATCGCCCAATTGTCAAAGATCTTCGTACCGGACAAGAACTTTATGCAGGCAAGGCATTACCCCATTTTAATGAAGTGGATGAAGGGGCTGGTGTAGATGCATTGGTCACAAACCGCGTGTGGAGTGCGATGGGATTGGATCCTTCTACTACCTTGCATGATATTCGTTATGGCGAACAGGTTCAGGAAAATGGGATTGATGCCTTTGTCTGGACGTTGCAAATTTCAGGTGCAGCGCCATCCTCTCATTTTGTAAATGGATATGCTGGTGCGATCAGCGAAAGGCAGCCTCCGATGTATTTCCCGCTGGGTGGTGGGACCCTAAAGGGGATTGGAAAACCGGGTGAAATTGTTTGGAGCAGGGTGTTTGTCATGAATGGCGCTGTGCACGCTGACCTGGGTAGAGGGTCTGTGACTTTATTAAGCGACGAAGAGACGGAAAGACGATGGAATATGACTACCTATCAGTGGCCTAATGTCAGTGCCATTTTATATGGAATCAACCGAGACCAATTAATGGCTCGTCAGAAGGCAAATCACTTGAATGTTGCTTATGCGCCGGATGCCGCGACCGCAAATCATGCTCTGGCAGCCAAGGCGGCGATGTTTGCTGCGATGGGGATTCAGGTCCATCTTTGCGGGGAGGTAAAATTGCTATGAGCGGCCTTCTGCTTGGGGTTGATGTTGGCACTTATTCTACCAAGGGTGTGCTGGTTGAGTTCGACGGTACGGTGGTAAAAAGTGCCGTGGTTGAACATACCATGTCTATCCCTCACCCGGGGTGGGCTGAACAGGATGCTGAGAAGATCTGGTGGGGAGATTTTGTAGAGATCTGTCGTCAACTGCTGGATGGAGCACCTTACAGCGGAAATGATGTCGCTGCGGTAGCGGTCAGTGCAATTGGCCCCTGCATGCTCCCCCTTGATCAAAACGACCGCCCTCTTCGCCCAGGGATTCTTTACGGCGTGGATGCACGCGCCAGCGATCAAATTGAGGCACTCAATCACAAATGGGGCAAAGAAGATCTCTATCAATTTTCTGGTATGGCCCTTACCAGCCAGGCTGTTGGCCCGAAGGTTCTGTGGTTGCGGGATAACGAGCCGGAATTATGGCAGCAAACTGCCCATATTACCACCGCATCCAGTTATTTGATTCTACGTCTGACCGGGGAAAAGGTGATCGACCGGCACACAGCCAGTCACTATGTTCCCTTGATGGATATTCACCAGCTTGAATGGGCTGATCGGTTTGCTGAAGGGTTGATTGAGCTGGAGAAACTCCCCAGGCTCGGATGGAGCGATGAAATCGCAGGACACGTCAATCGTCAGGGGGCTGAAGAGACTGGCTTACGGGTTGGAACTCCGGTGGCAGTTGGTGCTGTGGATGCGTTGAGCGAGGCACTTAGTGTTGGCGCGGTTCAGCCTGGTGATCTAATGATCATGTATGGTTCGACTGCTTTTTTTATCCTGGTTGAAGATGCCCCATCCCCTGACCCGCGGCTGTGGACTGTGGCAGGGGTTTATGCTGGTCAGTACAATCTGGCTGCTGGAATGGCGACTACTGGGTCACTGACTCGCTGGTTTCGTGATGAGCTGGCTCGTGATTTACCCGATCATACTGCCTATGCAGCCCTTTTTCAGGAAGCGGAAAGCATCCAGCCTGGTGCGGAGGGACTGCTGCTCTTACCTTATTTCAGCGGAGAACGCACACCAATCAATGATCCAAGTGCACGAGGTGTATTCGCAGGGTTGACCCTGGCACATACCCGGGCTCATCTGTATCGTGCGACGCTCGAGAGTGTGGCCTATGGTATCCGCCATAATATTGAGACTTTCCGGGAGATCGGCGCAAAAGTTCATAGAATCATTGCGGTTGGCGGCGGGACAAAGAGCCGCACATGGTTGCAAATTGTGTCTGATGTCACCGGAATATCTCAGGAAGTACCTCAACTGACTATCGGCGCAAGTTATGGGGATGCTTTCTTGGCAGGGTTGGCTGTGGGGATTTTGAATCGATCTGATCTATCAAATTGGGTAAAACCTGGTGTCCAGATTTTACCTAACCCCGAATTTAAACAAACCTACAGCGAATATTATGCCGATTACCTTTGCCTGTATGATGCTACGCGAGATATTGTTCACCGGCTTAGCGGCAAAAAATAAATATTCAGATTGATCATCAGAAAAACATAATGATTTCACCGCTTGGTTTTTCTCCTACATTTGGTTTCGGTGATAGGCTTGGCCTGGCAACCCCAGGCCATATCGCTGCCTTACGGCAAATGCGATGTGTATTCCAACCAGTTTTTGCCCAACAATCCGTTCGAGAAAATCTTCGCACTGGACGAACCCCGCAACAGGTAATTGATGATGCCCGTAGAGCAGTTGAAGCAGCTGACTGGGATGGTTCTTGGGGGGCAGATGCTGATCACTTGAAATCTCTTGATGATTTGCAGCCTTTTGTGGATGCTGGGTATACATTTTATACAGTTGATCCTGGATCGTATATTGATCAGGCTGCTGATACTGATTCTGTAGAAGTTTTAAAATCAAAAATTACGGGTTGGATCGATTGGGCTGAACTGGCATCACTGTATCTCGGAATGGTAAACATCCCATGTGTGGCTGTCTTTGAACCAGACACACTGCTGCGGGCAGCAGTGAAATACGGCAAAGCGATCCAACATACCGTGTTGATGTACCGCCGCCTGCGTGAAATGAGAGATGATTTTGATTTCGAAGTTTCGGTGGATGAAACCGATACCCATACTACGCCGCTTGAGCATTTTTTTATTGCTAATGAATTGACACGTCTGGGGGTGAAGTTTACCAGCCTGGCCCCGCGTTTCATTGGCCGTTTTGAGAAAGGGGTGGATTATGTTGGTAACTTATCTATGTTAGATGTTGATATGGCACAGCATGCTGCGGTGACGGCTTATTTTGGGACGTATAAAATCAGCCTGCATTCTGGTTCGGACAAATTTAGCGTGTATCCTCTACTGGTAAAACATTGGGGAGATCGTATCCATATAAAAACAGCTGGGACCAGCTATCTGGAAGCGCTGCGCACCCTGTCTGTCAACGAGCCTGATTTATTTGGGAAAATATGGGAATTGTCTTTGAAGTGCTACAGGATAGACCGTGTTTCATACCATGTTTCAGCTGATCCTGCGCTCGTACCGGTTGGAATAAAATATCCAGCCTTCCTGGATAATTTTTATGCCAGAGAAATCTTGCATGTAACCTTTGGTTCCGTGTTGAATCAATATGGTGAAGTAATCAAATTGGCTCTAAAAAAACATTCCCAGGATTATTTTGCTAATCTGCAAGAACATTTTCAACGTCATCTAAAATATTTAATTTGAAAGGTTTCTCTTAGAAGGCGCGTGCAAATAATCGTTTTGTGGTGAACCAGTTCGTTCCCAGTTCGCCCCTGATGGCGATTAGTTTATCCAGACACAAAAATATTTGAAGTTATGAACATCTGCAGGCAATTGATCAGACCAGGAAATTTGTTCGGCTAAAAAAATACGTCCTTTTTTGCTATTAAATACGCCCTTCGGACACTGCGAATACGCCCTCCGAAGGGCTATTCTATTGTCATACGATTTGAAATGAATTAAAGGAGTTCCACATGAAAGGAAAAATTATGAATATCAATATCAACAGTCACCTAATCGTCCCCTTAGTGCTTGGCCTGGTTTGCGCGGGGATTGTCTACGCAACGCTGGCTGGCAAAACCCTGCCGTTAATTTCCACTCCTCGTGCTGCGTTGATTGCCCTTTTGGTCATCGGCATGGCAGCCTGTATGGGCGGCATTGGCCAGGTTGGCGTTAGCGGGCGCTGGTTTTCTCCATTGGCAGTGATTGGTTACTTGCTGGGAGCCGCCATCCTGGTGGTGTTCATTGCAGCCTTTGCTAATTGGAAGCTGCCGTTTGTTCAAAATGAGACACAGGCTGTTTTGCTTGTTGCCTTCCTGATGGGGGTAAAATTTCTTATTGGTATCCCCAGTTTCTTTTTCCGGTGGTTATAGATCTGGGTGAAGGAATGGCAAATGAATTGGCCTGCCTGTTATGAAGTTCGAATCGCGGAACCTCTCGAGGATTGCTGGCAGCAGTGGTTTCTGGACATGGAACTTATCCCTGAAACAGTACCGTCTGGTTCAGTTACTCTGCTGAGAGGGTATCTCCGTGATCAATCCGAACTGTTCGGTGTACTGGCGCGGGTGCGCAATCTCAATTTGACCTTATTAGAAGTCCGGCGTATCGAAGAAGTATAGAAGGAAGAACGGAGTACGTTGTGGAAAAAACAGTTGACTCATACCGCTTTATTAATGGAATCACCAGGCGCATGCTGCGCACCTGGGTGGAAATGGAATCTCCTCGACCGATACCATTTTCGCCTCTGAGCAAATCGCTGCGGCAGTGCAAAGTTGCCATGATCAGCTCGGCGGGTATTGCCCTTAAGACAGATCAACCGTTTGATCAGGAAGGCGAGCGGCGAAATCCGTGGTGGGGAGATCCCTCCTACCGCGTGATTCCTGACACAGCCACCGAAGCAGATGTGCGCCTGTACCATATGCACATCGATCCCCGCCCCGCAATGCAAGATTTGAATTGTCTGTTCCCGCTGGCAAGGTTGAAAGAATTGGAACGGATGGGTGAAATTGGCTCTTCTGCCGAGCGGCATTATTCGATGATGGGCTATATCCTCCAGCCTGAGACCTTGCTGCGCGAAACTGTGCCAGCGATGATCCATGATTTACGGGCTGAGCGCGCAGATGTTGTCATTCTGGTACCTGCCTGACCGGTTTGCTGCTGGTCCGTTGGACTGGTACAGCGTGAAATCGAAGCGGCCGGATTTCCGACCATCATCTTAACCCCCATACCCGCCCTGGCGCAGGCTATTTCAGCACCGCGTATTGCGGCTATTGAGTATCCATTGGGACGCACGCTTGGGCAGCCGGGTGACGCTGTTGGGCAGCTTGCGGTATTGCGAGCCACCCTGGCTGCATTGGAAAGTATTCAGACACCAGGCGGGATCGTTCATCTACCGTTTGAGTGGCCGGAAGACCCAAAGACTGCTGCCGCAGAGCCGCCGGAGACACCACCGATTGGTAAATATATCATGCGCCATCCCTGGCAGCTTCCGCGGCTGATTCGGCGAGAGATTCCAGAAGAAATCGGGTAATCACCAGGATTTGTCTATCGCTTTCAGAAAAGACCGCAAAAGGCATGCCATGAGCTGATCTTTTCCTTCAAAATTGGATCATTTCTCGTTGAGATTGTCCGGGGATTGGGTAATGCAATCAACTGGCTGGACATCCACACCCGAAGTAGATCCACTAGAACTTTGAAAGAATGAAATAATTGTCCAATAATCCCTGGGACTTATCAATGAAGCTCGAAGGGATAGGGCGCTGTGTTGGTTAACCAACGGTGATCATCTTCGGAAAATTGCGGCTATCCCATGAATTTTGGTCTGAACGTCCGACCGTCAGCAGGAGAACACATTCCCTGGCCGAATAGCAAGATCGGTTGAATATCGCCAAGATTATCACTTGAACAATAATCTCTAAATAATGCTAAATATTTTCTTGCTACCAGAAGGGCTGCCGCTGAGCAGCCTTTTTGGTTAATCTGATTGGGTAAACTTCGATAAACCTTGTTAGGCAGGAAAGTTTTGCAGGAAGCAAGTTTGCTTATTAAATAGGATCCATAATTAAATAATTTGATTTTATAATTAAACAATCATCGTTTGAAGCCCATGAAATTAATTATATATACGCTGGAGGCGAGTTGAATTCTTATCGAAAGCAATATAAGTGGTCCAATATTTTTGCGATGATTCATAACTTAAAATTAGATCCCAAAATTTGTACCGATGATTTTCATCATCGTATGGTGGTTATAACGGGAGCGACTTCAGGCATTGGTTATGCTGCTGCAAAAAAATACGCTTCTCACGGCGCCGATGTTTTGATCATTAATCGGAGTGAAGAAAAATCGAAAGAAGTATGCGCTGCCTTGCGCAGTGAATTCAATACAAATTGTAGTTATTTGATTGCGGATTTTTCCAAATTGTCACAAGTACATGCGGTGGCAAAACAATTAGCTGCTCTGGATCGAAATATTGACGTGTTGATTCATAATGCTGGGGTCTATCTTACCCAAAGAACGTTTACAGACGATCATCTTGAAATGGTTTTTCAGACAAATTATCTTAGTACATTTATTTTGAATTATTACCTTCTAGAAAAGTTTAGAAATCAAGAGAATGGGAGAATCCTTTTTGTAAATTCTGAGGCTCACCGATTTGCTGTTTGGGGTTTGCATTTGGATGATTTATCCTGGGAGAGGCATCGTTATACCGGCCTGAAAAGTTACGGTTATGCTAAAATGGCTCAATTGCTTTCGATGCTAAAATTTAATGAATATTATCAAGGGTCCGGAATAACCATGAATGCGATGCACCCTGGTAATATAAAGACCAACAGCGGACAAAACAACGGTGAGATTTATAAATTTCTTAAACGGGTATTGATTGATCGTTCTGCTCGGCCAATTGATATTGCAGCGGAAGCTCTTTATTATTTGGGCGTATCAGCTGAGGCAGGTCAGAAATCCGGCAAGTTTTTTAATCTTACAACGGAAGAAGAACCCGCTCCTCCTGCGTTGGACAAACTTGCGGCAGAAAAATTATGGGAGACAAGTCTGATTTTAGGTGGTTTTCATGAACACGAAAAATAAACAAATTGTGATTGTTGGTGCTGGAATGGCAGGCTTAACTGCGGCTGCATATTTAGCCAGGGAAAATTACAATGTTATTGTGTTCGATAAAAACGACAGAACAGGGGGATTATTAAGTACTTTTAACTACAATGAATTTTTCTTTGATTCCGGTCCAAGGGCTTTTGTAAATTCCGGAATTGTTAAACCAATCTTGAAAGACCTGGGAATTCACTGTGATTATCTAGAAAATAAAATTTCGATCGGTGTTGAAGATCAACTATTCCGAATTGATTCGATGGATGATTTAGAGGAGTATCAACGCGTGTTGATCCATCTCTATCCTGAAAGCCAGGATGACATAAATAAGATCATTGCCATTATGAAACAACTCTCGGAATATACCAAAGTCCTATATGAATTTGATAATCCAAATTTTGGCAATCTATTGAATGACCGGAAATACGTTTTTCGGAAACTTATTCCATGGACATTCAAATTCCTGCATGCATTAACTAAATTCCGACAGTTTAATCTGCCAATGGAAGATTTTCTCAGGAATTTTACGAAAAACCAGTCATTAATCGATATTTTGATCCAGCATTTCTTTAGAAAAACGCCAACCTATTTTGCTTTGGGGTATTTTTATGTGTACCTGGATTATTTTTACCCGAAGGGTGGGACTGGTACTTTAAATAATGTACTAAAAGAGAAAATTCTGGGTTGGGGCGGGAAAATTCAACTGAATAACCCGATCGTGGAAGTGATACCTTCTGAGTCAAAAGTAATTGATTCGGAGGGACGTTCTTTCCATTATGATCATTTGGTGTGGGCGGCCGATTTGAAAACGCTGTATCGTGTTCTCAATCCGGTTGGATTGGATGAGAAAACTGCCCGCAGCATTGAGCTGGAAAAGAAACGTATTTTTTCTGCCCAAGGTGCCGAATCGGTCTTAATTCTGTATCTTGCTGCAAATCGTCCACCCTTATATTTTCAAGAAAACGGTGGTGAGCACTTATTCTATACGCCTTCAAAGCAAGGGCTGGGATCAACGAATCAGCAAGAACGGCTGCGCCTTATCGAAGATTTTGATCAAAAATCCAAAAACGAAGTTCTTGCCTGGCTTGAAAAATATTTGGATTTGAATACCTATGAAATATCGATACCTGTCCTCCGCGATCCCACACTGGCTCCTGAAGGGCAAACTGGCTTGATGATCAGCTGTCTTTTTGATTTTCAGGTAATTCAAAAGATTGAAAAAGCTGGCTGGTATGAGGAATTTAAGTCGATCATTGAAAACAGAATCATCGATATTTTTTCCCGAAGTGTATACAAGGATATTCGCAATGATATCCTGTTCAAATTTTCCTCGACACCACTGACGATTAACAAGATCTCCGGAAGTTCTGAAGGAGCGATTACCGGCTGGTCTTTTGAAACTGAACCTCCGGTTATTAATCAATTGAAGGATATTCCAAAATCCGTTTTAACCCCGGTCTCAAATATCTATCAGGCCGGCCAATGGGCTTATTCACCGGCTGGCGTACCCATTGCCATGTTAACAGGTTGGTATGCAACCCAAGATATTAAGAAGCAGGAAAAGAAAAAAGGGGCGTGACTTGAGTTTGCTTGTATTATGAATATATATTAATAATGGATCCAATTTTGACCACAAAATTACATATTCCGCCCCAACGCGCTGATCTGGTCGGGCGGCCGCGCCTGATCGAACAACTTGATGCTGGTTTGAGTGAAGGGCGCAAGCTGACTCTTGCATCCGCCCCAGCGGGATATGGCAAAACCACCCTCGTGGTCGATTGGATTGCCCACCTGAAAGCAAACAAAATTAATTCCCAGCCAAAAATCGCCTGGCTTTCTCTCGATGAACTTGATAACGACGCTGTCCGATTTATGCGCTATTTTCTGGCAGCGTTCCGTCACGTTGACGAGATGCTTGGTGTACAAGCTCAATCTTTATTGGAAATGCCTGGCCCTTCGCCTCTTTCTACCCTGGTTGATTTTCTGCTCAACGATCTGGCAGTGATGGGGGAACATCTGGTGATTGTGCTGGATGATTATCACCTTATCACAAACCCGGATATCCATACCGCACTCGAATATTTCCTTGATCACCAACCCGCATCCACTCACCTGGTATTAACCACCCGCGCAGACCCGCCGCTGCCGCTGGCGCGTTTTCGCGTGCGCCGCCAGATGACCGAAATTCGCGCCCATGATTTGCGCTTTTTGGCGGAGGAAGCTCGCGCCTTGTTTGGATTGGCGAACCTGCCGTTGGCGGAACAAGCCTTGCGCGCTCTGGATGAACGCACCGAGGGTTGGGCAGCGGGTTTGCAATTGGCAGCCCTCGCTTTGCAGCGCCAGCCTGATCCGGCGGCCTTCATTGAAACTTTTCGCGGAAGTCATCGCTACGTATTGGATTATCTGGCCGGTGAGGTGATTGCTCAGCAAGATGCAGAAATGCGCGGCTTTCTGATGCAAACCGGCCTGCTCGCAAGTTTTAACGCGGAATTGTGCAGCGCGGTCACGGGGAGGAATGATTCTCAAACGGTTATCTCCCAGTTGGAGCAGTCCAATCTGTTCATTATTTCGCTCGATGATGAACGCCGTTGGTATCGCTACCATCATCTGTTTGCAGATTATTTGTGCAGTTTGTTAACCAAGCCGGAACAGGCTGCTCTTTATCACAAGGCTGCTGTCTGGCATGAAGCCAACGGTCTGACCGCGGAAGCTGTCCGATATGCGCTGGTTTGCGGTGACCTTCTATTTGCGGCTGAGGTGATCGAGAGAGCTTTGGATGTCGATTCGACCTGGTCGGATGGCAATCTAACCCAACTGGCAGCCTGGCTTGAAGCCCTGCCAGGCTCCGTGATCCAGACCAGCCCGCGACTGGGACTGCATGCGGTGCGATTGTTATATCTCCAGGGGCGTTTTGACCAGGCACTTGCGCAGCTAAATCAAATTGAAAGCCTCCTGCCGTCCCAAATTACTCCGGCTGAAATTGAAGTGCTCTTGGCGATGATCGCGCTTTACCGGGGTGAGATTGCCGCCGTCTATGGAGAATTCCAGCGAGCAATTGACCTGATTCCTGCTGCGCTGGCACATATTTCTAGTGAAAATCACCAGATGTATGCCCGTGCCTTTTTTAGCCTGGGTCTGGCCTGTGAAAAGGTTGAACGAATTGCACAGGCGGAGGAGAATTACTTAAAATCCAGTGCTGAGGCGCGTCTTGCAGGGATTCTGTTTTTGGATATGCACGGCCTTTGTGCTGCCGCACAGGTCCAAATTGTTCAGGGACGGCTAAAGCAGGCTGAAAAAACCTGTCATGAAGCCATCCAACTGGCGAAAGGTGCGCTTTTGCCACCGCTTGGGTTGGCCTGGAATATTCTGGGGGCGATTGCGTTGGAGCGGAATGATCTACCATCCGCTGAAAAATATTTGCAGGACGGCATTGCCCTCGCTCGTCAGGGTGGTTTGCTGGATGATCTGATTGTAGGGCTGGCATCTTTAGGCAGGCTGCGCGCTTACCAGGGTGATCCGGTGGGAATGCAGACAGTGGTTGCTGAAGTTTTGTCCATTGTACAAATGGTTGGGATTCCGCGCGCCGAGCAGTTGGCCAATGCATACCTGGCTCGCTTTCAGCTATTTCTTGACCAGCGTGAAGCAGCGAAAGATTGGGCCGAAGGTTACCAATCCGCTCGCGCTGCGCCTTATAACGAGTTCGAGGAATTGACCCTGGTGCGGATCTTGCTCTCCTGCGGGGAATTAGAATTAATTCCGGATATCCTTAATCCAATCCTGGAGAAGGCTGCCGCTGCCGGAAAAATGCAAACGTACATTGAGGTAATGAACCTGCTTGGAATTTATCACTCTGCTCGCGGAGAGATCACCGCCGGGTTGAGATGGTTAGAAAAGTCGCTCGAATTGGCGGCAGATGAAGGGTATATCCGTATCTTTCTGGATGAAGGTGAGGCGTTGCTTGAACTGCTACCCAAATTGCGGCATGTTGCACCGAAGTTGGTGGACAGCATCTTGAACCAAAAATTGATTGAAACGCAATCTGCTCCCGCGCCCATTCATGATCTGGCTGATCCATTAAGTGAACAAGAAGTCAGGGTGTTAAAATTTATTGTGGCTGGGAAATCCAACGCTGAAATTGCCGAAGAGCTTGTGATCAGTGTCGGGACGGCCAAGTGGCACGTCCATAACGTTTTGCAAAAGTTGGGGGTTAACAACCGGCCGCAGGCGATAGCCCGCGCCCGCGAATTGGGCTTTTAGTTCTGCCAGAAATGTCATTTCAGCCGCGTCAGCGGCTTTTTTATTTAACCTACCCGGAAACCTACCCAGAGATAGGGGACAGAAGCCGGAGTGGGGAATATACTGTTGAGGTAATTACTACATATCAGGACTTCGTTTTTATGAATACAACAATGACCAACAAAAACCCCATGTCACGGGTGATGTCTCTCCGTGATTTTCGCCTATTATTTGCCGGTTCTACTACATCCCTTCTCGGTGACCAGTTTGCTCTGATTGCCACACCCTGGCTGGTGCTTAAATTAACGGGTGATCCGCTGGCACTTGGAGTCGTACTGGCGTTGGAAGGATTTCCTCGCGCGATTTTTATGCTGGTGGGTGGCGCAGTAACGGACCGCCTCTCCCCGCGTAAAGTGATGCTGATTGCAGATTTCATTCGCCTGATATTAACAGGCTTGATGGTTTTTGCAATTTTCACAGGAACGGTGCAGATGTGGATGGTATATACTTTCGCCCTTGGGTTTGGCCTTGTGGCCGGTTTTGCTGTGCCTGCGGCGAACAGTATTGTGCCAATGCTGGTGAAAGAGGATGATTTACAGGCGGGAAACTCAATTATAATGGGGTCCAGCCAGCTGGTACAATTTGTAGGGCCGACCATTGCCGGTTTGCTGATCGGTAATTATTCTTCCTCGGCGTTGGGGATCGGCCTGGCTTTTGCTGTTGATGCAATCAGTTTTGCCATCTCTGCCGTTTGTTTGTGGGTCATGGGAGGTGGAAGGAGCCTGGTCAACAACGGTGAGAAGCAGCAGGAAAATATTTGGGCCTCTATTCTGGTGGGTGTCAAATATCTGTGGAGCAACGAGACTCTCCGGATGTTGTTCCTGATCCTGGCAGCGATTAATTTCCTTTTTACCGGCCCCTTGCTCGTCGGTATTCCAGTGCTGGCAGGTCAGTACCTACCTGAAGGAGCGGTCGCATTTGGCTTGTTGATGTCCGCTTTTGCGGGAGGAAGTCTGCTGGGTATCTTGCTGGCTGGTTCGCTTCCCCGCCCAAAGGGTAAAGGTATGAGCGCTTTTCTCATTTTCTTACTGGCTTCTTTTGGCACAGCTCTGGGCTTCTTTGGATTTATTCGTTCTACCTGGCTGGATTTTACCTTGATGTTGCTGCTTGGAGCTGGGAACGGCTATGTTGCGATCTTGATGTTTACCTGGATGCAAACCAACACCCCCAAAGATATGCTCGGACGCATGATGAGCATGGTAATGCTGGCAGGGAATGGGTTGGTTCCCATTTCGCAAGCGATTTCTGGTGCACTAATCAAGTGGAATCTTGAAATCCTTTTTATCGCTGCGGGTTTCTTAATAGTTCTGGTGGCTATCTGGGCAGCAATGCAGCCAGGACTAAAAAAATTCAGTGAAGATTTAACTTCCGGAAAGCAAGCGTTGGCGAATGATTAGTCCTTGTGCAATAAATATAAATCAAGACAAAGAATAGCGTAGAAACGATTCGTCTTATTGATAAATTTCAAATAGGTTGAGGTGACTGATGTATTACCGAACGATCCGAAATGATATATTAAAAAACAAAGCGATCACACTGACGATCACAATATTTGTTGCGGCTGCAGCCATGCTGGTTTCGCTGGCAGCAATCCTCGTGGTAAATCTTACGGGCGCAATTGATACGTTGATGAACCAGGCGAAGACACCGCATTTCATGCAGATGCATTCAGGGGAAATGGATTTTGCCCGCCTATCAGCTTTTGTGGAACAACACAGCGAAATTGCTGAATATCAAGTGCTTGAATTTCTGAATATTGATGGGGCACAAATCATATTCAAAGAGGGGTCGCTAGCGGATAGTGTCCAGGATAATGGCTTCTCTGTGCAAAGCGAAAAATTTGATTATTTGCTTGACCTCGACAGCAATATCGTCCGTGTGTCTGACGGGGAAATCTATGTGCCAATACCCTATATGCAGGAAGGCCTTGCAAAAGTTGGCGACAAGGTACAGGTGTCCGGAAAGGAATTTACCGTTGCGGGATTTCTTCGCGATTCACAGATGAACTCCCTGTTATCTTCTTCGAAGCGATTTCTGGTGAGCACAAACGATTATGCAGAACTGAAAGGCTTTGGCAGTGTCGAGTATTTGATTGAATTCCGATTAAAGGATTTATCATCGCTGGGTGCATTTGAAACAGCATATGCTTCAGCAGGCCTGGAGGCGAACGGCCCGGCGATTACCTACCCGCTTTTCAAGACAATCAATGCGCTTTCCGATGGGATGATGATCGGGGTTATTTTACTGATCAGTGCGCTGGTAGTTGCAATTGCCTTTTTATGCATCCGCTTCACGCTGCTGGCGAAAATTGAGGATGACTACCGCGAAATTGGGGTTTTGAAAGCCATCGGGCTGCGAGTTTCCGACATCAAGAAAATCTACCTGGTTAAATATGCAGCAATCGCCGCTGCCGGTAGCATTCTCGGATTTGCACTCTCGTTTGTGTTTCGGGGCAAGCTGCTTGAAAATATCCGCCTTTATATGGGCGAAAGCGAGAACTCATCTTTGGCACTTCTTTTTGGATTGGTTGGCGTAGTGGTTGTATTCCTGGCAATCATTGCTTATGTGAACGGTGAGTTGCGGCGCTTTCGGAAAATATCCCCGGCCGAGGCGATCCGCTTTGGTGTTGCCCAGGAAAAAATTGCCGGCGCAAAACTTTTTCATCTGAGTACCAACCGGCTGATAGGTACAAATGTCTACCTTGGCATTCGAGATGTTCTTGCGCGGAAAAAAATCTACGCAACGATGCTTGCCGTGCTTGTCATCTCGGCCTTTATCATCATTGTTCCGCAAAATTTATACAAAACGATTTCCTCAAATAACTTCACCACCTATATGGGAATTGCGAACAGCGATTTGCGTATAGATATACAGCAAACCGATCGAATTTCTGAGAAGGCTGCTGAAATTGCATCCGTGATGGAAAACGACGGCGCGATATCCCGATTTGTTGTGCTGACCACGAAAACATTCGCGGCAAAGCTGGCTGACGGCTCAGAAGAACGGATTAAGGTTGAATTGGGTGACCATTCGGTATTCCCGCTAACCTATACCAATGGGAAAGCACCAACAACAGCGAACGAAATCGCTCTTTCGGTGTTGAATGCCAATGAGATGGGCAAAACGGTGGGGGATGTCCTTCCTGTGATCATCGCTGGGCAGGAGAAAATCCTCACGGTATCTGGTATCTATTCTGACGTTACCAACGGAGGTAAAACGGCTAAGGCTGTTTTTACGGATGAAACGGCAGACGTTATGTGGAGTGTAATCAACGCGGAGTTATCGGACCCATCCCTGGTCAATGAAAAAATTGCGGAATATGCAAACCAGTTCGAATTTTCCAAAGTCTCGAGTATTGACGAGTATATGGCTCAGACATACGGTTCGACTATTCGTTCCGTCGGGATGGCTTCGTATACCGCGATTGCGATTGCACTGACCATTACGGTCTTAGTTACCTTGTTGTTTATGAAAATGCTTGTTGTCAAAGACCGTTACGCAATTGCTGTGATGAAGGCGTTTGGATTCACCAACTCGGATATTAAAGAGCAGTATGTTGCCCGTTCGGTATTCGTTTTGATTGTTGGGGTTCTGATTGGCACACTGCTGGCAAACACGGTTGGTGAGATGCTCGCAGGACAGGTAATCGCCTCGTTTGGAGCAGCCTCGTTTAAGTTTGTGGTCGATCCGCTGGCAGCTTATTTGCTCAGCCCACTTTTGATGGTGGCATCGGTTCTTTTTGCAACCGCGATTGGTACATTGGATGCTGGAAAAATAAAAATATCGGAAAATATTAAGGAGTAGAAAGATGAATACGGTCCTTACTTGTGAAAATATTGTCAAATCGTTTGGCGAGGGTGACGAAAAACGAAATGTTCTTGACGGTGTGTCCGTTGAAATAAAGCAGGGCGAATTTGTTGCCGTGATGGGCCCTTCCGGCTCGGGAAAATCAACCTTGATGTATGCGTTGAGCGGCATGGATGACATTGACAGCGGGAAAGTTGCTTTTGATGGCAGTGATATTTCAAAACTCAAGGAAAATGAACTTGCTGATTTGCGCAGAACCAAAATGGGGTTTATTTTTCAGCAGCCCACTTTACTTAAAAATCTAAATATTCTTGATAACATCATTCTTCCGGCTATCCGCAATAACCATGAAAAACCCGAAGTGATTACCCAAAAAGCAAGAACGTTGATGAAAATGGCAGGCATTGCGGAGCTTGAAAAACGGGATATTACCCAGGCTTCCGGCGGCCAGCTCCAGCGCGTGGGTATCTGCCGCGCCTTGATGAGCAATCCAAAAATTATTTTTGGAGATGAGCCCACAGGTGCTTTGAATTCGACATCAGCCAATGAAATTATGAGCCTGCTGGCAGAGATTCATAAAACCGGCACAACGATTATGCTGGTTACGCATGATATTAAAGTAGCTGCCAAAGCCGAGCGGGTGTTATTTATTTTTGACGGAAAGATCGCGGGAGAGTATGTGGCTGGGCCTTACAATGAAACCGGCGATGGCCTGAAAACCCGCGAAGAACGCCTCACTTCCTGGTTGGCTGAAATGAAATTCTGAGGTTTGAAACCATGCCGGATCATCTTCCCCAACTGATCTGGGTAAGACAGGTAAAACGGCTGGCTGAAACCTGTTTTTCTAACCAAAAAATCATCCCAGTGTTTGATCGGCTGGGATGATTTTTTTATGTTGTATCGTTGG
>JAJUJY010000266.1 GCA_029265085.1 Chloroflexota bacterium
GTCATATGCCGGAACGTCCACCATCTCTGCAAAGGTCTGCACAATAATTTTTTGCAGAGGGTGTTCTGGGTTAATGTAATCTTCTTTGGAAAACTCACGCAGCACTGCATGGGCTAAAAAGCCGGTGTGTTTACCGGAGCAGTTGTGACGATTGGGGGTTGGCCTTTCGCCGCGCAGCAGCAAGGCATCTCGCGTGGCTTCGTCAATAGCGGGATGGGTGCCGCATAGCAGATCGCTTTCATGCAATCCAACTTTGGCTTGAATGCCGCTGACAACTTTAACATGCTCGTCTGTGCCGAAGTGCGAAGCGCACATGACGGATATTTCCCGGTCGGTCAGGCCGTAAGCCTCGGCACCTCCAAACTCAATGAAAGGCAAAACCTGGATTGGTTTGGAAGAGGAGCGTAAATAAGTGACCAGGTTCGGGTCGCCGTAGCTGGCAACCAGATGACCGCTGGCATCGACTACCGCCAGCGAGCCGTAATGGATCGACTCGACAATAGGTCCACGGGTAACTTCGACGAGCGGAACGTAGTTAAAGTTTGTCATTCGTTTATCCTGTGATTATGAGATCGAATTACTCTTCAACTTCTTCTTGATGAGGCCGGTAATGGCGATTGAAATACTGCATCAATCCCCATTTGAGCCGGTTGTAATATAACGTTTCTCGCTCCGGAGGAACGTCAAAATCCTTAAGTAAGGAAGGTACCAGGGCTTGCGTATCTTCTGGAACAGCCTTACCGCCCGCCAGGGTTTCGATTTGCTGATATACCTTGGTGAGAAAAGCAATTTGCTGCTGGATTTGTTTATGTGTGATCAGTCCATTCCGGCCGGACACAACCAAATAATTCTGATACTTCGGTGACATTAATTCACCCAGGGTGTCTAACCAAACGGGTAAATTCGCACTGGCCAGGAAAGGCGGCTGTTCAGCCACGACGGCGTCACCGATAAAAATTGTGTTCTGGTCTGGTATGATTGCCCAGATGGCTCCGGTGGATGGGCCAGCATGATGTTCCAGGATGAGCGGAACGCTGTCCCAATTGATTTGCATTGTTTCTGTAAAGGTGATCTCAGGGGGTGACCAGCGAATACTGCCCAGACCGTTGTGTAGTTCCCATTCTGCGCCGGTTTCTATGCCCTGCGCCTTAAAGGTAACGGGGCGGTTGCGAAAAACCTGGGCCATTTTTTCATGGCCGACCACGGTGCATTCCATTGCCCTGGTTCCAATGGTGCGGTCGGTATGCGCATCCAGGTTGATCAATAAGCGATCGACACCGCCGCCGAGATTTAATAAGGCGGCCCGCCAGGAGCGGGTATCTTCCTGGCGAAAGGGTGAGTCAATTAAGATCAGCCCGTGCGGCCAGTTGATTGCCCCCAGTGTCACACCTGGGTAACTTCTTTCAATATATACGTGAGTTGAAATTTCCTGCATACCTGTTCCTTGCGTATCAATTATCGATAAAATTAAGCCGGTGTCGCAACGGGGACGTTGAAAATAAACTGGCTGCCCTTGCCGACCTGGCTTTCTACCCAGATTCTACCACCATGTGCGCGAACTGCCAGACGGCAAAAAGCTAATCCCAGGCCAAAGCCTTTGGGAAATCGCTCAGCTTGCAGCCGGGTGAATTTTTCAAAGATGGCTTCACGTGCTTCTTCGGCAATTCCTGCGCCGCTATCCTTTACTTGAAAACGAATGAAATCGGGTTCGCTGGAGCAGGATACCTCAATTTGACCACCCACGGGTGTAAATTTGACAGCGTTTTCAATCAGGTTGATTAATACCCTGCGCAGCATATCCGGATCTGCTTCTATATTGGGAAGATTGCTCTCAATTTGAACGGCCAGGCTTTGTTGTTTGCTTTCCGTCAGCGGCCGGACGACTTCGGCAGCCTCTTCAGCGAGCAACCCGGGTTCGAGAGGTCTTTTGTTGGTGATCGGTTGGCCCGCTTCTAAGCGGTTAATGTCCAATAAAGAGCTAATAAGCCGCTGCAGCCGGTCGGTGGAGCGTGAGGCAATCGACAGGATCGGCTGGATGGTGGTTACGCTTTCTTCTGGCAAGAAGGAGTTGAGAATATCCAAAGCGGAAATAATATTGGACAGCGGGGACCGCAAATCATGATATATCATTGCAGAAAGATCGTCTCGCAGGCTGTCCAATTCTTTTCGCTCGGAAATGTCACGCAATATCCACTGTAAGGTGCTTGTGCTGCCGAAATTAATCTGCCGGACATAGACTTCAATAGGCAGCGGCCCGCCTTCTGTCCGGTTTAATTGGCTTTCATAACGGATGGTTTCCCCGCTGCTGAGCCGCTCATATTTTTGTCCAACCAGATCCCAATTTACTGAAAACAATTCGGTGACAATTTTTCCAGCCAGCTCGGTTTGAGTGCGGCCGGAATTGGCACTGGCCTGGCGGTTTGCCTCTAAGATGCTGCCGTTCCAATCTGTAACCAGGATGGGATCGATGCTGTCTTCAAATAATTCGCGGTAGCGTCTTTGGGCGGCCTGAACGGAATCGTACAGGTGTGCATTGCGAATGGCAATACCGGCGACATCGGCAATCGCTTGAATCAAAGCCAGGTGGTCAGGTGTGAAGAAATGCGTTTTCGCATGCACAATCGTGAGAACACCCACCAGCTGTTCGCGCGCAAGCAGTGGTACACACAGCGCAGATTTGCGGCCGGTGCGTTCTGTGGCATCGTCCGGGCGCTGTGCCCAGCGTTCATCCTGGCTGGTGTCGTTGATCAGGGCTGCTTCACGGTGGCTGGCAACCCAACCCGCCAGACCGTGATCCAGAATTCCCTGTAATTCAGCCAGGGTGGGGTGGACAATTTGATCTCCAATGACAATGGCGGCATCAACCGGTGCTTCTGCTTCGTTCAAAACAATCAGGCTGCCTCGTTCTGCACCTACATTGGATGTGGATAGCGAAAGAACGCGCGCCAGCACGGTGCGGAGTTCGAGGGTTGTTGCCAGCTCGCGGCTGATATTCAGTAATAATTCAAAAGAAGCACGCGTGCGGTCTTGGGCCATTCGTGTTTACCCCTGATAATATAAAGATGGCCCTTCCGGTTTCAGAAGAGCAGTTCGGTCATTGGCTGAGCGTTACAACGTATGGGTAAAATTGATTGCGGTACTCTGGCATTGTCCGAATATTTCCTTCCTTATTATACGATACATTTATTCCCTGTTGGAAATTGCGATTTACCGTTCTTAATACCATTCCGGTTGTTTGTTGATTCCGGTGAAAACCGCGGTACCCCTTTTCATTTCTGTAATCTTTGTTGGATGGCAGAAAAATAGGCGGCTTGATCGTATAATTTTAACCAGTAAACAGCCTTATTCCCCGGAGATTAACTTTGGCAACCAACAGTGCTTTAACTCATCTGGTGTGTTCAGTTTGTAAGCGGATTTATTCGGTAAATGCGCTTAATACATTTTGCCCGGAATGCCAGGCGCCCTTTTCAGCCTGTTATGACCTGGAAGAGGTTCGTCAGACGATCAAACGAGATCAATTTGCGTCTCGCCCAAGGGGAATGTGGCGATGGGCTGAACTTTTGCCCGTTAAAGAGCCGAAAAATATTGTCACCCTGGGAGAAGGGGACACACCGACCTTGCATTTGCCGAGGTTGGGTGCAACGTTAGGAATGCCCGCTTTGTTTCTCAAGGATGAATCGGTAAACCCGACGGGAACATTTAAAGCGCGCGGACAGGCAGCTGCCATATCCAAAGCCAAAGAATTGGGCGTGGAGCGGGTGATTATCCCAACGGCAGGAAATGCAGGTGGGGCAATGGCGGCTTATGCCAGCCGGGCTGGCATGCAGGCCCGGGTGTATATGCCCGCCGATACTCCTCGCGCAAATATCGAAGAGAGCCGTATGGCTGGGGCTGAAGTAATTCTGGTGGATGGATTAATCAGCGATGCGGCGCGGATGGCTTCTGCGGCTGCTCGTTCGGAAGGTTGGTTTGATGTCTCTACCTTTAAAGAGCCGTACCGGTTGGAAGGGAAAA
>JAJUJY010000165.1 GCA_029265085.1 Chloroflexota bacterium
ATGGCGTTGCTGACCAGGTTCCCCAGGGCCTGGGAAAGTCTTTCGGGGTCCGCATACAGTGGAGGTAAACCGGCCGGGATTGAGCTGCTCCAGGTGAGTTTCTTTTGTTGGGCTGCCTCTCCCCAGGCCGCCAGGGTGCGGTTTAACCATTCGGTGGTTTGAATTTCTTGCTTGCGCAGATCAAGCGAACCCAATACCTGATCATGGAGATGCGCCAGTTCTTCGGTCAGGTGTTGGAGGTGAACCAATTCCTGATCCATGCCGTTGAGTAATTCGTCACGAAGTTCCGGTTGATTTTTTGCACCGCCAATCAAAGCCTGGGTGGCGGAGCGTAATGCGCCTAACGGCGTACCCAGCTCATGCACCAGGTTGGAGAGCAAACGGCGGCGTGATGATTCCAGGGTTTGCAGCCGTTCAAACAGGATATTGAATGCGCGCACCAGGGTGCGAACTTCTTTGGGACCTTCTTCGGGGAGAGGGCTGAGTTTTTCACCGGAGGCAAACTGGTAAGCTGCATCGGTTGTATTTTTTAGCGGGCGCTCCAACTCATTCGCCAGCAGCAGCGCGAGCAGAATCCCTACCAACAGACCGCCGCCTACCACAAAGATGGTTGCGCGGCTGAGTACTTCGGAGCGTTGATAAAGCTGTGCGAGGGGGTTGGAAAAGCGGACATAACCAATCAGATCACGAGCTGGGGTAATTACCGGCACAATGATATCTTCAATGGTACGCCCGGAATACTTGACTTCTGCACGGTTATTGGAAGCTAAAAGACGGTTAACATCCGGAACGGTATAAATTTTTCCGACCAGGAAAGAATTGCCGGGATCGGAGGAAACAATTAACCGCCCTTCTTCATCCAGCAGCATCACCTCTGCCGGGACGCTGGGACTGATTCGGGCAATAAATTCTTTGGCCTGTTCTGGATTTTGCCAGATTTCTGTGCGCAAGGCGGCAAAATCAGCAACCAAGACGGCCTGGCGGGTCAACTCGCTGGCGATGTTAGCCAATTGCACCTGGGTTTGCATCAAATACACCAGAACAATGGCAACCACTGGCAAGGTAACCAGCAGCGGTACCAGGGTGTTGATCAACAGCCGCTGACGAAGCGGTAGTGCGCTAATTTTCTTGCGGAACATATTTATATCCAATCCCGCGCACAGTCAGGATGCGGGTGGGGTGTTCTGGGTCGGTTTCAATTTTTTCACGCAGCCAGCGAATATGGACATAGACCACCTGAGGTTGGCCGGCAAACTCGGCACCCCAGACCTGGGCTAACAGGTCATCCACAGAAAAGACGCGGTTTGGGTTTAAAACCAGAGCATGCAACAAATCAAACTCGCGCGGAGAAAGTTCCAGCTTGCGTTCCTGGATGGCTGCAAGGTGGGTGATTGGATCCACGGTCAAATCACCTGCCTGGACAGGGCTGGCGGTTGCAGATACAGCAGGTTCAGACTGCACCCGGCGCAGTACAGCTTTCACCCGGGCAAGAAGCACATTGAGGTCAAACGGTTTAGTGATGTAATCATCCGCACCAAGCTCTAGGCCGAGGGCTTCATCCAATTCACGGCGGCGGGCGGTCAAAAAGATCACGGGCACTTTTAACTCATCCCGCATCACACGCAGCGCATCCAACCCGTCCATGCCCGGCAGGCCAATATCCAGCAGCACCAGGTCAGGGCGGGCACGGCGCACAATTGCCAGGGCATCTTCTGCGGAGGCAGCCGTGTTTGCCTGGTATCCGGCCTGTTCCAGGTTAAAGCCAAGACTGCGGCGAAGCAGTGCGTCATCATCAACAACCAGAATTTTTTTGCTCATCCCTTCCATAATTATATCCAATTTCGGTTATACCCTGGAATGTTCAATCTGTCCTTATGACGGGATGATCTGAAGCTTAAGAAAAGGTTAAGAGAAAAATTTTCACCTCTCCTACATTTCTCTACATGGTGATATGATTGGCAGGTTGCGTCCTGGAGACGCGTAAATTTTTTAATAGAGGGTTTTGTATGCCTCGGCGGTCTCTTATTAAACTTTATCGGGATGAATTTACTGGTTACAATATATCAAAATTTCGCCAGGATTTACTGGCAGGTTTGACGGTTGCGGCGGTGGCTTTACCGCTGGCTTTGGCTTTTGGGGTAGCTTCTGGGGCAACTGCCTCCGCTGGACTGGTCACCGCGGTGGTGGCCGGGTTGGTCATTGGCCTGCTCTCGGGCGCACCTTACCAGATTTCCGGGCCAACCGGCGCAATGAGTGCAGTGTTGATTATGGTCGCTCAAAAGTACGGACTGAATGGGGTCTGGATCGCCAGCCTGCTGGCCGGGGTCATGCTGCTGCTGATCGGTTTGGTGCGGTTGGGGCGTTTCATTGCTTTCATTCCTTCGCCGGTGATTACTGGTTTCACCTCCGGCATTGCTTTAATTATCTTTATTGGACAGATTGATAACTTTCTGGGTGTAAAAACCCCGGGTGCAGAAGCGGCACTCTACAAATTTGGTGGGTATTTTCGCGGCGGCTTTACCCCCGATTGGCATGCTGTGGTGATTGGGTTGGTGGTGATTTTGACAATGGTTTTCTGGCCTAAAAAGTGGAATGCGCGCTTTCCCTCCTCGCTGTTGGGGATTATTCTGGCAACCGTCCTCAATGCAGTTTTGAACTGGCCTGTGGCGGTGATCGGCGAGATCCCGCGCACCCTTTTTCTGGCGGACCGCTTGAGCCTGGCAAATATCCCCTGGGCGGATTTACCCAATTTCATCGCTCCGGCAGTGACGATTACAGCCCTGGGTGCGGTGGAAAGTCTGTTATGCGGAGCGGTGGCTTCCAACATGACCGGCATCCGGTTGCAGGCGAACCAGGAACTGGTGGCGCAAGGCGTTGGCAACCTGATCATCCCGTTCTTTGGCGGTGTGCCCGCGACTGCAGCAATCGCACGCAGCAGTGTGGGGATTAAATCGGGCGGCCAGACGCGCCTGGTTTCGGTTATCCATGCTTTGGGGCTGTTGGCATCCATGTTTTTGCTCTCCGGCGTGATGAGCCGCATCCCGTTGGCGGCATTGGCCGGGGTATTGATGGTCACTGCCTGGCGGATGAATGAGTGGGAAGGCATTCGCTATATGTTTGGCCGCCGCTTTAAAACGGCTATCTTTACTTTTTCCATCACCATGCTGGCCACCATCACCCTTGACCTGACCCAGGCAATCCTGATCGGGGCACTGCTATCCGCCTTGATATTTATTAACGAAATTGCCAGCCTGAAAATTGAAGTGCAAGATGTGGATCCGCAAAAGCTGCGCGAGAAAGGGATTGAAATTGTCAATTCCTGCAACCATGTCAAGGTAGCCTTTTTAACCGGCCCGCTCTTCTTTGCAGCAACCGGGCAATTTAATGAAGCTTTTGACCGGCTTGGAAATACCCAGGCGTTAATTCTTTCCATGCGCGGTGTGCCGATGATCGATACTTCCGGCCTGGAGTCCATCCACCGTTTGCAGGAAAGGCTGCATCAAAAAGGCGGCACCTTGATGTTTGCCGGTGTGCATGAAAATGTCTTCAATATGATGCGCCGGGGCGGGTTGGTGGAAAGAATTGGCGAGGAAAATTATTTTTGGAGTTCTGACCAGGCCATTGTTGCAGCAGAAAAACGCAGCTGCCCTGTGGTTGGCTAGCATCTCCCGGTCTTCCTGATTTTTGGTAATTCCATGCTGGCAAACCAATTTCGAGTACCGAAATTGGGGCAGGTCATCAACCACTATGCTTGCTGCGTTTCCAGCATTCTGACCTTAAAATTACTGCTTGCATAACAGGCTCATGATAGAATCGAGCCTTACGGAAAATTCCTTCTCACAAGGTTCATGATCACCATGTCTTACGCACAAAAAGTAGCCGAACAATTGAACATTCGCCCCACCCAGGTGGAGGCTGCCATTGAATTATTGGATGAAGGCAATACCATCCCATTTATCGCTCGTTATCGCAAGGAACGCACTGGCACGCTGGACGAAGAACAGCTCCGCCAGGTGCAGTCTTTGGTGGAACGCATGCGCGCAGTGGATGAGCGGCGGGCCTCGATCCTGGCTTCAATTGAAGAACAGGGAAAACTGACCGATGAATTACGTGAACAGATCAATGCCGCGGATACCCTGACTGGCTTGGAAGACTTGTATGCGCCGTATAAACCCAAGCGCCGCACCCGCGCCAGTATTGCGCGTGAAAAGGGGTTGCAGCCGCTGGCTGATTTGATCCTCCAGCAGGTGCGTGATGGAAGTGCTCCAGAAGCGGCCGCACAGACCTATATTAATGAACAGGTGGCAACGGCTGAAGAAGCATTGGCCGGTGCGCGGGATATCGTGGCGGAAACGATCGCGGATAATGCAGAAGTGCGCCACCAGACCCGTGAAAAGGCAATGCAGTTTGGCGTGGTCACATCGGAGAAGATCGAAGATGCGCAAGATGAGCGCAAGGTTTATGAAACCTATTATGCTTTTGACTTCCGCGTGGATAAGCTGCGCCCGCACCAGGTGCTGGCCTGCAACCGCGGCGAGAGTGAAAAAGTGCTGCGGATCAAGCTGCTGGTGGATGAGCGCGACTGGCAGACCGCAATGCGCACTGCTTACCGCCCCGATCCAAAGTCGCCGTTTGCGGTACAGATGGAAATGGCCATGCAGGATTGTGCTGACCGCCTGCTGCTGCCCGCAATCGAACGGGATGTTCGCCGCGCATTGACCGAAATGGCCGAAACCCACGCGATTAAGGTCTTTGCTGAAAATTTGCGCGCGCTGTTGATGCAGCCGCCGCTTGCCGGACATACGGTGCTGGGGATCGATCCCGGTTTCCGGACCGGCTGCAAGGTGGCCGTGGTGGACCCGACCGGCAAAGTGCTGACGACCACTACCATTTATCCGCATGAGCCACAAAAGAAATGGAAAGAAACCCTGCAAATCCTGTTGGATTTGATCAAAAAATACACGGTGACGTTGATTACCATTGGCAACGGCACTGCTTCGCGTGAATCGGAGCAGCTGGCTGCTGAACTGCTGCGCCTGCCGGACCCGGCAGTGAAAGCGGTGCGTTACCTGATTACCAATGAAGCTGGCGCGTCAGTCTATTCGGCTTCACCGCTGGCACGCGCTGAACTGCCTGATCTGGACGTTTCGCTGCGCGGGGCGGTCTCGATTGCACGCCGGGTACAGGATCCGCTGGCTGAACTGGTCAAGATTGATCCCAAATCGATTGGGGTAGGCATGTACCAGCACGATGTGGACCAGACCCAATTAGCCAATTCCCTGACGGGTGTGGTAGAAGATGTGGTCAACACGGTGGGGGTGGATGTTAACACTGCTTCACCGGCTTTGTTGACCTATGTTTCCGGCATTGGCCCCAAGCTGGCTGAAGCTATTGTGGCGTATCGGGATGAAAATGGCCGCTTTACCCGCCGGGCACAGTTCCATAAAGTGCCGAAACTTGGACCAAAAGCATTTGAACAGTCGGCGGGCTTTATGCGCATTTTGGGCGGCGAGAATGGCTTGGATGCCACTTCGATCCATCCGGAATCGTACCCGATTGCTGAGGCGTTGTTGAAGCGGGCAAATGTCCCGGCCAATGCCCGCCCGGAAGAACGCCGCCGCGCGCTGGCGCTGCTGCGCAAAGATGTTCCGCTCAGCAAGCTCTCTGAGGAGCTTGGCGCGGGTGTGCCAACCCTGACCGATATCCTGGACCAGCTTGCGCTGCCTGGGCGTGATCCGCGCCAGGATGCCCCCGCTCCAATTTTGCGGCAGGACGTACTCAAGATGGAAGACCTGAACCAGGGCATGATTATGAAGGGCACCGTGCGGAATGTGGTCGATTTTGGCGCGTTTGTAGATATTGGCGTCAAGCAGGACGGCCTGCTGCACCGCTCGCAAATGCCGCGCGATGCTCAGCTTAAGGTGGGCGATATTATTGATGTCTCGATCCTTAAGGTGGAACCGGAGCGCGGCCGCATTTCCCTGGCCTGGGCAGGGGGATGAGCTTTTTGTGGGTAGTGAGTAGTGGTTCGTGGTAAAAGCTGCGGTTGCCAGTTTTCCGTTGTCAGAATTTGCTTCCAGCCATCTGATCCTTGAACCCGGATAAAGAATCTGCTTCTTGACCAAATCAAAAATACCCCCGCGAGGTCTCGCAGACCTCCCGGGGGTTCCTGTTCTATAATCGCTGACGGTTTCTTTGCTGCCTGTTCAATGATGGGTTCTGGTCGGGTTAGGTGGGTTGATGGTTTGCGCCGCAGCCGACCTGCACCCATCCTACCTGAAAACTGGCGGCTTCTTTCCTGCAACCTGTCACCTGAAACCTTGTTTTTTCAGCTGATCGCTGAAGGCTGAAAGCTGACCGCTTCTGTATCACTTCCGCTCGATAAAGCCCTTCTCCGGAGCCCATTCACACTTGCCGGGGAACTGGTACCAACAGTCACAGCAGATATTGCCATCGGCAAGCGTGCCAGAGCGGCGAAATGCGTTATCAAAATAGTGCGAAAATAGATAGTCCATGCGGCAGACCTGGGGGAACATCTCACGGTAGCCCAATTGATCAGCCAGTTTCAGCATGCCGCACTCGTAGATATTGATCCCAAAAGTGTGCTTGTCGATGTCCAGGTATTCAACGCGCCAATCAAATGGGTGGAGCGTGCCAGCTTTGCCTTGCTGCTCAGCGGTTTTTGCCTTGCGGCGAAATACACCCAGGTACATGTTTTTCGCGAACCAGTGCAGCAGTGGTTTGGGAACGAATTTGACAAAGTCCTCGTTGATTTGCCAGATCATTTTCCCAGCGGCTTCCTGGTCCAGACCCAGGTCGCGCAGGGCCTGGTACCAGGAAAAATAACACGGCCCGTAATTGTAATTTAACGAGAAGATACTATCGCCAATATCAGGCACGTTTGGGAGCATATTTTCCAGCGACTGCTTGGATATCACTTGAAATTGCTGATATTTCTCATTCCCCAGCACCTTGCGGAGATTTGCCCTTCCGGTGAATGACATTAATCGGAAGACCATGCGGATTTTTGTAGCTCGATTCATACGGTGGTTCCTTTATTCAAGCGGTGAGATTCCCTCACGAATGAGGGTGTCGATGAAGCTGCCCATGATGCGCTCGAAATGCGGGGCAAGAGGTTCTTTTTCGTAACATAACATAAACATAGCCTGTAAATACATCAGCAGTACGTCGGGCGGCAGGGTAACGGTGATTTCATTTTGGGCGAGATAATCCATGACCTGCGCAAGATATTTCTGGTCATCCTGCAGGTGCGCCTGGATTGTCTCAGTATCGATGCTCCGGACAATATAATCCAGCTCGTCTTTGCGTAAAATGCGGAGCAGGTTATCCATATCGTCTGAAAGCACCAGGTTGACCAATGCCTGCCGGATCGTTGCGGGTGAAAGAGTGCTAGCCTTTTGCAAGGCTTGTAAGAAATCCTGTTTTAACTTGTTCTCCAGCCGTGTGTACAGATCAAAAAACAAGGCTTCTTTGGAAGGGTAAAACAGGTAGAATGCTCCGGTGGAGATGTTAGCCAATTTCGCCAGGCTTTCCACAGTGGTTTTGCGCACACCGGTGACTTTGAGAGCTTCCTTTGCGCCTGCGATTAATCTCCCGCGGATGCTGATCTGTTGTTCTGGCGAGAACCCTTTGGGCATGGGTTTTGATCCTTGTGAATAAAATATAAAATTATTCATATATTCTAATACTGACAGTGGAAAATGTCAAAGGAAAGCAGATGGATAGAACGGTTGTCAGTTGTCAGAATCTGCAACCTGCGACCTGCAACCTGTAACCTATAACCTGTCACCTGCAACCTGGTTTTTCCGGCTGATCGCTGACGGCTTTTTCCCTGCCGCCTGTCGTGTTTTACGAGTACAATAACGGTTAACATGAGCCGCCGTTCCTTGCTTTCCCGTTTGTACCTGACGTTGACCGCTTTGGAAGGTTTGTTGGCAGTTATTTCGATTTTTGCCACGCCTTCTGAACCTGATTCAGCCTGGTTGTTAGGTTATTCGAAAACCCGCATCGCGATCGGTGCGCTGGGTTTTCTTGCAGCCTTGCCCTGGTCAGGCGCAGCGTTTTTTGCCTGGTTGAGACCGGTGCGCTTTGAAAGCGGTGTGCAGCGGTTGTTCACCTGGCTGGCCGGTAAAGACCATTTGCTGGTTATCACCCTGGGATTGGGCAGCGGCGTTCTGTTGGCCGCCTGGGGGACACTGTTCACCTGGCTGTTTATCCCGGCGGTGCTGCGCGGATTGATCGTCTGGGCAGGGCTGGCCTGTGCGCAGGGGCTGATTTTCCTGCGCTGGCAGGGAGGTGATTTATTCGCTAGAGAACGCATACCTGCCCGGCTGTTTGATTTTCCCCGCTGGCGCAGCCTGGATCGAACCCAACGCCGGATCCTTGCTTTGTTGGCATTGATCGGTGTGCTGTATTTTGCTGGATTTGTCTTCCCGAATGCACAGTTCGCCGAAAACGAGCATGAACTGCTGGTGCACGGGGTTGACGAGCCGGTGATGTACCCGATCTTGATGCAGATGTTTGTGCGCGGAGAAACACCCCAGCAGAGCATGTATTACTTCTTCATATATGAAGATTACCATTACGGCTTTCCGTTTTATTTCCTTTCTGTGCTGGTGCTTTTGCCGGTACAGCTTTTGAGTGGTGGAGCCGTGCGCGAATTTACCCAGATCAACATGCTGCTGCTGCGCCAGTTCATCAGTGTGCTGCCGGTGATTCTCACGGCGGGTGTGTTGGTCTATTTACAAACCCGTTTTCGTTCCTGGTGGAAGTCGCTGGCTTTGTTTGGGCTGCTGCTGGTGATCCCGGAAGTGTTCAATTACAATATCCGTTTCTGGCATCCGGATGGACTGACCGCCCTATGTGCTGCATTAACCCTCTTCTTCCTTGACCGCGACCGGCTGCGTTTTGG
>JAJUJY010000220.1 GCA_029265085.1 Chloroflexota bacterium
CGTGCCAATAATCCCAATTTGGCTCATCGTCAGATCAAAAGATAATAGATATAAAGCATTTAATGCGGTAAAGTAACTTAATACCGCGCCCTGTGCAAAATACAGCAGTGCAAACATTGATAAACGGGCCGGGCGGGATAGAGACATGATCGACCTCCAATGATTTATTTTAGGGGAATTGGTATCAGTATAGAATAGAAGACAGCATCCGTCAAACCATTCTGCGCGGCTGACACTTGTCAGAAAATCCACTTTCAAGTATAGTCACCCTTAGGAAAACTTAAATTAAACAAAACATCGGTTGACAACATATGACAAACATGAATCAACTCAACTCGACAGAAACTGATCCATTGACAACTTCCTGGTTGGATCGTCCAATCCTATCTGCGCTACCAAAAATAAAAATCGAGGCTGTGCTGATTGCGGTAGTTATTCTCCTGGCGGTGATCAGCCGTTTTTATATCGTTGATTTGCGCGTTATGAGCCACGACGAAGTAAATCATGTCGTGCCAGCGTTCGATTTATATCAAGGGCGTGGTTACAGGCATGATCCAGTAACGCACGGTCCATTCCAATTCCATTTACTGGCACTATCCTATTTCTTGCTGGGTGATTCGGATTTCAGCGCGCGTGTACCATCGGTACTTTTTTCAATCGCCACAGTTGTTTTTGTCATCTTTGGGTTCCGCCGGTATTTAGGCAAAATCGGTGCATTACTCGCAGGGGTATTCTTCTTAATATCACCATACATGTTATTTTATGGGCGGTATACGCGTAACGAATCATTCGTTGCCCTATTTGGCGTGATCACCTTATACGCTATTTTGCGTTATCTCGATAAGGGTGAAAATTCAGCCCTCTATCTGTTAACGGCAGCCATCTCACTGCACTTTGCCACAAAAGAAACAGCCTTTATCTATGTCGCCCAATTATTAACCTTTTTAGCCCTTCTTTTTATCGCCCGTATGACCGATGTGCGCTGGTGGAAAAACGAAGAATCGCGCAACAGTTTCGTTCTGCTATTTACAGGAGCTTTAATTTTCCTGTTCATCACCTTAGGGTTAGCAGCCTGGAACACAGCCGCTAACAAAGCTGCAGGAGAGGTTGTTACCACCGGCATATCTCCCTTTTTGATCGCTGAGATGATTACAATCGGCATCGCTCTTGTCGCCGGCATACTGGGCATAATTTCCTTGTTCCGAAATGTTGGATTGGAAAAACTTCGCCAGGAACGCTCTTTTGATTTACTCATTCTGGTTGGCACCCTTATTTTGCCCCAATTAACAGCCTTCCCAATCAAAATGATCGGCACATATACCGGTCTGGGTTGGAATCCACTAGATTACTCCACGACTGGAATCTTAAGGATCGCTGCTTTCCTGATTGGGTTAACAATCATTTCCGCTGTAATTGGCATGCTTTGGAAACCACGAATTTGGCTCAGAAATTTCATCCTGTTTTATGCCATCTTTACTGTCTTCTATACAACCTTCTTCACCAATGGCTTTGGTTTCTTTACCGGCATAATTGGGTCGCTAGGATACTGGCTCGATCAGCAAGGGGTTGAACGCGGATCACAGCCCTGGTATTACTATGCCTTCCTTCAGGTACCTATTTATGAGTATTTGGCCGCATTAGGAACATTGTTAGCAGCTTATTTAGGAATTCGCTACAACAAACTGGTATCCTATCCAGGATTTCTACTTACCCAACCAGAAATCCCTCAACAGCCAGAAATTGAAGCAAGTGAGACAGCAGAAGAAGAAAAGCCCGGCTCAACCGATCACACCATCACTTTTTCAGCGCCGCTTCCAACCCTGGCATTGCTAATCTTTTGGGGGATTACAGCTGTGCTGGCCTATAGTGTGGCTGGTGAAAAAATGCCCTGGCTAACAGTACACATCACGCTGCCGCTATTATTAGCCGCAGGATGGGGTGTAGGCTGTCTGGTAGAAATGATCCCCTGGAAAAAACTCATCGAGAACCGCAGCTGGCTGGCTTTGGTAATTCTGCCGGTATTCATCGCCAGCTTGATGGGAATAATGGGGACACTGGTCAGCTCAGTGCCGCCTTTCCAGGGAAACACGTTAGACCAGCTACAATCCACCAGTACGTTTATTTTTGCAGTTTTAGGGTTCGTTTTTTCCGGATGGGGAGTTCTATATTTTCTGCACGACTGGCAGGCATCTCAAATGCTGCGCATTTTCACAGTATTTTTGTTTGCCTTTTTATCCATACTCACCGCCAGAGCAGCAGCCAGAGCATCGTATATCAATTATGATAATGCTACCGAGTTCTTAGTCTATGCTCACGCTGCACGCGGTCCTAAAGATATTCTCGCTCAAGTGGAAGAAATATCGAAACGTACTACCGGCGGGTTGGATATTGCAGTTGCATATGATAATGACGCCTTATACCCCTATTGGTGGTACTTCCGTGATTACAGCAAAAAACAATGGTTTACCAACAATCCGACCCGCGATTTACGTGACGCCCCGGTTATTATTGCGGGCGAAGAAAACTGGGGCAAGCTGGATGCAATCACCAGAGACAATTTTATCGTCTATGAATATATGCGTCTTTGGTGGCCAATGCAGGATTACTACAACTTAACCTGGGATCGGATTTGGGGAACGATTCGCGATCCAGAAATGCGTACTGCCATCTTTAAAATCTGGCTTAATCGTGACTATTCAGATTATGCCCGTCTCACGAAGAATGAAAATCTGACCCTCTCGACCTGGCGCCCAAGTGCGAAGTTGCGCATGTACATTCGCAAAGACATCATTGCCAAGATATGGAACTTTGGCGCAGCGCCTGCCTTACCAGAAACAACAACGGTTGATCCATTCTTACAAGGCATGGTAGATCTGCAGGCTGACCAGGTATTCGGAAAACCTGGAACCGAACCAGGCCAGTTTAACGCGCCACGAGGCATTGCCTTTGCAGCAGATGGCAGCATGTATGTATCCGATTCTCGCAATCACCGTATCCAACATCTCACAACCTCGGGGGAAGTCTTGCAGGTTTGGGGTTCATTTGCTGATACAGCGCAAGGACAGGCACCTGGCGGTACTTTCTATGAGCCGTGGGGGATTGCTGTAGATAATGAAGGATTTGTATACGTTGCAGACACCTGGAATCACCGCATCCAAAAGTTCACTGCTGACGGCCAATTCGTAAAAATGTGGGGCTACTTTGGCCAGGCTGAAAATCCGGATGGTTTTTGGGGACCGCGTGATATTGCGATTGACAAACAAGGCCGGTTGTTCATCACCGATACCGGAAATAAGCGTATTGCCGTATTTACAACTGATGGAGAATTCATTACCCAATTTGGCACAGCAGGTTTTGAATTAGGCCAGTTTGACGAACAAGTAGGTCTTGCAATTGACAGCCAGGATCGCATTTACATAGCAGATACCTGGAATCAACGCGTGCAAGTATTTGGATCAGATCCAGCAATCCCATCGTATATTCCACAACTTTCCTGGGAATTACCTGCAAGCTGGTTGGGTGAATCACTTGAAAACAAACCGTTTATTGCCATAGATGCAAATGATCATGTGTTTGTGACAGACCCAGAAAAATTCCGCGTGTTGGAATTTGACGCAGCCGGGAAATTTATCCGCGGTTGGGGAGACTATTCACCCGGTCCGGATGGTTTTGGCCTGCCCTCTGGCATTGAAGTGGACGCAGAAGGGCATGTCTGGGTAAGCGATGCAGGCAATAATGTCATAATGCGGTTCACGCTTCCGCAACCATGATTTCTGATCGCTGAATAAATAAAGAGGTTTTCACCCGATATGGATGAAAACCTCTTTTCGATTTTGAACCAAAATTTATTTATGCTTTAATTCCCCTTTGAAAAATTGGGAGAGGATAAAGCTGACAATGCTCACAATTAATGCCCCCAAGAAGGCTCCCAAAAAGCCATTCACGGTGAATCCAACACCAAATTGATTACCAATCCACCCGGCTAAAACAAACATGACGGTGTTAACCAGTAAAGTTCCCAACCCCATAGAGAGGATGATCACTGGACAACTTAAAACCATCAATACCGGGCGAATAATCGCGTTGACTCCACCAAAAATCAATGCCAGCCAGATAAAATCCAGCCAATTTTCAGAACTTGGGTAAATGTACTGGCCTTGCAACAAAGCAACGGCCGCATATAACGCGACAGCATTAATCCCTAATCGGATCAAAAACTTCGTCATGCGGATCTCCTTTCCTTCTTATCGAAAACGGACGTTCATCCAAATTAATGTGTTATGGGGTTGAAACCCAACTGCTTGAAACGCCTCCACGCCCCTACCTGTAGGAAAGTTTACCATAAGTGGACGGAAAGCATTTAACATAACGCGCAATTTGGGTAACAGCACACGGATGGCAATATCATCGCGATCCCGCGGAACAGCCAACCAAAGATTATCAGCATGCATATGCGATGGTTCCCAGCTAACCACGCCAACCAGGTGTTCTCCTAACCGAGCAGAAAGCTGCAGCAATCTTTCACCATTCAAAAATTTCACAAGGCTGTTAAGCAATCCTGGCTTTAACCTTTCTTTTGAATAAGGCAAGTTCCAGGAAATGTTATCCGGATAAACCTCATCCAACCAGGCAGATTGCTTTTGCCAGTCCTGGTTTGTGCGTCTGCCAACATGCACTCCGACGGGTAATGTGGTCCGCACAAAAGTTGATGGCTCCCACATCCACAGCGTTCGCCGGGCTTGTTCAACAAACCCTAAAGAGCGGTACAACTCAAAAGCGCCCGGGTTATCATTGCGCACTTGCAGCCAGGCAGCATCCACGCCCTGATTCCTCGCAAAATCTAACCCCGTCATCGTTAAACGTCGGGCTATTCCTTTACGGCGGTGATCGGGATGGACTGCAACATTGGCAATCAAATAATACCGCCGTCCATAACGCATGAATGATATTAAGGTTAAATTACCGATAATCCGTTCATTTTCTTCCCATACAAATCCTTGAATGGGTAAGGTCAGACGTTCTAAACCATTTACCCCCATTCCAAATGAATCTCGAGCAACGCGCCGCATATGCCGGAGATACTCTCGCCCATCTGCATCCATTGTATCGGCAAAACAAAGTTCTACCAGATCCGCAACAGCATTTAAGTCTTGGCGTGTCCGAATGGGCCGGATATGGGGAGAGTAGGAATGGAGTGACAGGTCCATTGGACCTATTTTACACCGGTAAAGGCGATTGGAACGAAAATTATTGTGGAAATTTTTTTTGAACCAATTAATTTTCCCTGTCTTGCAATCCTGGTTGATCAGGATAGAATTAAATTATCAGCAACTCCAACAACACAATTAGACTCGATATATTTATATATTTCTAATAAGAGATTGGTAATGTGTTAACAATTGAGATGCTATAATCTCTACCAGGGTAAATCTGTTAAATACATTCAATATCATATTGCCCTAACAATATTCGAGTGATAAACTCTTTCTTGCAATCGGTATATTCACTGAGGAAAAACCATTATGATGAGATTTGATCGTTTTACCGAGCGTGCCCAAGAAGCTGCGCAGCGAGCTGCAGAGATTATTCAGCGCTACGGGCACAATCAAATTGATACAGAGCATATTTTATTGGCCTTGATTGAGCAGCCTCAAGGTGTCATCACCCAAATTTTAGAGATACTCAAGGTTGACCCCAATGCTCTATCCGAAAGATTGGATTATATTCTGCGCACCAGCCCCAAAGCGAGCATTTTTGGCGGTGGTGCCGGTCAGGTATTTATTACACCCCGCGTAAAGCGCATCGTGGACCTTGCCAACGAAGAAGCCAGCCGGTTAAAAGATGAATATATTTCGACTGAGCACCTTTTTTTGGCAATTCTGGCAGAACGTAATACGCCGGCCGCCCGCTTATTGGAAGGGGCTGGAATCACACGAGACCGGGTGAATGATGCGATTAATCAACTGCGCGGCGGCCAGCGGGTCACTGATCCACAGGCTGAAACCCGTTACCGCACCCTGGAAAAATATTCCCGCGACCTAACCACCCTCGCTCGTGAAGGGAAACTTGATCCGGTAATTGGCCGTGATAGTGAAATTTTACGGGTCATGCAAATCCTATCACGCCGGACCAAGAACAAC
>JAJUJY010000051.1 GCA_029265085.1 Chloroflexota bacterium
GGAAAGGTGTGGGTTCCGTAGGGTATAGTGTTGAAGTCGCTGTTGGTTCCGTGGGGTAAAGAGTGGGGTAGAGGTCTTCATACCCAGGAGTTAAGTTTATATTTTTTGCTTGAATCGCCTGTGTTGCGATGGATGCAAAAGGTGTGGCTAACAAAATTGCGAAAATTAGCCAGCGAGCAATGTTTTTTGTCAGATTTTGGGCTGTCATTATTATCCTTTTATGAAATTAAGAAGAATTTTATGTAAAAATCATTGAATTAGTAATTTATATGACTGGATCGGAATCACCCCCCCTTAATAATTCGAATGGATTTTTTTTATTTCTCTACTACCATCATAATGTCAGGCAGGCATCAAAGCAGGCATCAGAAACCTCTATCCGGCCAGCTTTGTGAACAAAGCAAATAAACAATGGTGGGTTTGTTTGTTTTGCAGAGATTTGCCAATTGATATTGAATTTGATTGATCTAAACAAGTATGTTCGAAAACAATAATTTTCTCTTCTCCACCCTTATCTTTTGAGTTGGAATAATTTAATTCCCGCCTCCTCATAAATCAATCCATACGATGGGTCGATTAATTTTTCTGCTGCTCTATCCCCAACCCCGGAATATATGAATTCAGGCTGGTTTGCCTTGAATAAACCAACAATATTGTTATATTCATCAGAATTTTGAGGATGAATGGTTTCCCGTCCGGTCTTGACAGGAATCCAGCCACCGCCGTCTGCCGGGACGATTTCAGCACCCCACGGTTGGGTATTAATCCAAAACCTTGCATCTGGCGGCGTGTTTAAACGGATCCATTCTATTGCTTTCTCGTCTGCCGGGGTGAACCGGTTAGCAGCAGGATTGATGATGCCAACCAGTGACAGGCTCCCAACAAGACATAACGTGATTAGATACAAAGGCTGCCTGAACCTGTGTTTTGTTTTATTTTTGAATTTTGGATTTGTTTTATTCGGTTGAGAGACAGTTAAAGGCAGTTCAAACAAGCAATCTAAACCAATTCCTGCCAACAGCGAAAGTGGAATAGATAACGCCAAAATACTGTTGGCATAACTGGCAATTGCCTGTCCCAATAAAGGCTCCTGGAGGGTAACCAGGGCGAAGTGTACCGGAATCCAGGCGGGAACCACCCAGAATTGTGGTTGTTTTTTTAACCAGCTTAAACCAAATCCTAAAATTGCCATCCCCAGAATCGCTAATCCACTGGATGATAGGGTAATGTGCAGCATGTCAGTCAAATCCAGTGCTGCGGCTGTACGGCGCGAATCCAGAATTATGGCGGCGATTTTTTCTGAGTTTAAAATGAGTGCTCCCAGGCTGATCAGGATTAGTAGGATCACTGGGGCTGCCATGATTGCCAGGATTGGTCTTGCTTTGAGCCGGCTGATTAGAGGCTGGCTCAATTTGTTCCGTATTTTCGAGGAAAGCAGGAGAGTCAAAAAGAGGCTGGCAACAAAAACAACCGAGCCATAGTGCGATAAAACCATACCGGCGAATAAAAGTAAAAATAAGAAAAGGTCTGTTCTCCTTGGGGTCTGTATGAATTGCACCAAGAGGGCCAAACAGGCTAATCCCAGAGTCAAACCGAGTTGAAAGGGGAAACGGCTCCAATTTACCAGGTAGGCAGGCATGCGGGCAAACAATAAGAAAAAGCAAGCCCCAACCCAGGCCGGGAACCTCCGGCCATAAATGGCCTGCCCTAAAAGGATCAGGCTTAATCCGATCGCGATATTAACCAGTTGTCCATTCACCAGGAGCACTTGTTCCAGTGAAAGCCCAAGCCAGGGGAACAGTACTGCAACCTGACTATGGAAGCCCAGGTGATATATTACCCCGGACGGAAGCCCTTGATTTTGAATGATTTGCATTGCATATTCGGCGTGCTGCAGTCCATCGGTCCATAAGGGGGCGTAGATATCCCGTAATTGAAGTGTGCGCGTTAAAGCTGCCAAGAGGATCAGGCTGATCAGTGGCAGTACCGTGTGGAGGAGGCCTGAAATATATATTTTGATCCTCTCCAGGGGGATTGGATGGCTTCGCAGGTAGAAAAATAAGCGGATAGCTGCTGCAAAAGAAAGGATGCCGGTGATTCCAACCACCCTCGCGGGGGATAATGATACATTTATGAGACTTGCCAGGAAATATAGAATTGGTGGAAATACCAAACCACAAATTAAAGCAAACAATATCCGCTGATCCCAGGTCTGGGTTGGCCAGGCTCCAATCAGGATTGTGATGATGGTCCCTGCCAGAAGATATAATCCAACTGCCAGTAATAATCCGTTAAAGAAGGGAAGTAATTGGGAAAAGGTACTAAAGATTTTTAGAGGGGTAACTGTGTCATATAACCGGAATGCCAGGTCGTTTTGTTGAGAAATACCATTTAAAACTAAATGACCCTTTGGGTAAGCATCTTCCTGGCTGGCATAGAGTGTAAGCGTTCCTTGCGGGGTGTTGCTCTCTAAAGACAGAAGGTAGTCTTGATTTCCGGAATCTGGGATTGCGGGAAAATGAATGCGAAACGCTTTTTTACCAGTCCAGGTAGAAATGGGCGTGTGCTGCTCGATGAGCGTGATTTCTGGTGATCCGATTTTTGAGAGACGGAATATCAACGCATCATTTGGCTCAAGAGATTGCGAATCTACCTGCCCGTAAAACTGGATTGAATTTAACCCATCGTACGTGACGTGTATGGTTTGTTGGACGGTTGTGCTTTGTACAAGAGGAATGGAATGGTTTAAATCGTTTTCCTGAATTTCATTCAAATCCGGCCAGGCAGCAGACAAGGAAAAATATCCTGCAAGGGCCACAATTGCAGTTAATAAAATCCAACTCAACCATTTTATAAATGGGTTGTCAGGAGATTGAGAAGTTCGCTGCGGTTGTTTTGACATAGGGATTACTGCAGGGTGGATTTAATTCCCCCACAGACCGGCTTGTTCATCTTCGGCTGCATTTTGTGCTTCACGAAAATAATCTGAGCAGCTAAGGTCGGGCGGGTAGGTGCCGGAGTATGCATATCCCTGCCGTACCAGTTCATAATTGACGAAAGTATCGCCAATCATGACATAGCGCAATAAGCGGCCGTATTTATCGGTCTCGGAGACATCCTTATAAAGCTGCACCTCTGTGCCTTCCACCAGTTCGGCGTTTTTCTCTTTGGCGTGTTCTCCCCAGGGACGGTCATTCATTTCTGGTGCATTCATGCCAATATAACGCACTTTATAATCCTGCCCGTTCATTTCTACGTGGATGGTATCTCCATCGGTGATATAGGTGACTTTAGCGGTTTGCGGTTCTTCTGACGGAATACAGGCGGGCATTTCAACGCTTTGCGTTTCGGTTGATTCAATAAGCGACGAACAAGCGCTCAGTCCAATTACCAATAGCAGCATGACGATGATTTTTTTCATGGAGTCCCCATTTGATGGATTAACTTGTTTATTTTACCCAGCTCGCAGAAATTTGGCGATAAAAAATCAGGACCTGACCGGAAAGACCAGGCCCTGATGAATTGATTGTTGGATTTGTCCAGGATTATGGACGAACGTAAGCAGAGAGTCCCAGTTCCTCAAGTTTAGTGGGGGTGGGAATACCTTCTCCGCTCCATCCACGCACTTCGTAAAACCGGGGCAGCATCTTGTCCAACTCGACTACATGGCCTTTGGCGGGGCCTTCGGTTAGCGGTTCTTTAAGCATTCGTTCCGGCAGGGTATCATCGGCACCGGTAAAACCGGCTTTGAGCAAGAAGAGGCGTTCCAGGTTAAAGATGCGCTCACCAGCCTGCAGCAAAGTTTCCTGTGTATAACCGGCTCCGGTGGCCAGATTGAGCACCTGGGTAAGCTGGGTTGGCCAAAGCTCCACTTTTGGCTCGAACATGAACCGCACGCTTAAAAATACGCACAGTCCGGTCGAATCAATAATGGCGAATGCATCCTGGAATCGTTTAATTAATTCCGGTTTGCGCTCGGTGGTTAATGGATCGATTTTCTCCGGCACGCCAAAGACTTCGCTGTAAGCCAGGTCACCAGCCATGTGTGAAGCGCCTTTGTTTGAGGTGGCATAGAGCAAGCCCATTCCTTTGGCACCGCGGGGGTCATAGCCGGGGAATTCTTGTTTGCGGGCAGTGACGGCCAGCTCTGGGTGGCCGTATTTCTCGGCCAGGCGGTAGCTGCCTTCTGCCAGTTCATTGCCAAAGCCCTCACGATAAGCCATTTTGCGCGTAAATTCAATCATGGCATCGGCATCACCAAAGCGCAATTCCATGCCGATCTGTTCAACTGGGATGAATCCTTTTTCGGCCAGTTCCATAGCGCAGGCGATGGTCATTCCGGCTGAGATGGTGTCCATACCGAGATCGTTGCAGACATAGTTGGCTTTGATCACGGCGGCCATATTGTCAACACCGCAGGCTGAGCCGTAGGCTGCAATCGTTTCGTATTCCGGCCCTTCTCCCTCTCCGCCATACTTGGGATCGTCCACCTTGGTGCTGCGGCCGCAACTGATGGGGCAGCGGAAGCACGGCTTGGCGCGGATGAGATAATTCTGGTTGATCACATCACCAGTAATCCCTTTGATTCCTTCAAAACGCCCGGATTGGAAGTTGCGGGTGGGTAAGATTCCCAGCTCGTTGGTGATGGGTGGTACATAAGACGTTCCGTACACCCGCATCGCGCCGCCATTGCTCATGATGTCGTTTACGGTGCGCTGCATTTTGCTGCACACTTCATTCATTTCTTCCGGATGTGCAATTTCGACCGGTTGAGTGCCGCGCACAACGACTGCTTTGAGATTCTTTGAACCCATCACTGCGCCAACTCCGGAGCGACCGGCGGCACGGTGGTGGTCATTCATGATGCTGGCAACCCGCACCAGGTTTTCGCCTGCCGGGCCAATGCACGCAACTTTTGCTTTGGGATCAGTTTCTTCGATGAGCGAGGCCTGCGTCTCAGGGACCGTCTTTCCCCAAACATGATCGGCTGGGCGGAGTTCGGCCTGATCGTTATTGACCCACAGGTAAACCGGTGTTTCCGCTTTGCCTTCAAAAATAAACAGGTCAAAGCCGGTGCGTTTCATTTCAGTTGGGAAGAACCCGCCGGAATTGGAATTGCTTAATGCGCCGGTGAGCGGTGATTTGGTAACCACCATATAGCGATTACCGGTGGGTGAAGGGGTGGCAGTCAGCGGGCCGGTGGCAAAAATCATGATGTTTTCAGGCGAGAGTGGATCTACGCGGGGATCCATTTCGTCGATTAAATATTTCACAGCCCAACCACGCCCGCCTAAGTACGTCCGGGCGAATTGTTCATCAACGGTTTCCGTGGTGATGGTTTGATGGGTGAGATTGACGCGCAATATCCTTCCGTGCCAGGCCTTCATAGATATATTCTCCTGAGAAATTGAAAATGGATTGAGGGTTTACCCGCCTGCCATCGCTGGGAATACACAGATCACATCCCCCTCGGTGACCACTGCTCCCTCTAAGGGAGTCAGACCATTGATCAAAACGACACTTTCTGGCACTGGGGGAAAGCCGTAATGTGCGACGAGGTCTGAAACCAGTGTTTCAGGAGAAACCTCGACGTCGATTTGATCGCAATTCGGCGGCAATGACAGCAGTTTGCGATAATTGGCAAGCGGCTTAATATATATTTTCATTGTTCATTCGAAAGGAAAAGGACTATTGAAACAAAAATGAAACCAGTTTGATTATAGAAGAAACTATAAAAATATTCTTGCGGCAAACGTCACCAAGAAAATGGATCATTATCCTTTGCTGTGCAGGATATGTTCCACGAACGCCTTTAACACTGGAATGATTGGCGGACTGATGGGTTGAGGTAAATTCTTCATACCAAACCAGCCATAACTGGTATGTTCACTTAATTGGATTTCTCCCTGGTAAGCTCTGGCGATAAAAGCAACGGTCACATTATGTACCTGGTCGCCATTGGGATAAGTGTAAAAAAGGTCAGGTCCGGAAAATACTCCAAACAATTCCAGATCCTCAACCTTCAGACCGGATTCTTCCACCGTCTCACGGCGAGCGGTATCTTCCAGGCTTTCGCCTGGCTCTAAGGCTCCCCCGGGTGGCCCCCAGCAAGCGTTGTCGGAGCGCTGGAGGAGCAGCACGCGATTTTCCTCGTCCAACAGGAAGATACAGGCGCCGGTCAAAACCAAAGGAGCATGGCCGACAAATTTTCGGAGTTCGCGAATGGTTTCCATGATGATGGCAAAATTGATGGCTTCGATAAGGATTATGGTTTATAGATGCCGACCAATTGAGCATCTGCCAGGACGTGGCTTTGCATGGCTTTCAAGATTTCTGCTTTGCTCGCGCCATCCTCCAGGTTCAAGGTGATATCCAGGGCGTAGAGCTTGAAGAAATAACGGTGACGAGCGCCGCCGGGCGGGCATGGGCCGCCATAATCATTGCGTTTCCAGGAGTTTTTCCCTGGTTTTGCGCCGGCAGGGTACAACTGGATATCTTGCCCTAATTCGGTGGAAGAGGAGGGAATGTTGAATACGATCCAATGATCCCAGGTTCCTACTGGCGCGTCCGGATCGTCCATGATCATCACCAATGAAACGGTATCGGCAGGTAAATCACTCCACGCCAGGGGTGGGGAAATATCTTTCCCTTTACAGGTATATATTTCCGGAATTCCTTCCCCGTCTTTGAATGCAGAACTGGTAATTTTCATGCTCGACTCTCCTTCCGGTATGGCTGGGCTGAGGTCAGGTAGGTTTGTATCTGCCTTGCAGCCCGATAAGCTGATCATGATTAAGCAAAAAAATAGGATATTCAGGAAAGTTTTGTGCATAATTTCATTATAAAGCAAGGTCAGGAAAACAATCGACCAATCCAAAAGAATTAGTATTCAATTCCGGCTTGAGCGGGGAGCCCTTTGGTGAAAGGATGCTTTATGGAATGGATTTCTGACACAAGGTCAGCGCTGCTGATTAATTCTTTGGGTGCATATCGTCCGGTAATGACCAGATTTAGATTTTCCGGGCGGTTCAGGTGAAGCCATTCCAAAATTTCCCGGGTATTCAGCCATTTGAACATTAATGCATAGGTAAATTCATCCAGGATGATCAGGTCAAATTGCTTCGAAATGATTTTTTGCTGCACAAGCTGCCATCCCAGGTTGGCTTGCCTGGCCGTTTGTGCAGGATCCGTAGAAAGCCAGGTGAAACCATCGCCGACTGCATGCCATTCGATGCCCAATCGTTGGGCAGAACAAAATTCACCGATCTGTTCATTTTCCGGCTTGATAAATTGAATCATACAAACCCGCTGGCCGTGCCCCAGAGCGCGCATGGCCAATCCCAGGGCTGCGGTGGTTTTTCCCTTTCCGTCACCAGTATAGACAATAAATAAACCTTTTTGCATGGAGTTCCTCCCGATAGATAGAAATAGAATGGATGGTTGAACAAAAAACCGGCCAGGGGGCCGGTAGGGAGGATTAATTAGGATAGAACATGCCTCACCTCCTTGGTCCGAGAAGGTCAAACAAGAATGGTGATTGAGACAGGCGTCCTGGCTTGCGAGAAAAATCGCTTACAGTTGCGGCACAGCGCTGGACTTGCACCAGCTTCCACCTTAACGCCCTGGCATCCGGGCCTGCGGGTCATCTCAATCGTATTTGGTTGATCAACAAATTATCTACGGAACAAAAGGTCTGTCAAGGGAAACAGTTGCGCATAGCCAATTTATTTAATCCATAAAAAGAACGTACCGGATGGGATATGTTCTTTTTTATCACAATGAACAGAATGGTTTAGAAACCCGGTGTTGCATACCCTTGTGGGAAGATCAAATAGACCGTTCCACCCGAATTTCCTAACCAAACAGTTTCTAATTCTTCGCGCAGATAGGTGCGGCGAACTTCTGTATCTGCTGCTGCAGCCGGGTCATTGACAATCGCATTTCCCTGGGCATCAAAACCAACCAGCACAATCAAATGGCCGGCGGTGGAAGGTATCGGGGCATTTTGCAGGTCATTTTTTTCCCAGGCAACGCTCATGACAACCGGCACACCAGCGGCGATCCAGGGTTCCAGGGCAGCCAGCGAGGTGTACCTTGCCACATATCCTTCCAGGCCGCGGCCTGCGGCATAGGCTGTATTGAAAGGCCAGTTGCCGTAGCCGTTGAATTTCCAGTCATATACTCCGCTTACCGCAGCACGAACACGCGGTTCACACGGACCTGCGTCAATTCCCCAATATCCCAAAACCATCGAGGTTGAGGTTGGGCTGCACCAGACATTTCCACCGTCCGGGTAAACCATCTGAGAACATTGCGGCACATCCACCAGCGTATCCCAATAGGTGGGATCTCCTGGTTGCAGCGCGAATTTCTTGCCCAATTCTGACGAATAGGCTAACGAGATACTGCGCAGGTTGGGGTAGGTGATGCCGTCTTCGCTGAACAGGCGTACTTTAAGCTGCAGGGCATCCGCAGGGATTTTTCCTTTTGCCAAAACAAACGTGTCAATGGCGACATACCCATCCGCATCTCCCTGGCTGCTGACGGAATGGCGTTCCACCGTATCGGTGCCGGAAGCCCACACACCCAGGTTGTACCACTTTGTCCAGCGGCTGCCAATCCGTGCGCGAACCAGCGTTTCTTCCCAGGTGCCAGCGGGGGTATCAACATTCCAGGAGGCAATCGCTTCCTGGAAGGCAAAACCAGATTCCACAACGGGTCCGAGCATTTCCTTGACATAATAGCTGCCGCCATTATAGAAGTTGTGCTCGTAATATGCCCCGGCTGGATATGGATCGGTTTCTGCGACCGGATCAGACGCTGTCCAGGCGGAAAAATCGCCGCGCCAGATTTGAAAACCGGTCTGGTATCCACCGCCGCTGTCTTTCGCCGCCGCGACCGGTGTGACAGTGGATAACACCAATACAAAAATGAAGAGAATTGAAACCCAGGCTCGAACGCGTTTCATACGCAAATCCTCCCCGATTTGTTTATTCGAATGATAAAAATGGATACTTCCAGTATAGACCGGTTTGATATTGGTGGAAGAGGGCAGGGAGAGAGAAATCTTTAGAAGATTCTTAGAGTCGGGGCGGGCGGAATTTTGAGCCTGCGAAACCCCTCGATGGGGGAAAACGCCGACGAAAATAAAAAGCCCTCCTGAGAGGACTTTTTTGTGTCGGGGCGGGCGGAATTTTGAGCCTGCGAAACCCCTCGATGGGGGATAACGCCGACCCGTTAAATAAAATGAGGATGCTTGTTAGCATCCTCGCTGTCGGGGCGGGCGGATTTGAACCGCCGACCTCACGGACCCGAACCGTGCGCTCTAGCCGGGCTGAGCCACGCCCCGAACGAGTGAGATTATACACCAATTCACCGTTTTGACAAGGTTGTGATGTCAGACCGGGTGCTCAGCTTTTGCACAATCACCCAAATTCTTCCACAAAATCCTCACAAACCTGGGCTTCGGCGAGTATAATCAGGGTAGTTTGCAAGGCCCAATTGGTCAGCGTTCGTCCGGAATATGGTTACCTTTTGGGAAGAACCGAAAGTTCATCATCAACATCTATTCCTAGGAGCAAGAGTCAATGAGCGATAAAAAAGTACGGGTTGCAATCGTTGGCGTAGGGAACTGCGCTTCCTCACTGGTTCAGGGTGTTAATTATTATCGAAACGCCGCTGATACCGACCGGATTCCCGGTCTGATGCACGTCAATCTGGGCGGGTATCATATTCGTGATATCGAATTCTCCGCTGCATTCGATATCGTGGATACCAAAGTTGGCAAAGATCTTTCTGAAGCTGTTTTTGCTTATCCAAACAATACCTTCAAGTTTGCCGATGTGCCTTTCCAAAATGTGCCGGTTTCTCGCGGCATGACCCATGACGGCCTTGGGAAATACCTCAGCCAGATCTTGAAGAAAGCCCCTGGCCCAACCGCTGATATTGTGAAAATTTTAAAAGACACTGGTACCGATGTGGTCGTCAGCTACCTGCCGGTTGGTTCTGAGATGGCAACCAAATGGTATGTTGAGCAGGTATTAGAAGCCGGCTGCGGTTTTGTCAATGCAATTCCGGTCTTTATTGCCTCCTCGGAATATTGGGCGGAACGTTTCCGCCAGCGCGGCTTGCCGATTATTGGTGATGACATCAAATCGCAGGTTGGCGCAACCATTTTGCACCGTGTACTGACCAGCTTATTTGTGGATCGCGGTGTGCGCCTGGACCGCACCTACCAATTAAACTTTGGCGGCAACACCGATTTTATGAACATGCTCGAACGGGAACGTCTTGAGTCTAAGAAAATATCCAAGACCGGCGCGGTCACTTCCATGCTGCCTTACCAACTGCCGGAAAGCGATATTCATGTTGGCCCATCCGACTATGTGCCCTGGTTGACCGACCGCAAGTGGTGCTATATCCGCATGGAAGGTACCACCTTTGGTGAGGTTCCGCTCAATTTGGAGGCCAAGTTGGAAGTGTGGGATTCGCCCAACTCCGCTGGTGTAGTCATCGATGCCGTGCGCTGTGTGAAGCTTGCTCTGGATCGCGGCATTTCCGGCCCGTTGTACGCACCGTCTTCTTATTTCATGAAGACCCCGCCCAAGCAGTTTAAAGATGAAATTTGCCGTGAAATGACTGAAGCATATATTCGCGGCGAGTAATCCGAAAATGCTCTTTGTTTAGCGGTATTGATCGAAACGAGTGTATGATGCAATTTAACCTGAGCAGGCGTTGGTTGATCGGGATTCTAGGGATCCTGGGATTTACCTTATCTGCCTGCTCAGGCTTGTTAAGTTTCAACCCGACACCGGCAGCTACTGTAACGGATCTCCCAACAAACACACCTGCCCCAACCGCAACAGTACCGCCAACTGCGACAATCGAACCAACCGCAACCAATACCCCCAGCCCAACTCCGCGCCGAGATCCGCCGCCGCTGGCTATCTTTACAACCCGGATGATTTTGGGGGTGGAACCGCAAACTTATCTCAAAGACCGCTGCGAGTATGTACAGTTGCGTTGGGATCCCAACAACGCTGAGCCTGGGACGATTGTAGTGCCGGTTATGTATCATGGGGTGCGAAAAGACGGCGGCGAGGTCAAAGACAATATCACGGTGACCGAGAAATATTTCAAAGAAACCATGCAGCATGCAAAAGAGTTGGGTTTTGAAACCATTACCACGGACCAGCTTAAAGATTTTTTGACCAAAAATGCAAAAATTCCACCGCGTTCTTTGCTGCTAATCATTGATGATCGCAGATTAGGCACTGTGCGAAATCATTTTCTGCCTGTTCTGGAAAAATATGAATGGGAGATGGTTTTGGCCTATATCACTGGGGTGGTTGAAGACCAGGAATGGGCACAATTGAAAGAGGTTTTGGCGACAGGGCGGGTGGAAATTCAGGCGCACGGCTTTTTGCATAATGGTGAAACGTATTTTACGGAGTTCACCCCCGATGAAATTATTCACCAGGAGCTGTTTAGCCCCATCGAGGCGATGGAGAAAAATCTGGGGACGATACCCGATGTATTTATTTGGCCGGGGGGGAATTTTACGGCAAAAGCCATTGAGACGGCACACCAGGCAGGTTACCAACTGGGATTTACTGCCTATTCACGAGGACCGCTGATGTTCAACTGGGTGCCCTTGGGTGAACCTGAACGGGGAATGCAGGACCCCTTAATGGTTCTGCCGCGTTATTGGTCCACAGCTGCTTATATTAACTTAGATGAAGCGGTCCGTTTTGGAGAGGCAGCAGCCAATTTTGCCCAGGAACAAAAACAAGCTGAATATCTGTACTATCAAGAATATTGTTCTGGGTATCCAGAAATTCCGCAGCCTTAAAAATTCATTTTATAATCATACTGGTCGTCATTCCATGATTTGATTTCAGGGGAATGACAGCAGAATATTTTCTGAATGCGCGTATCCTCAATCTCTACTTCCCGGAGGTGCCAGCATGGGGACAAATTGTCCATTTTGTAACATCGTAGCCGGGCAGCTTCCGGCCTCTTTGATATTTCAAGATGATTGGGTTACTGTGTTTCATGATATCCACCCAATTACTCCTGTCCATATTTTGATTGTGCCAAATAAACATATCACTTCAGTTAATGAAATTGAAGCTGAAGATGAGGGATTGCTTGGGCACATGACTTTTATTGCCCGCCAGATTGCAGAGCAGGAAGATTTAGCCCATTCTGGTTACCGCTTAGTGATCAATACCGGTCCGGATGCCGGTCAATCGGTTTTTCATCTCCATATGCACTTAATTGGCGGCCGGCGGATGCCGTTCCGTTTTGATGAAAGGTAGGCAGGGATGAGATGGTTAATGCGATTGATGATCTTCTTGCTGCTGCTGGTATGTGCGGCTGCGTGTGTAAAGCCGGTTCCGCAATCCACAACCTGGCTTCCTGCCAGTGAACAAGGGAATCCAGGGGTAGCAGCATCTGAAATCTCGCAACCTGTGGGGCTGGCAATTTTACCGCCCACGCGCATCCCTGGGTCGCCTATCCTGACACCCACCCCTGACCAACCACGAACCTTACCTGCTCTGAGAACAGAAGAAGAGCAATATACAATCCAATCGGGGGATACGCTGGGTAAGATTGCTCAACGTTATGGTATTGATCTGGATACATTGGCTAAGGTTAACCAGATTGAAAACATCAATATTGTGTCGGTTGGGCAGGTGCTGGTGATCCCGGCTCCAGAGCCTCAACCTGCTGGACCTGATTTTAAGATCATCCCGGATTCTGAGTTGGTGTTTGGTCCCGCATCCATCACCCTGGACTTGTTTTCATTCATCGAGCAGTCTGGTGGATATTTAAGCCAGTATCGAGAAGATATTGATGGGCAGAGCTATCAGGGCACAGAAATTATCAATCGCATTATGCGCGAATATTCCGTTAATCCGCGGCTTTTATTAGCTGTGCTGGAATATCAAAGCGGATGGATCACACAATCGAACCCATCTGAAACCGATTATCCATTAGGTTATGCTGATCCAGGGCGGAAAGGCCTGTATCGCCAGCTTGCCTGGGCGGCCAATAACCTGAATCGGGGATATTATCTTTGGAAGGCCAACGCAATTTCGCACTGGTTATTACCAGATAACAGTATCGTACCACCTTCTCCGACCATCAATGCTGGCACAGCAGGCATCCAATATTTAATGAGTTTGCTGTATGATAAAGCAGGTTGGGAACAAGCGGTTGGCGAACAAGGGGTCTTTCGCGTTTATTCTAGACTTTTTGGTTATCCATTTGATTATGCCATCGAGGGTCTGGTTCCAGCAAATCTGACTCAACCAGCTATGATTTTACCTTTTGAGCCAGGACAAACCTGGTCCTTTACAGGCGGGCCGCACGGCGGTTGGGGTGATGGTTCTGCCTGGGCGGCGATTGATTTTGCCCCTCCTGGAGAGGGGTTGGGATGCGTTGCCAGTGACGCCTGGGTTACCGCCGTAGCAGATGGCCTGGTTATTCGCTCAGGCGATGGTGTGGTTGTTTTGGATCTGGATGGCGATGGATATGAACAGACGGGGTGGACCATCTTGTATTTGCATATTGCAACTGAGCAACGAGTGATGGTGAATTCACAAATTCAAAGTGGTGATTATATTGGACATCCTTCCTGCGAAGGTGGAATGTCGAATGGTACGCATGTTCACATGGCTCGGCGGTATAATGGGGAGTGGATTCCTGCCGATGGCACCCTGCCATTCAACCTGGAAGGTTGGATTTCTCAGGGCACTGGGGTAGAATATGATGGAACATTAACGCGTGATGGAGAAATTGTTGAGGCCTGGGACCGGTTCGTTCCTGAAAATCAAATTACCCGCTAAGCGACTTGGCACCAGCGTTGTTCTGGCCGTGTGGCTGCTCTCTATTCTGGCCTGTTCTCAACAGAGTTACATTAGCTCGTATGATTTAACAGCCACGGCAATGTTTGCCCCTAAAGGGTCTGGCGGTGGTGAAATACTTCCAGAACCGGTAAATACTGAACTTCCAACAGTTCAACCAGGCCAGACAGAAATCAGCCAGGTGGTTGAGGTTGTTATTCCCACCCAGCCACAAGTGACAGAGGCAGATACCCCCACGCCAACGCCGACTATCTATACCACTCCGCTACCTCCTGTTTTGTATTATGCCCAGGCAGGGGATACGCTTTCTGCATTGGCAGTCCGGTATGGTGTAGCCGCAGCGGAGATTACATCACCACAATCCATACCTGAGCGTGGTTTGATCTCTCCGGGGCAGTTGTTGGTGATTCCGAACCGTTTAATTGATACCGGTCCGGTTGATTTAATTCTGCCTGATAGTGAAATTGTTTATTCACCCTCTGCACTTGATTTTGATATCAAAGGGTTTGTCCAAAATGCAGGCGGATACTTAAGCAGTTATAAAGAATATGTGAATGACAGTTGGAAAACCGGCGCGGAGGTGATTTATAAAGTTGCTATTGAGAATTCTATTAATCCGCGTCTGCTGCTGGCAGTTTTGGAATTACAATCCGGCTGGGTATATGGTCAACCGTCAAATATCGCAAAAACAGATTATCCGATGGGTTGGGTGCACGTTGAAAAGAAAGGACTGTATAAGCAGTTGAGCTGGGCTGTCCAGCAATTTTCTATTGGATATTATGGCTGGCGAGATGGTTTGTTGACGGAATTACCGTTTGCAGATGGAAACAGCCTGCGGTTAGCGCCAAATTTAAACGCTGGTACTGTGGCTGTCCAATATCTTTTTGCTCAATTGTATGATCCAGACCGGTGGAATGGTGTTCTTTATGGGGTTGAAGGCATGGGTAGTTTGTATGAACGAATGTTTGATAACCCCTGGATTCGAGCACAGACGGTTGAGCCTCTGCTGCCAATCAATCTGACTCAACCGGATCTGATCTTGCCATTTTTACCAGGCCATACCTGGAGTTACACGGGTGGACCGCATTCAGCCTGGGGACCGGATGGTGCCAGGGCTGCACTGGATTTTGCTCCCGCCTCTGTTGAATCAGGTTGTGTGCCTTCTGAAGAATGGATTACTGCCGTTGCATCAGGCGTGATCACCCGGTCCGAAAATGGGGTCGTTGTTTTGGATTTAGATGGAGATGGGTATGAACAGACCGGCTGGGCGATTCTGTATCTACATGTGGCAAATCAGAATCGGATTGCAGTTGGCACCTGGGTGGCACAAGGTGATTTGATTGGACATCCCTCCTGCGAAGGTGGTGTAGCAACCGGTACCCATGTCCACATAGCCCGCAAGTATAATGGGGAATGGGTTCTGGCAGATGGTTCGATGTCGTTTACACTCAATGGCTATGCTGCAATCGCTGGGGCAAAACCATATGAAGGTAGTTTGAAGAAAGATGGTGAAGTGATCGATGCCTGTACGTGCGGCTCGTATGAAACACGGATTACCCGTCCATCACAGTAATTCTGCTGTGAAAATGAAAAACAATATACTATTTCGGATTGTTACTGTTCTGGTTGTGCTAGGAATGGGTCTGACTGCCTGCATGCCATCCAGCCAGATCCCGGAAATGGGTGTGGATGGTGAGGAAACCGGTCTGGATTTACCAACTCAGGCAGGAACCATGCCTACACCACTGCCTACCCGAGAACCATATCCACCGGGTACGCTGGTGGATTATATTGCTCAAACGGGAGACACATTACCGGCTCTGGCAGCAAGATTTAATACAACGGTTGAAGAGATCCGAACAGCTAACACGGTGATCCCGGATGGTGCGTCCACGATGCCGCCAGGGTTTCCCATGAAAATTCCGATTTATTATCAGGCATTTTGGGGCAGTCCTTACCAGATCATTCCAGACAGTTTGTTTATAAATGGGCCGGCACAAGTGGGCTTTGACGTGGTTGCCTATGTTAACAGCCAACCGGGATGGTTGAAAGATTACACCGGGTATATTGGGGACGATAATCGGAAGGGCGGCCAATTGGTGGAGTATGTGGCTACCAATTTTAGTATCAGCCCGCGGTTATTGCTGGCGATTTTGGAATACCAGACCGGTGCATTATCTAATCCGGAACAACCGGATGGGGTGTCAACGTATGCTTTAGGGTATCGCGATCAGTTTCACAAGGGGGTAGGTTTACAACTGGTATGGGCATCAAATACATTGAATACTGCCTATTACGGCTGGCGAACCGGGCGTTTTACCTCGTTCGAACATTTGGATGGACAACTCGAAAGACCGGATCCCTGGCAAAATGCTGCGTCTGTTTCCTTGCAATATTATTTTTCCAGGATCATGCGCGGTAATGATTATCTTTATGCCATTTCTGGTGAAGGTCTTGAAAAAACATATGCAGATTTATTTGGCGATCCCTGGGAAAATGTTCAGGTGCATATTCCAGGAAGCTTATATCAACCTGAAATGAGGCTGCCCTTTGAAGGTGGCAAATCCTGGGCATATACCGGCGGACCGCATACGGCGTGGGGTGAAGGTGACCCGCTCGCCGCAATTGATTTTGCTCCACCCAGTGTGGTAGGTGGCTGCAGTGAGTCCACCGAATGGGTCACCGCCGTAGCCGATGGGGTGATTTCACGAACAGGTCCGGCAATTGCGGTATTAGACCTGGACGGGGATGGGGATGAACGGACGGGCTGGGTTGTTTTTTATTTGCACCTGGCTGCCAAGGAATTGGTTTTGCAAGGTTCACAGGTAAAAGCTGGACAGCCAATCGGTCATCCATCTTGTGAGGGTGGTAAAGCGACCGGTACGCATGTTCATATTGCCAGAAAATTTAATGGTGAATGGATTTCTGCAGACGGGCCATTGGCTTTTAACTTAGAAGGGTGGGTTGCTCAAAATGGCAGCGAACCCTATCAAGGAAGCCTGACGCGCTTTGGTAGAACCGTGCGAGCCTGCGTGTGTTCAGACCAGGCCAGCCAGATACAATCTGCGATAAAATAAATGATCAAATCTCCATCTTGAGGTTTTATTCAATGCCCTATCAAAGTCCTCGAGGAATGAAAGCCTTTACGATTGTTTGGCTCGGCCAGGTATTATCACTGGTTGGAACAGCCATGAGCGGATTTGCACTGACAATTTGGGCCTGGGAAATCACAGGTTCTGCGACCGCCTTAGCATTGGTTGGATTTTTCTCATTTGCCCCTCAGGTGCTTTTTAGTCCAATTTCAGGCGCTTTGGTTGATCGCTGGAATCGAAAGTTGGTCATGGCATTAAGTGATCTGGCTTCTGGTTTGACCACGATCCTTGTGCTCATTTTGTTTAGCCTGGGGAAACTGGAAATCTGGCATTTATATATTTTGGGGGCGATTTCAGGTACATTTCAATCATTCCAATGGCCGGCATACAGCGCGTCCATTTCCTTGATGATACCTAAAGAACAACTGCAACGGGCATCTGGCATGATGGGGCTGGCTGAAATGGGTTCGGGTATCCTTGCACCTACATTGGCCGCAGCTTGTATCGCCTGGGTTGGGATTAGCGGCGTTTTGACAATTGACATAATTACCTTTGTGATTGCTTTAATCGCACTGGCGGTTGTGCGCATTCCCCAGCCGAAAACCTCTGTTGATGGAGCGCTTTCTAAAGGCAGCATCTGGCAAGAATCAATATACGGATTTCGATATATCCTTGAACGCCCAAGCCTTTTAGGCTTACAGCTGGTCTTTATGTTTGGGAATTTGCTTTCTTCCCTGGCGTTTATTCTGGCGCAACCGATGGTTTTAGCTCGAACAGATAACAACGCGATTGTTTTGGGTTCTGTTCAATCGATTGGCGCAATTGGTGGTGTTGTAGGCAGTTTATTGATTACTGCGACTGGCGGGCCGAAGCGCAGAATCCTCGGTGTTTTGGGTGGATGGTTTATTTCAGGTCTGGCAGTTTCATTTCTTGGCTTAGGATCGGTATCGTTAATTTGGATGGGGGCGATGTTGATTTGTAATTTGTCCATTCCATTCGTCAATTCATCTAATCAGGCGATCTGGCAATCCAAAGTGGCACCTGATGTGCAGGGGAGAGTATTTTCAGTGCGCAGGATGATTGCTCAAATATCCGCTCCATTATCTATGTTGATTGCGGGGCCGCTGGCAGATAAAATTGCTGAACCGCTCATGCAAAATCCTGGCAGTCTTCTTTCGAGGCTTTTTGGGGATATATTTGGCCGCGGGCCTGGCTCTGGAATGGCCTTGATAATTACCATCTCCAGTGTATTGGTTATGTTCGTCGCGATTATCGGGGCAGGGATCCGAAATATTCGCGATGTGGAGGATTTGATCCCGGATCAAATATCTGCTCAGCCTGAACCAGCGGATTAATCAAACAACGCCCGGTTTTTTGCCGGGCGTTATATTTCTTTTCTATGGTAATCAAGCCGCCAAAATTGTTTTCTTGTTACTGATCTCGACATTTCCACGCAGCGAAGCGATCGCTGAACAATATTTGGTTTCAGAAAGTTCAACAGCGCGATCCAAGGCTGCTGGATCGATATTGTTGCCTGTAACAATATATTCAACGATCATCTTGGTGAATTTTCGAGGGTGTTCTTCTGCCCGCTCTGCATGGACAACAACCTCAAAGGCAATTACTTCCTGGCGTTTTTTCTGCATGATCGATATCACATCCATTGCCGTGCAGCCAGCAACACCAATGGCTACCAATTCCATCGGGCGTAGTCCGCTATCACTGCCGCCGCTTTCAACTGTGCTGTCCAGATTTACACTGAAACCGGAATTTGCAGTACCGGTAAATGCCAATCCATTTTTCCAAACAACTTTTGCTTCCATGTCAACTCCTCAAGAACATCAGGCTTTTTTGAGTGCTTTTTGAATCGTATCTAATAAATTGCTTTCTGGTACTGCGCCCACTACATCGGCAGCACCATCGTTTACTACCGTATGTGGAACACCAGAAACATGATATTTATCTGCAAGCTCAGAAAACTCCATCGCTTCGACCATTTCTGCCTCAACAAACGGGCTCTCCATAGCCATTTGATGGGCTAAAATTACTGCACGCGGGCAGTATGGGCAGGTTGGGGTGACAAAAACTTGCAAATGAACTGGTTTTTGCAGCTTTGAGAGTGCAGTGCGTGTTTCCTGGCTCAATCCAGAGTCGCGCTTTGAAACCATCAAAATATCATTAATCAAAGAGGTAAACTCGTGTCCAGCCGGAATGCCTGCGTACCGCACACCAAAATCGTCTAATTGTGTGCCGTAGCGACTGAGGATGACAAATCCTGGTGCTTTATTCACTCGATCACTGCGGGCCATTTCTTTATCCAAATCAAGGTCAAAGTTTTTAACCTCAATCAGGTCTGATAATTCAGCCACTTCCTCTAACAATTGACGTGTATCTTCGCAATATTCACATAATTGGGTACTGCTGCCGTAAAAATGAATTTCAACAGGATTGGTTAATCCCTTGAATACATCGCGAATTTGATTTTTAATTCCTTCTTCAAGTAATACAGCCATGATTTTGATCTCCTGTTCAGATCCCCACCGGGGAATTTAATTGCATTATCAGGTAAAGCAACCACCCTCACCGTATCCACAGACTGGACAAACCAAATTGAGCAATCCATCATAATCTAATATCGCCTGATGGCATTTTGGACAAGGTTTACCAGCCTGGGCAGTGGTAATAAATTCTCCCTCAGATTGATTGGACACGAAATTGGTCATCCAATCGAATTGCAAAGTGAAGGTAGAATGATTTTGGTCCATCCGGTTACTTATTCCCGATTTCGTTCTACTATCTTTGATGCAATCAGGATAAAAAAGTGGCAGCTATTTCTCGGTTTTCAGGAATTCTTCTAAGTCTAAACGGTAGAATAATCGCTGACGAATATCATTGGGTAAAGACTCGCCTTCATCTACCTTGTGATACAGCTCAATAGTTTTCCTCAGGGTATTAACAACGATTTGACAGTTAACACAATCGTTGAGGTGTTTCTCTAATTCGCTGCAAATTTCAGGACTGAGTTCCCCATCCACATAATCTGATATTGTCGAGACCAAATGGTGGCAATTGTGTAATTCGTTCATTTTTCCGGCCTTTCTGCCACATGCTCTCCAAAGTATGCTGAGAGAACTTGCCGGAGGTGAAACCGCGCACGAAGCAACCTTGTTTTTACGTTCGTTTCGGTCAGACTCAACATCTCCGCTGTCTCCCGTATAGAAAACCCTTCCATATCCCTGAGCAAGAACACTACTTTTAAGTTCTCAGGCATCTCAGATATCGCTTTGTCTAAAAATTTCCTTGACTCTGATGATAATAGCTCTTGCTCCGGAAGGCAGCACCAATCCACGATCTGCATTCCTTCAGTGTCTTCTTCATCTCCAACCGGTTCGCTCTCTACAGAAACAAATTCGGGTTTCTTTTTGCGAACCATCATTAATGCTTCGTTGACAGCAATCCGATAAAGCCAGGTAGAAAGACTTGAACGCCCTTCAAAATCCTGGATTGCTCGCATGGCTTTGATGAAGGTGTCTTGTAAAACATCTTCAGCATCTAACGGGTCACCCAGGATTTTTAATGCCAGGCGGTAAATCTGGTTTGAATATTGATTAACCAAATCCGCAAAGGCTCTCCGGTCGCCCGCTTTGAGTGCTTCTAAAGAAATACTGCCGGATTGAGTGCTTTGTTCATTCATTTAGATGTTCCAGGTTCCTAAAAGTTGCATCAATGGGAGCTGGTCACGACAGCGGCCATGTCGGCAATATATCTAAATTTAGGGGATCACGTTGGCCGTAAGCATAATGGAAATAACCTGCTGAAGCAATCATGGCGGCATTATCTGTGCATAACGAGAGCGATGGAATGTTCACAGGAAATTCAGTTTGCCCAACAAAAGCATCTCGTAATGCGCGGTTTGCTGAAACACCGCCAGCGACCAAAATCTGTTTGGCACCATATACTCTTGCTGCATGAAGAGTTTTTTGCAGCAGCACATCCACTACCGCAGCCTGGAAACTGGCAGCCAGGTCGGCCACGGGCAGGTTGCGCCCGCGAGATTCCAGCTCTCGTACAGTACGAAGAACGGCTGTTTTTAGACCTGAGAAAGAAAAGTTCCAGGTGCCTTCCAGCCGCGCGCGCGGGAAGTTAAAAGCTTCCGGATTTCCATCAATGGCTGCCTTTTGAATCGCTGGGCCTCCAGGATAGGGCAGCCCAATCAGGCGGGCAACTTTATCAAAAGCTTCTCCGGCAGCATCATCCAGTGTCGCACCTAGGCGTTTATATTCCAGGTGATTGTTAATTAAATTTAATTCTGTGTGACCGCCTGAAACCAGCAGTGCAAGCAAGGGAAAATCAGGCGCATCTGGAGGTTTGGGCGTGTCGGCAGGATAAACCCAGGCTGAATAAATATGACCTTCCAGGTGGTTTACCCCGATTAAAGGAAGATTGCTCGATAGCGCCAATCCTTTGGCTGTATTCATCCCAATGACCAATGACCCTGCCAACCCTGGGCCGCGCGTTACCGCTATCGCATCAATATCACTTAAACCGAGATGGGCACGCTGTAAGGCTTCGTCAACGATGGCGTAAATTGTGCGAATATGTTGGCGTGAAGCTACCTCAGGGAAGACACCGCCATATTGGGCGTGAATATCAATCTGGGTGGCAACCACATTTGACAATAAAGCTCGGCCATTTTCAACCACTGCAGCGGATGTTTCGTCGCAGGAAGTCTCAATACCAAGAACTCTTGCTGGTGCTAATTCGTTTAATCGTCTTTCGTTCATGAATTGTTTATACCATAAATTATGACTTGATAGGTAGGATTAAGTCCAGGGGGAACTCAGCCAGACATTCAAATGTTCCATCCGGACGGGTGTAATAGGTATCTTCTAACCGCACGCCCAATCCGCGGTCCGGATAATACAAACCCGGTTCCATTGTAAAGATGGTTCCTGGGAAGAGGGAGTCATGTTGTGAGGCTGAAGCACCTGAAAAAGGCATCTCGTGAACTCGTAATCCGACACCGTGCCCCAGGCTGTGAACATAGCCATCATTTGTCTCGGGAGTGCTTTGGATCGTAGGATGGCCTAAGGCTTCAAATAGATCACAGGTGCGTTTTTGATACACGCCGAAGGGGGTGTTAACTTTTAGTTCACTTGCCAGCTGATTGTACACTTGATAAACGTCATCATATAATTTTTGCGCTTCGTCTTTAGCATAGCCCAGGCACCAGGTGCGGGTGAAATCATAAAAATAACCGCCCCCAGCTTCACAGGGAAAGATGTCGAAAATAATAGTTTCACCTAAGCGCAAAAAATCTGTTGGATTCCCGGAGGAGTGCGGTACACCGGCATCCCGGCTGATCGCAAAAATCGTCCCTTCCGGATTTTCAGCCCCTTGTTGAGCCAACCAAAAATTAATCTGTCCTTTTACTTCGCCAATGGTTAATGGTTGACCGTTGGATTTGACCAGCAAGCTGTCTTTTACTTTGTGCGAAGTGAGAAAATCGGCGGTCTGACCGACGACACTGGTGGTGATTTTGCCCATCCGCCGAATTCTTTCGACCTCTGCATCTTCTTTGGTCATCATGGCCTTGAGCAAAATGGGATCTTGCAGGAAGCCCTTGATCTGGATATCGGGTAATACTTGGGGAAGCTGCTGCATTATGGAAAATAGCGGACCCACTTCAACCTGTCCGTAAATTGCCAGCTTACCGGAAGAGATTCCCAGGTCCTGGAACATGCGTTTATAGCGCAGCGCGTATGCCAGGGCATAGTCTCCGTTACTTTCTTTCAGGAATTCGCGCAAAGGATAATCGGAATAAGAACGTGTCGGAAGTCCCGTCTTGGCTGCTTCATCCCGTTCCATTGCTCCTGCAAATAAAACCGGTGTTTCACCATATTTTTTGATGAGATCTGCGTTGGTGACATGACCTCCGCCGGTCAAATATACCATTGCGGGGTTGTGGTCAGCCGGTCCAACCACCAGCAGGATGTCAACATCATTTTGCTGCATAAGGGAATCGAGTTCGTTTTTCATTTGATTTATCCTAGAGAGATTTCCGTAGAATTTATATTTTTCCGCCCAGGGCGTTTTTTAATCCAACCAGGAGCGCGCCTTCTTGTTCGGGTAAAACAGTGCGCGGGTCCAGGACAACTAACTCATTTTCAACCCTCCCGATGATGGGGGGATTCATTTTCCGCAGTTTGGTTAAGAAACGGTTTGGTTGTGCTACTTTCAGGGCTAATACATAGGTTGGTAAAGTTTCTTCTGGAAGACTTCCTCCGCCTACCGTTGACAGCCCCGGTATGATTTCTCCCTGCCCGATATACCGCACCCAATGTTTTGCACGTGTGCGAATGGCTTCCGGGGTTAGTGAAATCATTTGCCAGATTGGAATCTCTTGAACCGCTTCGTCTTTAATGTAATGTAATAATGTGGCAGATAGCGCTGCCAGACAGAGCTTATCTGCCCGGACTGCCCGTGCCAGGGGATGCTTTTTGATCTTAGCAATCAAATCCGATTTACCAAGAATGATCCCCGCTTGCGGTCCACCCAATAATTTATCACCAGAAAAGCAAACGATATCTACACCAGCAGCTAAGGATTCCTGCACGGTTGGTTCATGCGCAAGACCATAGTTGGCAGTATCCAACAAAGCACCCGATCCGAGATCGTCCACAACCGGGGTCTGGTGGTTGTGTGCGCAATTAACCAGCTCTTCAAGCGTTGGTTCGCTGGTAAACCCGATGATCCGGTAATTGGATGAATGAGCGCGAAGGACTAATCCGGCTGGTTGTTCGGCTAATTCGGTTTCATAATCGGTGAGGTGAACACGATTGGTTGTACCGATTTCCACCAGGGCAGCCCCTGATTGTTTTAATACATCCGGAATCCGAAAACCGCCGCCAATTTCAACCAATTGAGTCCGTGAGATGATTACCCGACGACGTTTTGCCAGCGCGCTGAGAGTCAGTAAGACAGCGGCTGCGTTATTGTTAACAACAAAAGCAGCCTCTGCACCAGTCAGACGGGTGAGCAGGTTTTCTGCATGAACTGATCTGGATCCGCGTTTCCCTGCCTCTAGTTCGTATTCCAGGGTGCAGTAGCCCAATGCATTGGCTTGAATTGCCTGTATCGCTGATTTACATAAAGGAGCTCGGCCAAGATTGGTATGGAGGATAACCCCACTGGCATTGATTACAGGTACCAGGGTTGGTTTCAGCCATTGTTCAATTTTTTGTTCAACCAGATCTAAAATTGAATTGATTTCTGGAACCGATTCACCCTGTTGAATCAAATGACGCAAATCGGTCAATACTGCACGCACCGCATTTAAAGTCAGCTGCCGGCCGTATTGAGAAATCAACTGCGCGGCAGCCTGGGTTTGGAGGAGCCGGTCCACCGCGGGAAGGCTCCGTAAATCATTCATGTTCAATCTCTTTGGGAGTGAAACGGCTTTTTTCGCTCAATCGGAGGCCAAATTCGATCACAATTAAGCCAACGGCCAGGAATACAACCAGCGTAAAACTGAGCACCCTGCCGAGCTGCAGCCAGGTGATGATATCAAAATAAATTCCTACCCAAATTGCCTGACGAATAATCACAGATGCATTTGTGCCCACTTTTGCTGGAAATCGCCAGTGAAAGAAGTAGATAACTGGTAAAGCAATTCCACAAACAGCCAGGGTTAGCAGGAAAAAGAACAGCCAACGGGGACCTAAAAATGGTAAAGTGGTGGTTACCAGCCAAAATAAACCACCAGCGCCAATCACAAATAATATTGCAGCAGTAAAGATGAAAGGAAGGAAGGGGGGTAATTTTTGGGTTTCCACGGTGACCTCTTGCCAAAATTATATCTCAAAATTGAGGATGAGGCTTTGCGTTTGAACGGCTATTCTATATAATTTATGCTGTAAATGAAACGTACCCCAAAATCCCACTTATTCCGAGCTCAGTTAAGAGACGCCTGGGTATTAATCCGAGAATCCCGCTCATCGATTCTGTGGTTTTTTGGCGTGGTTTTGATTGGCGGAATGATCTTTGCGTTTTATTATCATGATCCAGTTACCGGCCAACCAATTGGTTTTCTTCACGGTGTCTACGGGGCGTTTACTTTGATCTTTTTTGAGACCTCTTTGGATTTTCCTGATACCTGGTATCTTCAGATATTGTTTTTCCTAATTCCAATTCTTGGGCTGGCTGCCGTGGCGGATGGTGTCATTCGCTTTGGCACTGCTTTGGTTAATAAACAGAATCGGGGACAGAAATGGATATATGCCATGGCATCTACCTATAAAAATCATGTGATTGTGTGCGGAATTGGCAAGCTGGGTTTCCGAGTGATTGAGGAGTTATTAAAATTGGATCGGGATGTGATTGGGATTGAGATTAATCCGGACGGCCGTTTTGTGGAAAAAGCAAATGATCTGGGTGTTCCAATCCTGATTGCGGATGCGCGCCGGTCTGAGACGTTGCAAAAAGCAAATGTTAAGCAAGCAGATGTTATTATCCCGTGTACAGAAGATGAATTGGCGAATCTGGATATTGCTTTGGATGCCCGCGAATCGAATTCTGGGATCAAAGTGGTCATGCGAATGTTCGATCCTGAACTTGCAGCCCGCGTTGAGAAAGGGTTCGGGATTCATACGGTTTTCAGTACCAGTGCCTTATCTGCGCCGATTTTTGCAGCGGCTGCGATGCGCTTGAATGTAAAATCTTCATTTTATGTTGGAGAAACGTTGTTAAATTTAATTGAGATGGTAGTTGAGCCTTGCGCAGAATTCAACGGATGGACAATAGAAGCTTTGCAAAAACAGGTGGATATCTCAATTTTATATTTCCAGGATGACCATACCACGGATTTGCATCCAAATGGATCGTTGGTACTGCATGCCGGTGCTAAAATATTGGTTTTAGCTACTTTGGAGAACCTTTATCAACTAAATGAAATGAATTGTGGAAGGCATCATTGGAAATAAGCGCTGTACATAGGCTTTTGAAAATTCTTACCATTTGTGGTAGAATTTCTTTCAATTAAACAATGCGTCAGGAAAATCCTGGCACTCATCCAGAGAGGTGGAGGGACCGGCCC
>JAJUJY010000175.1 GCA_029265085.1 Chloroflexota bacterium
CAGGCCAGGGGTGGTTGCAGATATCTGAAATGTGGTATCCTGGTTGGGTAGCTGCAATTGACGGAGAAATAGTTAATATCTATCCTGCAAATTATATTTTTAAAGCTATCCAGGTTCCGGAAGGTGAACATGAAATTGTTATTAAGTACCAGCCTCTTTCTTTATCGATAGGCGCGATGCTCAGTGGATCGGGCTGGTTAATTATCCTGATCGCTTTGGTCATTAATTTCAAAAAACAGCCACACATAATTTTTTCAAGGAGACATTAATGGATTCATCGGCAGAAAAAATTCAAGCATTTGCTAACAAAATCATCAACAACCTTGAGAAAGTCATCGTTGGAAAGCATCAAACACTGGAACTTGTCGTGATTGGTTTAATTTGCCAGGGACATTTATTAATTGATGATGTTCCCGGTGTTGGGAAAACAGTCCTTGCTCGAAGTCTGGCCAAATCATTGGGGTGTGATTTTAATCGCATTCAATTCACCCCTGACATGCTTCCGAGTGATGTTACTGGGGTTTCCATTTTCAATCAAATTTCCAGGGAATTTGAATTCCGCCCTGGACCTATCATGGCACAAATCGTATTGGCTGATGAAATCAACCGGGCTACTCCAAAAACGCAAAGTGCATTATTAGAGGCGATGGAAGAAAGACAAGTTACCGTCGATGGTGTAACTTATCCACTTCCCAAGCCGTTTTTGGTGTTAGGTACCCAAAATCCCATTGAATACGAAGGTACATTCCCGTTGCCGGAGGCGCAATTGGATCGTTTCTTAATGCGGGTAAAAATGGGTTATCCATCACTGATGGATGAGATTAGAATTTTAGAGCTCCAGCAGTTGAAGCACCCAATTCAGGATTTACAACCTGTGGCTGAGGTGGAAGAATTGTTAGAGATCCAAGAATTAGTCAAAACGATATTTGTAGCTCCCGCCATTAAAAGATATATTGTAGAACTTACTCGTTCGACACGTGAGAATGTGGATATTTATCTGGGTGCGAGTCCGCGCGGAAGCTTGGGGTTATTCAGAGCGGGACAGGCAAGGGCTGCTATACGGGGACGTGATTTTGTTTTACCGGATGATATTAAATTCCTTGCAGAATTTGTTTTATCTCATCGAACGGTGATGCAGCCGGCGGCCCGCTTGCGCAGTTTAACGGCGGATCAAATTATCCATGAAGTGGTTAACAATGTCGCAGTTCCAGGCGGCGATTTAAGCCGGAGAACAATGGCAGAATGATCGTCCGCAAAACATTTTTTGTGTTGATAATTATGCTGCTTGCCAGTGTATTGATTGCATATCTGGCAGGTCAATTTGATATATCAGCCGGTGGGCAAAATTCGTATATTTATCTTCGGTTGATCATATTCTTTTTGTTGTTAATCGTAGTGAGCTGGGTTTGGGCAAAGCAATCTTTGCACCGATTAAGCATAAAGCGATCTGCTAGAATCCTTCGACAGCAAGTTGGTCAAATATTTGAAGAAAGGTTTGAGATTACAAACGAGTCTGGATTTGGTAAATTATGGTTGCAGATCGATGATGAAAGTGATATACCAGATAAAAAAGGTTCAAAAGTTGTTTCTAGAATAGGTAAACATTCACATCGGTCCTATATTTCGAGAACATTTTTATCCGAGCGTGGTGTGTTTTTACTTGGTCCTACCCGGCTGCGCTCCGGCGATCCGTTTGGAATCTTTGCAGTTGAACAAGAATTTCCTGGAGATCGAAAATTGTTGGTCTTACCGTATATGGTTGAACTTGCTTATTTTCCAACCCCACCAGGCGTTCTTCCAGGAGGGCGCGCCCTTCGCAGAAGAAGTGCAGAAGTGACCCCATATGCTGCAGGTGTTCGTGAATATGCTCCAGGTGATCCATTAAATCGTATCCATTGGAAATCAACTGCCAGAAAAGACAGGATCATGGTTAAGGAGTTCGAACAGGACCCTTTGGCGGATATCTGGATTTTTGTGGATGCTTTTGAGTATTCCCATCTATCTATTGAAAAAAAGCCGGTTGTAACCGGTAAAGATTCTTTTTGGATTTGGTCTCAAAAGCTCGAAAGCCCACTGCCTCCAAGCACATTTGAGTATGCTGTTTCAATTGCGGCTTCCATATCGAATTATTATATTCACCAAGGCCGTGCTGTCGGGTTTGCCGCTTCTTCAACTCTCCTAAACGTGATTCAGGCGGAACGTGGTGAGCGGCAGATGGGGAAGATACTTGAGCACCTTGCTTTAATCAATTGTGATGGGAAATTACCGCTTGTAGGATTAATTGAAGGGCAGGCTGCCCAGATTCCCAAAGGCAGCACGGTTGTATTGATCACATCTTCAACTGATCAGAGTGTGGAATTGGCGGTAACTCTGTTGATGAAACGAGATTTAAGACCCATTGTGGTGTTTATTGATCCAGCAACTTTTGGAAGTTTACGAAGTGCTGAAGAAATTTCCACTAGAATTTCTGCATACGATGTTCCAGTAAAAGTAGTCCGATGCGATCAGGACCTGAGAACCGCGCTGGAATTTCAGCCAATATAAATAAACCGGCCTGGGAGTTTTCAACCCAGGCCGGTTTATTAATTGCTTTTTAAGGGCATACGGTGCTTTTGTTCAGCTTGTGGAGATTCGCATAATAATTCAATTGCATGTGGAATTACCGGGATTACAACTTCAAAATTTTCAATAGCAGCCTTGGGGCTTCCTGGTAGATTGATGATTAAGGTGCGGTTTCGGATACCTGCAACATTTCTTGAAAGCATCGCATGCGGCGTAATTTTTAAACTTTCATACCTCATTGCTTCAACTAAGCCGGGCGCATTGCGGTGGACAACAGCCAATGTTGCTTCTGGGGTGATATCTCGAGGGGCAAAACCGGTTCCACCGGTGGTTAATATCAAGTCAACCTGGTCGTTATCAGCCCATTCAATCAAGGTGTTTTGAATAATTTCTAAATCATCGGGAACGATTTTTGTGTGAATCACTTCCCAGCCTAGTTCAGTGACTTTATTAATTAAGGCTGGTCCCGATAAATCTGGGCGCTCGCCTTTCGATGATCGGTCGCTGGCAGTCAGGATTGCTACTTTCATCATTTACCCATTATCATCGTCGCTAACAAAGGATTTCCAATCACTGTGGATTCCATCCAATGTAACGCCAAAGAAATAGCGGAACCCATTGGGTGTGCGGCGGATAAAATCGTAACGAACAATATTCCCTTGCTTAAATTTTCTGGTCAGACCGAAGTTTCCATGCCAGATTATTTCCTGCTTATCTGGGGCCATGGTCATTTCGTTATACCTGCTTAGTGCGTAAGACCATAATTTTCTGGCCGAGCCCAGGGTAACATTTTTAACAATGTTGCCATTGCGAAGATCGCGAACCGAAAAATAAATTTTCCCTTGTCTTTCTTCAGGTGGAAAAACCTCAACGCCAGTACGCGGATCAATATTTTCCTCTTCAGCCAGGGGGATGTTTGAGGTAGTTTTTTCTGATTCAATGTTTTGATTAAGCGATGGAATCTGAACCTCTACGGAGGGAGTTTCAGGTTTGTTGCGAAGAACAAGGTTTACAATTTCATCTCTAACCGCTAAACCTGTCTCGGCTTCATCCCGAACATATATTTTATTATCATCCACAGCATAAGGCGAGTCGCTTCCGCGTGGAACCAAGATCCGGATGATTTTTTTGCCTTTATATTCATGGATATCTAAGCTGCATTGGAGCGGGGGGCTAATACGGGAATTAATTTCTTTTTCCAGGAGTGAAATATTGTGCTCGATATCCTGAATCCCCGCAGTGGGTATTTTTATATCATTTGACAATCCAATATAAAGCGTACCGCCATTTGTGTTTGCAAAAGCACAAATATCCGCGAGAATTGCGTATAGTTTACCGCCCCGCACTGTCATACTATCGTGAAAATCTTGAATGATATTTGATCCTTCTTCTTGCGCGGCTTGAATAAAGTCGTACGCTGGCTCTTCTTTGAAACGGTGAGGGCGAGTTTTTGAAAAATCATTATTCAGGAAAAGCGATTTTAAGGCGTCAAAAGATAATTCGGGCAGCATTACATCTGTAGCGCGATCACCAACACCAAGAATTTTCTTGCGTTGTGGATCACTGCTAAGGCGGTGAGAATCAGATCCTTGTATACAGTGCATTCGGCGCGGGTATTCGGGTTTAGTGCCACTAAAGAACGCGGCAGTGGAGCGAGGACCTTTAATCTCTAAGTCGGTAACTTCTAACGCGTGTAAGTTGTTATCTTGGGTATATGCAATTTTGGTTTGTCCACCAAAATTAAAACCTCTCATTGCCACGCCATTGCTTGAATTCGCGTGAGCGGCAATGACCAATCCTCCTGCCTGATTCACAATTCGATATACTGTTAATACATCCGATGTGGCACCGACAGTTTGGGACCCATCGTCTAAATGGTCGGCTGGAATATTTAAGGTTAATAGCAAATGCTCAATTTCTCGAACAGGTTTTTCTGGTGGAAATACACATAAAATATGAAAGCCAAATGTAGCCGTAAATTCAAACCCTGGAAAAACGACTACTTTTGATAAGAGCCTTTGATATTCGTTTAATTTTTCTTTCTCGTTTGGCAGAAGCCGATTGAGTTTCTTTAATAACTCAAGCTGCTCAATCTCTTCTTTCATTTGCCGGTACCCACTGATCGTATTGTGATCTGTGAAAGCTACGGCATCTAAACCTCTTTGCTCAGCACGACGCAGAATATCCAGATAGGAAACATAAGGCTGCTGGAAATCGCTTGAAGCGGGGGTGTGTATGTGCAGGTCGATCGTGTACCACAGTTTGGCGTCACGGTTTGGTTTTTTCCCCACGTAAGTTCTCCTTAATTCCTGGCTATCTGATTAAGATTGCAGGATTTTGATTAATTCGTCAGGCATATATGGTTTTAATAAGAAACCATTTGCACCCAGTTTAATACATTGTTCGCGAAGGTTCTCTCCAGATGCCATAACAATTTTGAGTGATTTAAATTGATCATCCAGGCGGATCCTTTTTAATAGATCCATACCATTTATATTCCTTAGATGAACATCAAGCAAAATTGCATCGGGATTTTCTTGTCGCACGAACTCGAAAATTTCATCCAGTGTATTAATATCACATGTTACTACAGAGAAATGCTCAATTTCAAGCAGCGTTCTTAATAAAGACCGCATTGTTTGATCATCTTCAATCAGCATTACTCTAATCATATTGTCGCATCTTCACGAACAACATCGTCTTTGTGGTAATGTGTATTGTACCCTGTAAAAGATTCTAACGCATTAGAAAATACATCTTCCACTTTCTCGGCAAAAACAAATTCCATCGTTTTAAGAATTTCTTCTGGTAAATCCTCTAAATCAGCCTCATTTTCTTTGGGCAGGATAATTTTCTTTAACCCAGCCCGATGAGCTGCTAATACTTTTTCCTTAATACCTCCAACTGGAAGTACTTGCCCACGCAGCGTAATTTCACCTGTCATGCCGACATATGGACTAACCAGTTTTCCGGTTAATAATGAAACTAATGAAGTTGCCATTGTTACACCTGCTGATGGGCCGTCTTTAGGCTGCGCCCCAGCAGGAATGTGCAAGTGAATATCTGATTTATCAAATATTCCCGGGTCGATACCAAAGTCATCCGCCCTGGAACGTACAAAAGATAGCGCAGCCTGGGCAGATTCTTGCATTACTTTACCAACAGATCCGGTGGTCAAGAAGCCTTTTCCCCCAGGCATTTTGGTAGATTCGATAAATAAAATTTCTCCACCAACGGGTGTCCAGGCCAATCCAGTTGCCACACCTGGAATTTCAGTCCTTCGGGCAATTTCTTCTGTCCCAAGGTATTGCGGTCGGCCTAAATATTCTCTTACTTGTTCACCATCAATGGTGATATGGTTTTCAATTTTGCCTTCAGAAATATGGGTGGCAATTTTCCGGCAAATCGATCCAATTTCACGTTCGAGATTGCGAACACCTGCTTCACGAGTAAATTGGCGGATAACCATCTGGATTGCTTTATCCGTGAAATCAACTTCCTCTGGCAGCAAGCCGTTTTCACGAAGCTGCCGGGCAAGAAGGTAGTGCCGTGCGATTTGCACTTTTTCACTCTCGGTGTATCCGGCTAAGCGGATTATTTCCATCCGGTCAAGCAAAGGACCAGGAATGGTTTCTAATTGATTTGCAGTTGTGATGAACATAACCTGAGAAAGGTCAAAGGCCACTTCCAGATAATTGTCGCGGAATTCGCTGTTCTGTTCTGGGTCGAGTACCTCTAACAAAGCAGAGGCAGGGTCGCCGCGAAAATCAGTTGACAGTTTGTCAATTTCATCGAGCATGAAAATTGGGTTCCGTGATTCGGAGCGCCTAATCGCTTGCAAAATTCTGCCTGGCATTGCCCCGATATAAGTACGGCGGTGACCACGAATTTCAGCTTCATCTCGAACGCCGCCTAATGATATGCGGATAAATTTCCTCCCCATTGCACGGGCGATTGATTGCCCTAATGAGGTTTTCCCTACACCAGGAGGGCCAATGAAACATAATATCACGCCTTCACGTTCTCGGCGGATTTTGTCCTCTGGTGTATTCTCGGCAAGATCTTTGCGGCGTTCCATTCGCAGTTTCCGTACTGCGAGATATTCAAGGATGCGTTCCTTGATGTCTTCCAGCCCATAATGATCTTTTTCGAGAACCTCCCGCGCATGGCGAATGTCCAGATTGTCTTCCGTTGCAGTTCCCCATGGGACAGAGACCAACCAATCCAGGTAAGAGCGAATTACTCCGTATTCAGCGGCGGCAGTTGGTAATCGGGATAAACGGTCCAGTTCGCGGCGAGCTTGTTTTTCAGCCTCTTCAGGCATATGCGCAAGCTCGATTTTTTTGCGAAATTCCTCAATATCAGCAGCCTGTTCGTCGCCTTCACCCAGTTCTTTTTGGATCGCTTTTAGTTGTTCACGCAAGAAATATTCGCGTTGAACTTTATCGATTTCTGACCGGGCTTCATTTTGGATTTTTTGGCTTAACTCGAGGACTTCGCTTTCTCGAGTAAGTAAATTCACTAATTTATGAAGCTTGTCATGAATTGTATCCAGCTCGAGGATTTCTTGGGCGTCTTGAATATCCATGCGCTGGAAGTTTGCTATGGTGTAAACTGTCTGGAGTGGATCTTGTAAAGTTGAAATCGATGCTACCAGTTCGCGCGGCATTGATGGGATCATTTCAGCAATGTGTTCGAACTGATCTCTTGCATTTCTTGCCAAAGCCTCCACCTCTAAACCGGTATCCGGTTTTTCAGGAATTGCCTCAACTTTAGCTTTGAGGTATGGTTCTAACGAGGTGTATTCACTAATTTTGAACCGTGTGATCCCTTGAACCAGCAAGCGAATCGTGCCATCTGGTGCACGGAACAGACGATGGATTACTCCCATCGTTCCTACCTGGTAAAGATGCTCTGGTCCTGGATTATCCAATTCAGGGTTTTTCGAGGCGACCAGGCCAATTAATCTATCTCCAGCAACAATATCATCTATCAAACGAATGCTGCGCGGTTGTCCAATCGTGAGGGGAACGGCTGTTTGTGGATAAACAACGAGCCCTCGCAACGGCAATATTGGGAGCATTTCTGGGACTTTAATTGAAGATTCTGGAATAAGCACCTCGGATTCATCATCATTCGAGGAAATTGGAGCGGAATCAAAACTCTCTGAGTCCAGATAGCTTTCAATAAAATCGTTATCCATATCATCCATCCAAGATAACAGATCCGTGATTTTTGTATTCCATCGTGATGCTGCCATAAAACTGTGTTGATTACCCTTCCGTTATCTCGATTTGTTTTGGTTTCGCTTTGGGTAGAACGATTTTCAAGAAACCGTTTTCGTATGTTGCCTCGATATTGTCGTATTGGATCGGGATTGAAAATTCGATCTCGGTTGAAAATTCACCAAAAGGGATTTCCATTTGATGAAATGATCTTTTTTCACTTAATGGATCCTGTCTTATCCCATTGATCGATAAAAGGTTGCGATCAACCGAAATTACAAAATGGTCTTCCCTCATGCCCGCAATCTCCACCAGGACAATCAAGTTTTCATCCGTTTCGTAAATATCTGTAGGTGGTCGCCAATAATGCGGACGATTAATAAGGCGGTAATGGGTTCCTGGGAC
>JAJUJY010000031.1 GCA_029265085.1 Chloroflexota bacterium
CGTTGGCATACACCCCGGTTTATGCCATCCAGGGCAGCGGCGCGACTGCTGCCATCACCGGCACAGTAACCACCCAGGGCGTGGTTGTGAGCGATAATGAAGGTGCCAGCCCAGCACTGCGCGGTTTTTATTTGCAAGATGCCTCTGGGGATGGGAACGAATTAACTTCGGACGGCATTTTTGTCTTCAACGGCAATAATAATTCCGTCAATCTGGGTGACGTGGTGCGCGTTACGGGCAATGCCAGCGAATTCCAGGGCCAGACCCAGATCAGTGCCTCACAGATCGTTAACTGCGGCACGGGTACGGTCGCGCCGGTGGATGTGGAAATGCCCTTCCCGGCAGTGGACTACCTGGAGCAGTATGAGGGTATGCTGGTACGCTTCCCGCAAACCTTGTATGTGACCGAACATTTCCAACTGGGCCGTTTTGGCCAGGTGGTGCTTTCTTCCGGCGGGCGGCTGATGCAGCCAACCGGAATCTTCCCGGCTGGCGCGGATGCCGATGCTTTACAGTTCGCCAATAATCTTAACCGGGTGATCCTGGACGATGCGCTCAACAGCCAGAATCCCGATCCGATCCTCTTTGCGCGCGGCGGCCTGCCGCTTTCGGCAAGCAATACTTTGCGCGGTGGGGATACGGTTACCGGTGTCGTGGGTGTGATGACCTATACCTGGGCAGGCAACAGCGCCAGTGGAAATGCGTATCGCATCCGTCCGGTGAATGCACTGGGCGGCGGCATACCGGATTTTGAACCGGCCAACCCGCGTCCGGATGCGGCGCCGGAGTTGGGCGGCAGCCTGCGCGTGGCGGGTATGAACCTGTTGAACTACTTTAACACCTTTGATGGTGCAAGCAGTGCTCCGCCTTATGCCTGTATTTTAGGGGTCGGCGGGGCTCTCACCGATTGCCGCGGTGCGGATGATCCATTTGAGTATGGTCGTCAGTGGCCAAAGACCGTGGCAGCAATCATCAAGACCGAAGCAGATGTGATTGGGATTATTGAAATTGAAAATGACGGCTACGGCCCAACCAGTGCAATTGCCGACCTGGTGGATAAACTGAATGCCGCTACGGCGCCGGGAACCTATGCTTTCATTGATGCGGACGCCGGAACCGGCCAGGTGAATGCTTTGGGTGTGGATGCAATTAAGGTTGGCCTGTTGTATAAACCAGCAGCCGTGCAGCCGGTGGGCACCACCGCGGCTTTGAACAGCGTCGAGTTTGTCAATGGCGGCGACAGCGCTCCGCGCAACCGGCCCGCGTTAGCCCAATCCTTCAAACAGGTGGATACCGGCGCAGTCTTTACTGTGGTGGTCAATCATCTCAAGAGTAAGGGTAGTGCCTGCGACCTGCCGGATGCAGGTGATTTGCAGGGCAACTGTAATGCCGTGCGGACCTACTCGGCGCACGTTTTGGCGGAGTGGCTGGCAGGCGACCCGACCGGTACTGGCGATCCGGATGTCCTGATCCTGGGAGATTTGAACTCTAACGCCAGGGAAGACCCGATTTTGGCACTGGAAAGCCACGGTTTTGCCAACCTGATTGAAGCGTTTCTCGGACCGGATGCCTATTCTTATGTCTTTGACGGCCAATGGGCTTACCTGGATCATGCCCTGGGTTCTGCAGCATTGGCACCGCAGGTGATGGGGGTAGCAGATTACCACATCAATGCCGATGAGCCAAGCGTGCTGGATTATAATGACGACTTTAAATCAGCCGGACAAATACTAAGCCTGTACGCGCCGGATGAGTTCCGTATTTCTGACCATGACCCGGTGCTGGTTGGCCTGGAGTTAAACGTCCCGCCAGTGGTTGGACCGATCAATGCTCCGTCTGCTCCCGTGATGCTGGGTGAGGAGATCGCGGCCAGCGCCGATTTCAGTGACCTGAACCTGATGGATACCCATACTGCAGTTTGGGATTGGGGCGACGGTACCACCTCTGAGGGTATGGTCAATGAGATGGACGGATTTGGTTCCACCTGGAGCGAGCATACCTACACCGCTCCAGGCCTGTATACCATTACCCTGACCGTTACCGACCAGTTGGGGATGTATGGCCAATCCTACTACGAGTATGTGGTCATTTATGACCCGAACGGTGGTTTTGTGACCGGCGGCGGTTGGATTGATTCGCCTGCCGGGGCTTACCTGGCAGACCCAACCCTGGCCGGTAAAGCGTCTTTTGGATTCGTCTCCAAATACCTGAAAGGCTCAACTTTGCCTGTTGGTAATACGGAATTCCAATTCAAGGCGGCCGGGCTGAACTTTAAGAGCACTGCCTATGACTGGCTGGTTGTGGCAGGCGCGAAAGCCCAATTTAAAGGCACGGGAACGATTAACGGTATGGGCGAATACGGCTTTATGCTCACGGCTGTGGACGGGCAGTACAATGGGCGGGACAAACAGGACCTGTTCCGGATTAAGATCTGGGATAAGGCAACTGGCGTAATTGTCTATGATAACCTGCTGGGTGCGGCTGACGATGCTGAACCAACCACAGTCATTGGCGGAGGCAGCATTATCATCCATAGTGCAAAATAGCCTGCGGAAAAAGTTCTTGCTCTCCCTGCCTGGGTGAGTAAGCCCAAGGAAAAAACGCTCTTGCACTGGCTGTGAGAGCGTTTTTTCTTACCTTCTCAGCTCTGCTAATATGGGTGTAAACTAATTCCGGTTGGGTTTCTGGCTTTTCCGGATCCCCAACAAAATAATTGGTGTATTAATGTAAAAATGACCGAAAGGAAACGCGATAACCCATGAAGATGGAAAACATTCCCTTTGAGACAACCACCTGGGACGAAATTATCCCTACGGAACATGCCGGTGTCACCGGTATGGCATACTGGCGCACCCGGCAGTTTGACCAGATTCGGGTGCGGCTGGTTGAATACACACCAGGATATTTTGCGGACCATTGGTGTACCAAAGGGCATATTTTGTTTTGCCTGGAGGGTGAACTGCATACCGAGCTGGCTGATGGGCGCACGTTTGTCCTGAAACCTGGGATGAGCTACCAGGTAGCCGATCAGGCAGAACCGCACCGCTCACAAACCGCTACCGGGGCAAAGCTGTTTATTGTGGATTGATTTTGATCCAACCTGGCCGGGTTTAACTGGCAGGCGGTTCGCCTAATCCGCTGCCGTCCCATCCGCGGTGAGCTGGATCTGCAATTACTTCCTGGTCGTTCAACACGATGTAGGGGTAAGCAAAAGCTTCGGCATCATGGCAAATTGATCCGGGCGGCCGGTCACCCTCATATGGCGCAACCAACAGGCTGAACTCCTGCATGCGGCCATTGAAGGAAGGCGCAACCGGTCGAATGTGATCAGCGGCTGAAAAAGTGGTTGACAGGAGATTTCCGAGATTGGTTGTGGCGGTTGCATAGCGGTATTGGCGTCCCCAATAGGTGCCAAAAGGATTCAGATGCACCCTGCTTTGGGTTCCAAACCGGCGGGTGCGCAGCGGGCAAAAAGCGACGCTGCTGGTGCTATCGGCAGATTGGGCGACCAGGATGCCCTTTTGGCTGTTGGTTACCGCCAGCCAGGCATGGGTAATATGGTTGTTGGCACTGGCAAGCTGTTTGTTTTTTGAGAAACGTCCGTAATCGAGATCGTATGAACTGATATGGTCGCAATAATTATGCTTCCAGACCCGCAGTGGCTGGGTTGGTAAACCGGTCACTGCCGGGTTGATCTGGCAGGGAAATATCTCCTGCCAGGATTCATCCCAGGGCTGCTGCAAGCGGCGCGCTTTTTCCGGAGAATACCCTTGATCGGGTGTGCGCGGATAAGAAATGCGCATTGTGATGTACAGGTATGGCAGCCCGGCTGCCAGGAGAATTTCGCGTTCAAAAATCACTGGAAATCCACCTGGAAGTTGAATCGAACCGCGCATACGTTTCAATCCAATAATTCCCAGGTTTTGTGAATCCACTTCTTGCCAGTCGCGGACCGTGTAAGTTTTCCGGCCGTAGGTAACACCGCTGGTTAGAAAATTTCCACTGGCAAATTCCTGGTTGTTGCTTAGGAACTTGTTGATCTGGCCGCGGCGATCCAGTTGGAGGCTGAGGTATTCGTTTTGCAAGCTGTCGGGTCGGACGGAGACGGCAGGCATCTTTATACCCGGACCTGGTTGAGCGTGTACGATCTGGTATTGTTTTTCTTCTTCCGCTGTGAACTGATCAACCCATACGATTTGGCGGCCTTGCAGGCTGGTCAAAATTGCGGTCGGTATTTGCTTCCCTTCCGTGGATAATAAATTGATATTGCCTGGCGCATTTTGCCGGAGGGGCAGGCGAATTAAACCGCGAGAAGGATGACCTGTGTAGCGGATGATCGGAGTTGTTTCGCCGCGAATGTAATCCACCAGCCGGAAACTGCCCTGGGCTGGTTGCGGATAAGTAAGCGCAAAGGCAGCTGCAGCCGCGTTAACTGCCTGCTCGATTAAATCGTGGGCTTTTTGCTCGCGGGTCAGGTTCATCACAGGAGCAGCCATGCCAAAATGGGTGGTGGAAAGTGCTTTGACCCGGGCTTCAAAAGCCGTATTCAAGTGAGCCTGCACAGAATCAATTGTTTTTTTTTGCAAACGGCGGGTCTGTAGGTCTAAGATCCGCGCACGTTCCAACCCAGTGAAAAGGCGGTGGTTGGACCATTTTTCAACCCAACTGGATAGGCCGTCAAAGCTGCCGTCGGCGGTGTCTTGTCCAAAGCAAATGGATTGCACGGGTGGGTGGTCTTTAATGTACCGTCCCGGCGTGGTGAATTGGATGTACTCCAGGTCAAGGAGACTTTCAATTAAGCCTGGTAAGCCGCGCAGGGTAGAAAATCTCTTTTTCAACCAGGCTGGGGCATCAAAACCAACCCAAAATGGGTCGTCTGCGTCTTGATCCAATAACAGGATCAAGTCAGACGGTGCGGGCATGGCCAGCTGCTCGCGGCGCATGGCTTTCACCCAGCGGCGCAGCGACAGGTGATCGGCGATATCACCTACATTGTAGGCGGGCAGCAGGGTCATCGTTTCGGTGATGCCAGGGTAAGTCAGGGTCAGCGGGTTGTAGCGTTCGCGTGTAGATAACCTGGGCAGAAAATTGCTGAATCCATTAAATGGAATCGAGGAATAGTACAGGCTGATTGAATCGATTCCTGCAGCTTTATATAGTTTTAAATGGATGGGAGTGTACATCATTTCCTGCGGGCGAACCATGTTCTCCACGGCATTCCCAAATAAATCAAACAAACCGGAACCGGCCAGGTTGGTTTGTGCGTATCGAATGGCCGCCTCAAATTCATGCGCTGTGTGGGCATTGACCAGCCCATTGTTATAAGACATGAACTGAATTTCATCCATTCCGTTTGTTACCCGGCGCTGCAATGCTTTAATGATATCCGGGCAGTGTTCCGGCATAATTTTTTCCAACGAGAAATAGTTTTCAAAATCCCAGGTTCCGCAAACCGGTATGCCGCGTTGATTATAGGTATCCAGGGTTTCAAGGATAAAGCGGATAATCCGGATATCCTTCCCAAAACCAAGCTCATCGGGGGTGTCTCCCCGATAGGAATGGTAGAAATTTCCATGAAACCGGAATGCAATGTGGATTTTTGAATCCATTTCTTTCTCCTGATTGTTATTGGAACCGATGGGTTTATAACCCTTGTAAATCGCCGGGTTCAAAGGCCACTACCGGGATGTTCTGCTCCAGCCGCCGGCGTAGATCGCTTAAAACCTGAGTGCGCCGTTCGGAGAGATTGGATAGATCCCAGTATTTATAAAAATAGGCATAGGTTAACAGCTCACAGTGCTGTAAAAAAAGCGGAATTTGTTCCACCCAGAATGTGCTGCACGGTTTTTCCTTGCGGTAACCGTGCAGAAAATGGCTCAGATAATGGAGCGCATAATCCCGGCGTTTGGCGGTCTGCGAGCGGGGCAGCGGCAGGCAGTTGTGCAGCGCAACGCAAATCTCGCCAATATACCAGAAGGTTTCTGCGGCATCAAAATCAAACAAGGTGATGGTCTCGCCATCCACAAAAAAATTGCCGTGGTGGAAATCGCCGTGAACCAGCCCAAAGGATTCGGAATCTTGGGGAAGTGACTGCATGGCCTGAACAATCTCATCACGGCGCTGGTAGATCAGGGTCTGGTCGGACGGGATCAGTCCGTCAAATTCCAGCAGGTCATTGGCACACCAGGGCAGGCGGCGGTGTGCCGGGTTGGGCTGAAATTGAGCTGAAAGGCGGTGAAGCTGCCCGCAGGTGCGCCCCCATTCTTCAATGACCGCATCCGGGAAATACACTTCGGAATCGTCCGGGAACATCAAACCGGGCGCTTTTTCAAAGCAATATGCCAGGAAACAGGTTTGCTCATCCAGCGGGATGACCTCGACCCAGTCACCGTTTTGAGAGGCTACTGGCAGGGCAACTCGCAGTCCGCGGCTGGCGAGATAATGCACAAAGTCCACTTCGGCCAGGATTTGCTCAACTGTGGAGCCGGTAACCTGCCGGATGGTATTCCAATAGCCGGGAGCGATTTTTAAGATTCGGGGTGTGCCCCCTAGTAAACCTTCGTAGACATACGCGCTGCCTTCCAGTTCTTGCAGGGAATCGGGGACAAACCCAAAACGGCGTACAGCTTCCGCCAGGATCGCATCATTGAATCGGTTGTGAATTTCGGTCAGGTTCATAGGATGACTTTGGTTTTGGGGGATGGATTAATTATACTGGTCCGGGCGATTGTATAATCATTAAAGAGAATTTTTGTGCGGTTGATAATGTTTTTATGTTTGCATGCCGCAGGTCAGGGTCTATTGGAATAGGAGTAGAAAATGAAAGCTCGCCAGTCCATTGTGCCTGTTAAGCGTGATTTGCGGTTCATGCTGCTGCTCTCGGTATGGATCGCGCTTTTGATGGCTGCGGCTTCGGCGGCCGGGTTGATTTACCGTACGATTCTCTATCCAACCCAGGCGTTGGTGGAGAACTTTTTGCCAAATGATGTGGTTAACCTGGTGATCGGGGTGCCTATGTTGCTCGGCTCGCTGTGGTTTGTCTGGCGCGGCAAACTGCTCGGTTACCTTATCTGGCCGGGAGCGCTGATCTTTGTGCTTTACACCTACCTTGCGTATGTCTTTGCTGCACCGCTGACCTGGGCGTATCTGTTGTATCTTGCCCTGGCCATGTTGAGCCTGTACACATTGGTTGGGGTGGTGACTGCATTGGATGGGGCGGTATTGCAGCAGAAGCTCACCGGTAAGGTGGTGGAAAAATTTTCCGGTAGCGTGCTGGCCGGGTTGGGATTATTGTTTCTGGTGCGGGTGGTGGTAGTGATTGCCGGGGCGCTTGCCAGTGGAACTCCTGTGCCGGATACAGACCTTGCGGTAAGTATATCCGACTTTTTTATTTCCCCCGCAATGGTGATTGGCGGTATTCTGCTTTGGCAGCGGAAGACCATAGGGTATCTGGTTGGCCTGGGGCTGCTCTTTCAAGCCAGTATGTTGTTTATCGCACTGATTGCTTTCTTGCTATTGCAGCCAGTTTTTACCACTGCGCCGTTTGCGTTGGTGGATGTGATTGTGGTATTTGCTATGGGTTTGGTGTGTTTTATCCCCTTTGGATTGTTTGTGAAAGGGGTGGTAAAACAAGGCTGAAGCAAGATTTTACTGAACATCCATCCTTGGACGGTATTGCAGGGCTTCGGCCAGGTGGGTGGGCTGGATAGCCTCGCATCCGGCCAGGTCCGCGATGGTGCGGGCCAGTTTAAGGATGCGGTGGTAAGCCCGCGCCGAGAGTTGGAACTGGCTCATGGCGGCTTTGAGCAGCCCGCGGCAGGTATCATCCAGCGCGCAAAACTGGCGGATTTCCGCCGGGCGCATATCGGCATTACAGGTGGGCGCGCCGGGATCACCGTTCAGGCTGGCCAGGCGTTCGCGCTGGCGCTGGCGGGCAGCTTCCACCCGCTGGCGTACCGCTGCCGAGGATTCACCCAGGCGCTGGTCGCTTAGTTTTTCGTATTCCAACCGCGGCACCTGGATGTGAATATCAATCCGGTCGAGCAGCGGGCCGGAGATGCGTTTCTGGTACTTGGTTACGGTGCTGTTGGAGCAGGTGCAGGCGCGCAGCGGATCGCCGTAATAACCACACGGGCAGGGGTTCATCGCCGCGACCAGCATGAAATTGGCCGGAAAGGTCAGCGAACCCTGCGCGCGGCTGATGGTGACAATTTTATCTTCGATCGGCTGGCGCAGCACTTCCAACACGCGCGGGCCAAATTCGGGCAGTTCATCCAGGAAGAGCACGCCGCGGTGTGCCAGGGATATTTCTCCGGGGTGCGGCCAGTTGCCGCCTCCCACCAGTCCGGCATGGCTGATGGTGTGGTGCGGGGCGCGGAAGGGTCGGTTGCGAACCAGCGGCACATCCGGCGGGAGCTGGTCTGCAACCGAATAGATGCGGGTCACATCCAGCGATTCGTCGATGCTCATGCGCGGCAGCACGGCGGGCAGGGCGCGTGCCAGCAGGGTCTTGCCGGAGCCGGGTGGTCCAACCATCAAGAGATTGTGTGATCCGGCAGCGGCTACTTCCAACGCGCGTTTGACGTGTTCCTGGCCTTTAATCTCGCGAAAATCGGTCATTACGGTCACTTCCAGGTCTTCGGCCGTGACCGGCGTTTGCGGCTGGATGTGGATATTACCGTTCAGGTGAGCGGACAGTTCGGTCAAAGACCCTACCGGGATCACCTCCAGATCTGGGATCAGTGCGGCCTCAGGTGCATCCGCAGCCGGGACGATTACCCGCGCGTAACCAGCCTGGCGGGCAACCGCGGCCATCGGCAGCACGCCGCGGACATGGCGAACAGAGCCGTCCAGTGACAGCTCGCCAATCACCAGCGTGTTTTCCAGGCTTTCAGCGGTGATTTGCTCGCTGGCCACCAGCACGCCCAGGGCAATCGGAAGGTCATAGGCGGGGCCTTCTTTGCGCACTGAAGCGGGTGCTAAATTGACTGTAACGCGCTTGCGGGGATACGCAAAACCGGCGTTCTTAACCGCCGACTGGACGCGCTCGCGGCTCTCCTGCACAGCCGTATCCGGCAGGCCAACAATGACCATATTGGGCAGTCCCTGGCCGGTGTCCACCTCGACCTCGACGATGACCCCCTCTAATCCGATGACAGCGCAGGAATGAACGCAGGCGAGCATAAGAAAATTATATAGGAGATTTCAAAACACCTGCTAAAAAATGCAGGTCAAGGTGTTGCCAAATTTTTGAGCCGGTATACCCCGTAATCTTCAATTATGGTTTCCAAGGTATAGTTTTGGGCAATATATTCGAGGACTGCCAGTGTGTTGTTCGCTAATGGGTAATTTAATACTTGTTGGGCGCGAATTTTCGGGTCAATCGATGGTAGTTCATTTGGAGATTTATTGAATCCATCAATAATCAATGCGGGTCTTTGCGCAATCAGTTGTTCGAAGTAACGTTCTTGCAAATTAAACCCAATCGTGGAGTTGGTAATCATGGGAAAAAACAAAGGGGCATCGGTTGCGCTCCGGTTCGCCATTAAATTGATGCCGCTGTTGCCACCCCAGATTAATACCAGGTCATTTGGTTTTGTGTTTTGGTCGATATATTCGGCCAGGGGAGATTTATACTCAATGATTTCGCTGTGGTTGACCAGAATGCGGTCAACAGCTAACCAGTTCATGCTGATCTCGTACTGAAAATTAAATAGCAGCCCAGCCAGTCCCAGCAGGGGAAAAACGATTGAAAAGCGTTTGTTGATCAAGGTGTCCCATTGGGGTGGAAGGATGAATTTGCTGGCCCGGTAAATCAGAAAGCCGGATAATAAAGCCAAAATGGGTATCCAACAAATAAAGTAATGTTCGTAGGCTCGCCCAGAAACTGAACTGGCAAGAATTTCAACCGGCCAGATCAGCACCAGGGCGAGGTCAAAGGCATTCCATTGTCTGTGAATGATTTGATGGATGAATTGAAGAAGCGCTGCGAAAAAACCAAGCAGCGGGATATATGCCCATTTGCCCAGAGCGATAATTCCGGGCATCAAACTTCGATTGATTACTGGAAAATCAACCGCACTTGCCTTCGCCAGATTGCTGTACCCAATATTATATAGCAGGGAGGCCGTGATCATTTCGCCCAGGCTTCCCTGGAGGGTAAAGTATATCAATACCGGTATGATAACAATGAGAAATCCGGCAATCAGCCAGAATGCTTTTTTGAAAGCCTGAACCCATCCGAATGGTTTAATCAAAAAGATCAGCCATATGCCTGAAAGCAGGGCGGTTGTGCCAATATTATTTGCCCGAAGCCAAAAATTAAAACCGAGCATCATTCCGAGGATAAATGGGAAATACCATTTTGGCGGAGCCGCAATCGTCTGGCTAAATACGAAAATTGCGATCCAGGTAAAGAACAAAGAGTATTCTTCGATGGTGTTTCCCCCGCGAAACAACGCTTTCAAGCCCATTAACCCAATTGAAATACCAAAGAGCGCTGGCAGCACACCCCAACGGCGTTTCATAACCGTGGTTCCAAGCAGTGATGAACCTGCCAGAAAAAGGAATTCCAATAGCCAGATTCCCCAACGTGAACCATTGCCTAGCCATAACCCCAACAGGTTAATCATGAAAATGCCAGGCCCCTTGGAATCCCATATATCAAGATATAAATCTTTTCCCTTTAGAATTTCTTTTGCTGCATAGGTAAAAAAACCCCCATCTCGATTGGGTTCAAAGAGAAAGGGGTTGCTGCAGGTCAAGACAATCAGGCTGAATAAAGAAACATAAAGCAAAATGAAGAAAGATTCCAGATTTGCTTTATTGTTTCTCATACTGGTTGGAACCTCAGAATAATGGATTGGATCGGGGAATGCTTAAATATATCAGATATTATGGGAATTGTATAAGATGTTTTATAGACTATTGGTACATTTTCTTGTTATAAACCATTGGAAAAAAACAGATCTTGGTTTTATGGAGTTGCAGTGCTTTTGATTCGGTATACCCCGTAATCAAAATATACAGTTTCTAAAACATAATTCTTTGAAATGTAATCCAAGGTTTTCTGCGTGTTTTGTGCCAGTTGTGAAACCAATTCTTGTTTTGCCCGAATTTTTGAGTCGATAGCTGGTAATTCCAGCGTTGAATGAATATAACCATCGATAATCAAGGTGGGCTTTTGCTTGATGATCTGATCGAGATAAACTGCCTGAATTTTTTGACCTTCTTCCGCGTTGGTTGTTAATGGGTAATACAAGAAGGCATCAATCGAACTGCGGTCAGCCATGACATTGATACCGGATTGCCCGCCCCAAACCAACACCAGGTCGTTGGGCTGCGTGTTTTCACGGATATATTCGGAGATTAGAGAAATGATTTCAACCCCTTGGCCGCGGTGGAAGAGGATGCGGTTGAACGACTTCAAATTCAGGATCAAATCTGCCTGAAATGAAAAGATCACGAAACCTATGCAAACAATATAGGTCAGCCATGCCAATCGCCGGTTGAGCAGGTCCACCAGGTTTGGCGCTAAGACATAGCGGTCGATATAATGGAATAGAAGCGCGGATAATAAGGTCAGGGCTGGCAGCCAGCAGATAAAGTAATGTCCATAACCGCGGCCTGAGACTGAGCTGGCGAGAATTTCTACCGGCCAGATCAGCACCAGGGCAAGATCGAAGATGCTCAATTTCTTGAATTTAATTTGGCGAAGAAGTTGTGCTAGTGCCAAACTGAAACCGATCAACCCCACAAAAGCCCAATTTCCCAAAGCTCTAAAGCCAGGGAGTAGACTGCCATAGAAAATAGATAGGCTATTAGAATTTGGTCTAGTAGTAAAGCTGTATTCCAAATTATAAAGAATGGATGCTGAATACATATCACTCACACTCTTTGTGGAAATAAAAAAGAGTGTTATGGGAAGAACCACAATCAAAACACCAAGAAAAACCCCGAGAGTTTTTTTTACTGAGATGATAAAACCCGATTGTTTCCAATGATTTAAGAACCATACACATACCAAAACTGCTATAGTTCCAATATTATTTGCACGTAAGAAAAAATTAAGCGCCAGCATTGTACCTATAATGAATGGATACTGTTTCTTTTGTGGAAAATTAATGGATTGATAAAAAGCAAATAAGGCAATCCATGTAAACATCAATGCATATTGTTCGACAAAATTACCAGCCCCGAACAAAATTCTCGCGCTCATCAATCCAGCGGTAATGCCAAAGATGGCTGGCAGGGTACCCCACTGGCGCTTCATAGTAGAGAAGCTGAACAAGGAAGCCCCAAATAGAAAGAGGAATTCTAAAGCCCAGATCCCCCAGCGCGTGCCCTTGCCCATCCACATACCGAGCGCATTGATAAAGAAGATTACCGGCCCTTTTGAATCCCAGACGTCCACATATAAGGTTTTCCCTTTGAGCATTTCTTGGCCGACATACATAAAAAATCCCCCGTCTCGACCGGGTTCAAAATACAGGGGATTACTATTCGATAAGACAACGAGGCAAAATAGAGAAATTAGTATACTTGCAAAAATGTATTCAAGATATGCTTTTTTCCAGACCATTAAAACGATTCCCCTCAATTGCAGTGTTTATTTCATGTGGCGGTTAATATAACAGCATCCTACACTAATTGAAAGGTGTGGCCTTAAGCTATCTCTTGTGATTTTAATAAAATAAAAACAGTTATCTATGCCAGAAAAATCAAGTCAGGCTAAAAGCGCTTCTTTTTGTAAGGCTTGATTTTGATTCACGATGTTAGGTTACATATTTACCGCCGGATGAGGGGCAAAAATATTTTTAATGGAATATATTCATATGCACCCATATCTGATTCGCGGATGCCGTCAAAATCACCATCTTCATAATTATTTCCCAGCGCATCTGTGTAAAGAACGGGACTTGCATTCCCTCCGTCAATCGCTGGAGAACCCTGCAGGATGGGGTGGAGTTTTAAGATATCCCCAAAATACGTTAATGGCTGAAGTTGGGGGTCCTGGCCAAGCAGGTTACCGTTGCCCCCTACAAGACAGGTGCTGCCGTTTTCGATGTTGTTTCTACTACTGGTTAATGAGATTGGCCCTGCGCAATTTGAGCTTCCCGCTGCGGAAAAAATTATTGAATTGATCAGGGTTAATTCGCCGTTTTTATAGATAGCGTGACCCTGGATGGCAATATTATTGGCAAAGGTAACCCGGTTGATGTTGGTTGTTCCGGTATTATATAATCCACCGCCTGCACCCGCCTCAGCAATGTTTCCACTGATGGTCGTATTGATAAAAAAGGTGTTTCCGGTTTTGACCAATATACCCCCTCCGCTTTGTTTGGCGGAATTGTTGGATATGGTGGATTGATTCACCGAAAGTGCTCCTTGCTCATTATGAATTCCACCGCCGTTATAGGAATTGAAATTATCGCTAATGCGGGAAGAATTAATGGTTAAAATGCTGTAATTGGATATACCTGCCCCGTTATCATTGTTTTGGTCGATAAACGGAGTCTGGTTGGCGGTAATAATGACCCGGTTGAGGGTGAGGTTGCCGTCATTGCGGATTCCACCGCCGCCTTTGTCGCCGGTAGGTGCTGATCCGTTCGTGATGGTCACATCCTGGATTGTCACTACCGCAGACGATAAAGTATGCAGCACTCGATCCAGGCCTTGCCCATTTATAACAGTCGTGGTTGCACCGCTGCCCTGGATGGTGGTGCTGTAAACAATATCCAGGTCTCCGGTTGCGCTGGCATCTTCATTGCTGCCGCTGATGGTTAATGTGTAGGTTCCAGCTGGAACATTGATAATTTCCGAGGTGTTGTTGTAATTGCTTTGTTGAATGGCTGCCCGCAGGGTGCATGCTCCGCTAACGCTTAAGCATAACGTGTCTGCTGGATTTAAATCGGCTTCGTCCGCGGTGCTGTTGACAGTGTACGTTATGGTTGCATTAACTGTCTGCCGGGGAGCAGCAAGTCCGGCAAGGATGATGGTCACGGCCAGGATCAGCCGTTGTAATTTCTTCATCGGGTTCCTCCTGCCAGCCAGGAGCGGCTGGGTTGTATGTGCAGAGGGGAATTGCTGCACGATTACGAGGTTTATTGGTCTGGCGGCTTAATTGTAGCGGTTTCTGGATTGACTGCAATGCACCCTGACCTACAACAACTTAACAGTCTGGTAAGGTGCGAAATACCACCTGATCGATAAAAACCTGGCTCTTTTGAGGAGCCAGGAAATCCAGGAAAGGTTGAACGGACTATACGGCCATTTCGATAAACCGGTCAATTTCGGTACGGATGGTTTCCAGGCTGCCGCGCCAGAAATCTGCCTGGTGAAGATCAATCCCCATCCTGGCAGCCAGGCCAGCGGCATCGGAAAGGCCAGTGGAGGCGAGCAAATCATCATAGGCAGCCTTAAAGGGCTCCGGATCCTGGCGGTAGCGAGCATACAGCCCCAGACCAAACAGCTGCCCAAACATATACGGGTAATTGTAGTATGAACGATCTGTGCTGTAATAATGCAATTTGGCTGTCCACATATATGGATGCATGGCGTTTTCATCCAGTGCATCTCCATAGGTTTCTTTTTGCGTATCCAGCATGATTGCACAGAATTCGGCTGGTGAGAGCGCCCGATGTTTACGCTGCGCAAACACCTTTTCTTCAAAAAGATAGCGGCTGGAAATATCCACAACCGTTTGGAAAGAGCGCATGATTGACGGATCAAGCAGTCCCAATGCTTCTTCTGGTCGGATTTGGGCCATTAAGGCATTTCGTACCATCGTTTCACAAAAGATGCTGGCAGTTTCAGCCAGGGTCATGGGGGTGTCGCGGTTGAGCGGCGGGTGGATTGCCAGGTTGAAATTATGGTAGGCATGGCCAAGCTCGTGTGCCAGGGTGAAGGTGCTTTTATAACTGGATTCATAATTTAAGCAGACCCTCGACTCTTCACCGCGCAGGCGCATGCAGAATGCCCCGTCTCGTTTTCCAGGGCGTGGTTCTGCATCAATCCAATTTTCACGGAATGCGCGCTCGGCAAATTCTCCCAGCCGCGGTGAGTACTGGTGGAACTGCTCCAGAATCGTTTGTTTTGCCTTGTTATACGGCCGGGGAGAAGCGGAGTTTCCAACCGGCGCAAGCAGATCATACCAGGGCAGCCGGTCTTTCCCTAACAGATGCGCTTTGGCGGATAAATACCTGCGAAAATGTGGAAAATATTCTCGGGCAGTATCCAGCATTACGGATAAAGTTTGACGGTCTATTACCGTGTCAAAGAGAGAGGCATCCAATGGAGAATGCCAACCTCGCCGTTTTGCCAAGGTAATCACTTCGCCTTTGATGCTGTTCAATGCAGCGGCCAGGGGGATTTCGACTGTTTTCCAGCCGGCCAGCTCAGCATGATAGGCGGCCTCTCTGGTTTCTGCATCCTCAGCGTAGGCCAGGTTGCGTACAGCGGCCATTGGTAGTATCTCTGTTTTTTCTTTTTGTTTAACCGGAATGGACAGCTGCGCGGTGATGTTGTTGTACATCAATGCCCAGGCATTTCCAGCGGTTACATTTAAGTCACTGGCCAGTGACTCTTCGGAAGGAGACATGAGGTAACGAGATTGGCGGCCTGCCTGGCGTAGAAAGAAAGCGTAAGTTTGCGCAAATGGGCTTTGTTGTAATAATGTTTCTATATCCAGCGAACCAATCCAGGCGGTAAACCGGATATGTAACTGTTGTAACCGGGTGTAATTGGGTTGAAATTCACTGCGCCTGGATTGCGCCAGGGCGTTCTGCGCTTCGGTAGTTATAAAGCTGTTGATGTAGGCTCCAACCAGTTGGACATGCTCTTGCAGCGGGTTTAGCGTTTCAACGATGCGTTGAAAAATTTCTATTGTGACTGCATCCACCATCAGAAAATCTTGCCGGTCAATGTGATGCGTATCAAATAACGAGACAGCAGCGTCCATTTCTTGATAAACAGCCTGGAAACCGGCTTCAAATTCCGCTGAATCCAGGCCAGGAAAAACAACACTCATATCCCAATGGGGTAATTCCGCAGCGTACCTCATGGTGATAACCTCCATAGAAATTTTTGATACTTCCCGGTAATTGTTGAAGCTTAATCTATTGTAACAGAGGGGCTGGTGCTGCGGCGTAAGAAAAATAGATTGGGACAAATTGAATTTGAACTGTTTTTTACTTGACACCGCGCAAGAAATCAGCTATTTTGATGGATGAAGTGGATGTTATTGGCCTTATGGGTGGGGATCAATTAATTTTCTCAAAAACCAAATTTGACAATCACAATACACTAAATTAGGAGGTGGGTTATGGATTGGCCTCCCATTCAGGTCCCATTTTTAGGGCGGAGCGGCATGATTGCCTTGATTGCGCTGCTGCATATTCCGTTCTTTGTCAATTTTGTGATGGGTGCCCCGGTGATTGCAGTCATCTCGGAGTGGCTGGGACGGCGCACTGGAGACACGCGGTACGATACGCTTTCCAAACATCTTTCCAATATGGTCCTGGTAACTGTTGCTGTGGGTGCCCTGGGTGGAATTGGATTGGTGATCTCAAATTTGGGCCTTTTTCCGCGCTTTTTCACAATGGGGGCAGGGGTATTCTTCTGGCCGCTGCTGCTAGAGATCCTGGCCTTTTTAATGGAAGCGGTTTTTCTTTCGATCTACCGCTACACCTGGGACCGAATGAAACACCGCCCGCTGCATTTGTTTTACGGTTTTCTGGGTGCATTCGGTGCCTGGCTGAGTGGTTTCATTATTAATGGGTTAGCGTCTTTTATGTTGACCCCTGGTAACTGGCCGCAATCGCGCAGCGTGTTAGATGCAGCTTTCAACCCTTCGATGCTGCCCAGTTACCTGCACCGGGCTGTGGCGGCTTTCTCTGTTACCGGGTTCTTCTTGATTGTTTACGCGGTTTGGATGTATGGACGGTCAAGAACCGACGAAGGAAAAAGCTATGCAACCTGGGCGGTTGGATATGCCGGAAAATGGGCGGTTATTGCGACTGCCTTACAATTTTTTCCGGGGGTGTGGTATTTAACCGCTTTGGAGCGAGGCACCTCACTGGCTGCGCCGGAGGGTAGTGTAATTCCCAAGCTGCTAAACGGACCCTTAACCTTTTTCTGGTTTGGGGGCATCATGCTGGCTGTGGCAGCGATTTTACTGGTCTGGTTCCTGGCGGTTCAGTCACCCAAGACCGGTATGCGCTGGCTCGGACGAATGGCTCTGGTCGCTGCGGTGCTGTTGATTCTTACTACCACGGCCTTCATGGGCTTTACCCGTGAACGCGCTCGCAAACCATATCTTGTTTACGGAGTCATGTACGGAAACCAGATCATGGTTCCGGGAATGGAGCAAAGTGCTGCGGCCGATCCACAGGCGGGACAGCAGGTATTTCTAAATACAGGGTGCACAGGGTGTCACCAGCTGCAAGGCAAAGGCGGCTCGATTGTGTTAGATGGGGTTGGCACTCGGCGAACTGCTGACCAAATTCGCCAAACCATTCTGAACCCACCACAGGGGATGGCGAAGTTTAAAATAAAATCTGCCGACCTGGAAAATCTGGTCGCTTTCCTGGCAAGTCAAAAGTAGGAGGGTGAAATGAATATCTCTTCAACCGGTTCAAGCTGGATGATTGGGGTCATGGCTGTATTGCATTTCACCCTGGTTTCGATGGGCGGTTTAGCTCCGTTGTTGATTTACCTTGTAGAAGGCAGCGCGAGGAAAAACAATAACCCATACTTGCTGCGAATGGGTAAGGAGTTCCTTAGCCTGGCCTTGGAAGTAGGTGTGGTAGGTGGCATTCTTGGGAGCGGCGTTGTCGTGATGCTGGTTGGATTGCGGCCGCAGGTGCTCACCCTGGTCGTGAACATCTTTTTTTGGTTCCTGGTCCTGCAGCTGTTGTGCTTTATTGGCGGGTTGGCTTTTCAGTTTGCCTATTATTTCACATGGTCAAAAGAAGGCAGCCGCCATCGCCTTTGGGGTTTAATCGGTTCAATCCTCCCGCTGGTGCCTTATGTGGTGTTTTCTGCCGGAGTTTCCTTTTTGAACAATCCTGGTGCCTGGCCGCAAACCGGAAATATTTGGGCGGCTGTCTTCAATCCGGCCATGCTTCCTTCGCTGCTTCACCGTGCGGCCGCTGGAACAGCCCTTTTAGGCACGCTTTTAATGGCGATTCACAGCCTGAGAAAGCGTGGAAAATCGGGTGAAGAATTAGAATATCACCAATCGGTAGTTCGTTTTGCCAGTAAATTGGTGCTGCGCGCGTTAGAAGCCCAGGTTCTGATCGGGATTTTGCGTATCTTTGTGGTGCGGCCAGAAGGCCAGCAAATGCTCTTTGGCGGCGAACTGACCTGGATCTGGTTTGCCGGAATCGCGGCTGGTTTAATTGCCTGGGGAATCCTGTTTTTCCGCCAGCGGTCCTTGGACACAATCCGCGGTGTCGAAGTCTTGCTGCTTATTGTGATCCCGGTTCTGGGTTCGGTTTGGCTGATGGGGACAACGCGCGCGCTGGAACGCGGCCCGTTTTCAATGGTGGGAATAATGGATCGCCAGGATACCGTGGTGCGGCTTCCGGCGGGCTATCAGGTGGCTGGGCAGCCTACCGGGGAAGAAATTTTTAACCAGGTCTGTGCAGCCTGCCACCCTGGTTTGGCCGGTGATGCTTTTTCCCTGGCGCAGAAACTGCACCCAACTGCCCCTAACCTGGCTGAATACTTGCGCAATCCCGCGAAAATTGGTAAATCCATGCCGCCTTTTACGGGCAGTGATGCTGAACTTAAGGTGATTGTTGCTTATGTATTAAACGTGCCGGTTGATACCATCCAGTTAACACCACAAAATTAAAGGCTATGGAAATAGAAATTGCTCCCCAATCTGTTGGCATCGTTGTGAATGGGAGTGAGCAGACCTTTATCAGGGCCTCGCTTCCGGCTGCTTTTTTACAATGGCAGTCTCATGCGCGTTTACACATGTTTGACCTGCTTTCTGAACAGGGCGGCAGTGCAGTTCGTGTCCAACCGGCGCACTTGCCGGCGCTGGCAACATTCGGAGACGGTATTTTCCCGATCAATCTATCCACACGAGGGATTGGCATGCTGCCGGACGAAGCCCATTTAGAAACTGTAACTGCCTGCTTTGAAGCAGTAATTAAAGAATGTGCAGCACAATCCTGGGAAGAGTCGCTGCCGCGCCGGGTGCAGGCTGCCCGTGAATTCTACCAGCACCCAGAGTGGTTTGATCCAATGCTGCTTGGCGGGTTAGAAATTTTTGAAGGACAGACCCTGGAAAATCTACGCCGTGATCCGCGCGCCGCTTTGTTGTATTCTGGGGAAGCTCCCCGGTTCCCAAGTTACCAGTTTAACGGTGTGGTGTCTTTGCTGGAGCAAGGTCACCCCTATTACCGGTTTTTACTGGCAGCCCGCGAATTGTTTGCGCGCGATCCATTTCATATTCACCAGATCCAGTATCCTTTTGGGTACGTATTCCTGGTAGTGGAAATTAAAGAAAAAACCCCCTATCCGAGGAGATGAATATGTACCGGCGAATCTTTGTAGCCCTGGATGGATCGGTTTGTTCACACCTGGCGATTGGAGCGGCTGTATCTCTGGCGGAAAATTTTCCCGGGTGCGAGCTGGTGGGCTGTCATGTGTACGCTGCTGAAATGCACCGGACCCGCTTTGCCCAAATGGAACCTGGTTTGCCGGAGCGCTACCAGGAAGAAGAACGGCTGCAATCACTGCGCGGCACGCATGAAAGCCTGATTACCGATGGAATGCAGTTGATTTCGGATTCGTATCTTGCTCCTCTGGTGAAAGCAGCCCAGAAACGAGGTGTTCCGTGCAGCGGACTAGCTCCGGAAGGACGGAATTATGTGCGCTTGCTGCAAGCCATTCGCTCTGTGCAGCCAGATCTGGTTGTAATGGGTGCATGGGGACATGGGCGCACACCCGAGAGTTTGTTGGGAAGTTTGACCGAGAGAGTTTTGTTGTCAAATCTGGGTGTGGATTTACTCATCATGCGCCGGCCGTTTGGGTTTAAAGGGCAGCCGATCCTGGCCGGTGTGGATGGCAGCCCAGAAAGTTATGCTGCACTGCTGCGCGCAATCCGAATTGGCCGAAGCTATCAAGCTGCGGTGGAAGGGGCAGCGGTCTATGACCCGTTCTTTCATCTGGGGGTATTCAGCGCAATTGCTGATGTGCTGCCGGAAAAAGACCAGCAGCGGTTTAACTTCCCTGCCCAGGAAAAATTGCACGATGAAATTATCGACCGCGGGTTGGAGAAACTGTACCAGGAAGGGTTGGATCGAGGACGGCTGCTGGCTCTACAGGAAGGGCTGGAGCTCAAAACCAGTGTGCTGGCCGGAAAAGTTTATCCACAGCTCCACCACTTTGCCCAGCTGCGCAATGCGGGGCTGGTCTGTGTGGGACAGTTTGGCTTGCACCGCGAGCCTGGATCATGGGTGGGGTCCAATACACTCAATCTTGCCCGACTATCCCAAACAAATCTCCTGGTTGTCACATCCCCCGACCAACCTGTGAATCCGCCCGCTCTGCCTGAAAGTGAAAACTCCGTGACAATTGAATGGACAGCTGAAGCGGAAGAGCGCCTGGAGAGAATTCCGCCGTTTGTGCGAAAAATGGCACGCCGAGCGATTGAAGAACGCGCTCGCCAACAGGGGCTGCGGGAAGTGACAGCTGAAATTGTCTTGAGTATGTCCAAACGAATGGGACGGAGCTAATTATCCGGTAAAATTAGCCCTATGTCTGGATCGCGAGTTTGGGGTGTTGTTTTGTTGGCAGTTAGCCTGGGATGGCTGGCGGTTGGATGTTCGGCTGCACAGGAGGTAAATCCCAGCCCCACTGCTTTTGCTGTTCCGTCTTTAACGGCAGTACCCACTTTGCGGCCAACAACAACCTGGACTACCGTACCGCTGCCAACGCAAACCAGTACGCCAGAACCACAGGTATGCTCTCCCTTGGATGGGAAACCATTGAGTGATCTGCCTGGGCGGGTGGTCAATCCCTATCATCCACCTGAGCCGGGCAGTGATGATCCGCACCAGGGCGCGGATCTGGCAGAATTGAAGCCCGGTACGCAGATTGCCCAGGCGGGATTGCCTGTGCATTTCGTATTGGATGGCAGCGTGGCGGCAGTAATCCATGACCGGTTTCCATATGGTAATGCGGTTTTGATTGAAACGGATTTGAAAGATGTCGCACCCAACCTGGGTTTGGCCTTTCCCGATCCGCTGCCTGCACCACTCCAGCAAACTGTGTTAACCTGCCCGCCGGTAACCCTGCCTGCGGATTTTGCGCAGCGCCCCCGTTCACTCTATCTTTTGTATGCGCATTTGCAGGAATATGAAACCCTGGCAGTCAGGGACCGGGTGACTTGTGGGCAAACTCTGGGTAAAATTGGCAGCAGCGGCAATGCGATGAACCCGCATTTACACCTGGAAGCGCGCATTGGCCCGGCGGGTATGACTTTTGACAGCATGGCGCATTATGATGTGAGTGCCAGTGAGGTCGAAATGGGAAATTACTGTCTCTGGCGGGTAAGTGGTTGGTTCCAACATATCGATCCGATGTGCCTGTTGGAAAATTGTGGAAAAGAGGGTCAGTAATGCGGAAATCAGCACCGGAAGTTGAGAGTGAAGATTTAGGGTTGGAAGGTTCGCTGAATCCAGCGCGTTTTGCCAGCCTGTTTTGGACACGCCTGATTACGCAAGGACTGCGGGCAACCGGATTATGGACCTGGAACAATATCAGCCGGTTGGTGTTTGACCGGCCAATCCAACACCTGTCTGAAATCACGCCTCAGCTCTATGTGGGCGGTCAATTTAAAAAGCGCGGTTGGCGAATTTTGCGAAGTTGGGGAATTTCAGCGGTTGTTAATATGCGCAGCGAATTTGATGACCGGGCGGTTGCGGAAGATTTGGTGGATTATCTGCACCTGCCAACAGCGGACGATCATGCTCCGCAAATGAAAGATTTGCAAGAAGGTGTTGAATTCATTCAACAAGCCATTAAAACGGGGCGAAAAGTTTATGTGCACTGCGGATCAGGCGTGGGGCGCGCACCGACAATGGCGGCTGCCTACCTGGTGGACACAGGTCTATCCCCAGATGAAGCCTGGCAAAAAATTCGTTCTGTGCGCTGTTTTATTCGTCCAACACGGGTTCAGCGCGAGCAAATTAAAGCATTTGCCCGATTACAGCGGTAAACTTTGCGGCTGGTAAATCCGCAAATCTAACACAGGTGCCGCAAAGCGGCGCTGAGGGGCATGCCCCAATAAAATTTCTTCCAAGGCGTCCTGGTAGCTGTCTGGATGGGCTTGAATCTGGTGCAGTGCGCGCCGGGTAAGCGCATCGGCTTCACGGTTGTGCCGCCGGGGTGTCCATTCCCACTCCAGCGCGGAAAAATAATTGGCCAGCCGCCGGGTGCGCTGGTAAATCTCACGAATTGATTCGGCGCTCACCTGGGCGTAGCCTTGCATCTGGTCAATCACCGTCCGCGCATCTCCAATGACGCGAATCGGTTCATGATCAGCACCCATATCACGCAGCGCTTCCAATCCATCAATCAAGGCCAGGTATTCCGCCACGTTGGAACTGGCATCTTGGCCGCGCACATAGCCGCCGTGCCCGCGGCCAAGCATCTTGCTGCCGCGTGAAATGATCCAACCGTAACACATGAAGCCCGCTTGTGGACCGGGTCGGCCTTGCCGTGGAATACTCATATACAGCCCGTCAAAGCGTAAGATGATGATCTCGGTCATACGGCTCCTTGGCAACAAAAACCGGCAATGAGATCCTCATTACCGGTCAGAAAGACAGGGCTCAAAGAGCGAGCCGTTAAGACTACTTCTTCAGATTCGGGTGGATTACTTTCTTGTGTGTATTGTCTCATAAATTTTGATTAACGTTCATCCATGCGTTGGATCAACTTACTTATTATTTTGCATATCTTGGCGGAAAAGTCAAATAATAAATTTGTAAGAAATTGTTAACAGGCTGTAAAAGAGAAGAAGCCCGCTGATTTGGCGAGCTTCTTTCGTATTGTATTGTCCCCGAAATTTAGCTATCTTTGAGATCTAAATAGAGCCGGTGGTACATCACGATGCTGCCGGCAACCGCCACATTATAGGAGGCTTTGTTAACGGCCTCGATGGCGATGACCTGGTTGCAGCGCGCCAGGACATGCTCCGGAAGTCCGTTAACTTCGGAGCCAAGCAGGTAAATAGCGCGGTCCGGGTGTTTGAAGCTGGCCAGCGGGGTGCCGCCCATTTCAACACCAATGAGCTGCGCACCGACCGGACGGTTTTGCAGAAATTCTTCCAGGGTCAGATAATGGCGCAGTGGGATATGGTGATCGGTGTGCTCTGTGTCTGAGGTCTGGCGGCGGTAGGGTTTGCCAATGGTAAAGATACCGGATGCGCCAAGCTGGTACGCCGAGCGCCAGAGGGTGCCAATGTTGGCTGTGGTGCGGGGTTGGAACACCCCGATTTCAAAATAGCCCATCTTAATTACCTTTTTCGCGGACTGGTTTACGGACCAGACGAGCAATCAAGGCAGCAATGCCTGCATACAATAATCCTACGGCGCAAACAATGAGAATTTGCACCAGGCAGAAAACAGCCAGGAAATGCACGCCCAGTTCAGGCAAAGCCCAGGTGACAAACAGGCCGTTGAGGGCAAAATGGTTGAGCACCGGCAAGGCCAGCAGGTAAATGGTTACCAGTGCCAGGTCGAGAGTGCGGCGGGCAGCCTGAGCGCTGCCAGCGGTGAAGAGCTTTTCGCGCCAGGCAAGCAGCAGCCAGCCAACCAGGAGGCTGACTGCACCGGTGATCACTGTGAATAAGATCAGCCAGGTTTGGCCGTCTAATGCGCTGTACGAATAACTGCGCCCTTCCAGTACAGCCCAACGCAGGTTGTAGATTAGTAGATAAAGCGCAGCCCCTGCCAATAACCAGCGAATTTCCTTCCAGGGACGGCGGATCAGAATGGCAAAGGGGATCAAGGCCAGCACAATGGCAATCAGGGTGCGCGGTAAGCGTTCGGCATTCAGGCGGGACTGCCGCAAGGACTGCATTGCAGCCAGCGGGCCGGTAGTATCTGCCGGGATGGGTTTGCCAATTGCCGATGCATAGGCAGCCAGCAGAGCTTGCTGTTGGACTGGGGTTTGGGCTGCGATGTTGGCGAGTGTTGTTTGTGAGAGGTTGAGCATCTCGGTTAAAACCCGCCCCTGGCTGGAAGCAGGCAGGTTTGTGCCGAGCAGGGCAGCAATGGTGGGTGCAACATCCACCATTTGCATATCGGCATATTGGCCGGGTTTTACGGATGCGCCGACCAGCACAAACGGCTCGACCATTGTAACGGGATCATGCCCGCCGTGGCCGCCAATATCAATTTGACCGTGATCGCTGACCAGCAGCAGGGTATCTTGAGAAAGGTCCAGTTTGGCGGCAATTTCGGCTAACATCGCATCAGCGCGGGCGGCGGCGGCGTTCCAATTTGGGCTGTGCGGACCGCCTTCATGGTGCCCGGCATAATCGATCTGGTCGATGTGGATCAAGACAAGCTGGTATTGGGGATCATCCAGCCATTGCAGCGCGGCATCCACTACTTCGCGGTCCGCGGCATTATCCTCACCGGGTGTATAAAAGCCTGCATCCACTGCCGCTGTTGGGATCAGCTTTTCGAACCAATTGTAGCCGGAGACGGCGGTGATTAACCCGGCACGTTTTGCGGCGGAAAACACGTCATCCTGGGTATAAACGGGAGTGTTTTCATAGGAAGCGTTAAACATCGGGCTGTCATTGATATCCGGCCAGGCACCGGTCAGCAGTGTAGCCCAACCCGGATCAGAAAATGAAGGCGGCTGGCTGTGCATGGTCGCAGATGCGCCCTGGGCACGGAGTTGATTGAAAACCGGCATTACTTCAGCGTTTGCTGACGTGTCAGCCCGCAGCGCGTCAAAAAGAACCACAACCAGCCTGCGGGTGGCGGGTTCACCCAGCGGTTGGCCGGGCGCTGGGGGTGTATTGTGCAGCGGAGAACGGTAATCACTGATGGATGAAAACATGCCCATCGCGATAAAATAGGCTCCGGCGGCTAACGCAAGGAATCCGATAATGCGCAGAATGATGGATAAGGGTGATTTCATGGGCTGCCTGATATTGGGTTTAAAGAATAGTTTTATTATATCCATCAACAGGGTGTTTTGAAGGTTCAATCTTTATTGCCTGAAAAACTGTGATTGCCTGGGTAAAAAAGAACACCCCGGCTGAACAGGTTCACTCCAGGGCGTTCTTTGGTTATTTTCGAAAAGGATTTAATCTGCTTTTTCAACCACGATGGTCAGGTTGGCAGCCAGGGCGGCAATTGCGCCGACTGCAGCCCACACCGGCAGCAGTAATGCCCCAACGACCCCGAGGGTCAACGGGATTTCAATCAGAGTTTCTGATTTTTCGTTTTTAATGATGATCCGGCGGATATTCCCTTCGTGCAAGATTTCTTTTAATTTGGCAACCAACTGCTCGCCAGTAACGCGAAATTCTTCATAACGGACATTTTCTTCGCTCATGTTTTCACTCCTTGGATTGAGACTGGACTCCATCATTACCTGATTTTGCCCAACAATAATTAACTCTATCTTATAGTACGCATAGCGGAAGAAAAAGTTGTGCTCTAAAGCATTCGCCTGCCAAGTACGTCATACGCCTCAATTTCAAGTTGGGCTGAAGGGGTCTGCGGGTAATCTTCTGCAAACAGGCTCCAGATCATCGAGTCGTGCCAGTCATCTCTGCTGTAAGGGAAGCGTTTCCGCAGAGTGGCTTCATAGGTGTAGCCAAGTTTAGGCGGCACGGCTGCGCTGCCGGTGTTTTGCGGATTCATATGGATTTCCATCCGGCGTACATGGTGCAGTTCAAAAGCAACTTTTGTCAGCGCAGCGGCAGTTTCGGTGGCCAGACCCTGGCGGGTGTAGCGTTGGCTGATCCAATAACCAATTTCAAGAGCTTCTGAACCAACTCGCGGGTGCAGACCGGTACCGCCGAGTACTTCGGTCTCACTGCGGTTGAAAATGCCGTAGATGTAATTTTGATCCAGATCGAACTCGGCGCGGAAACGGCGCAGACGTTGTGCTTTGGTTTCGACTAGCTCTGGTTCGTATTGTGCCCAGGGCATGTACGGCAGAAGATGATCGATGTTTTCGTCAATCGCTGCCTTAAGCAAGGGAGCGTCTTGCGGGTTCCAGCAGCGGATGACCAGCCGGGGGGTAATAATGCGGTATGCAGGCCATTTGATCTCTTCGGTCATGGTTTATGGTTCCTTAATCGATAAGAATATCATCTACACGGCGTTTGGGTACATGGTGAATCTGCAGCGCATCACGCCAATATTTAATGCTGCCGTCTGGGGCAATTTCATCGATTACAACTTCTTCTTTGGGTTTGCCGAGTGCCAGCACCAGCAGGATTTCATAGCGTTCCTCCAGGTTTAACAGTCGGCGCAGCTCTTCCCGCTGAATGGTGGCGATAATGCAGCCCCCCAGTTCTTTTTCGACAGCGCCGAGTAAAATGCTTTGCGCGGCAATGCCGTGATCTACGCCAAAGGCTGCGCTAATTTCTTTATCGCCCAGGATGATGATATAAGCGGCAGGGCGCTCGCCTTCCACCGGCCCAGGCCAGTCCGTCAGGTAGCCTGCCCAGCCCAGCAGAGGAAAAATCTTTGCATTGAGCTCGAGGTCGCTAACCAGCTTGTATTTCAGCGGTTGAACATTGCGCCCGGATGGTGATAGCCGGGCCAGGTTGACCAGATCGCGTAAGGTTTCCAGGGAAACAGGCACATCCTGGTAAAAACGCCGGTAACTACGATTTTTCCGGACAAGTTCTTCAATCATTGCTGCCCTCCCAAAAGATGAAAATGGAAATGCTTTTGTTATTATATGCGCAAATTAGCCGGGTTGTGCCGGGGTGATTTCCATCAAGAAGAAGCTTAAGGGCGGTAAGTAAACTTCTACCTCGGCTTGTTGCGTTGTGTAATGGGTTTCTGCCTGTGCGTTGAAATCAATAAAATGGACTTGCAGAGGCGGGTCGTTCGGCAGCAGTCCGCGCAAACCGAGTGTCAGCATCTGAGGATAGCCTTCGGCTTCTCCCTGCTCCAGGGCAATCACGGAGACCAACAGGCGGTTTTGATGCCGAAATACCCACCAGGCTGTGGTATCGGAGACAAAACTGCGGACTTTTTCTGCGGACGCAAGAATATCGCGAAAGCGGTCATAGATATCTTCCAGGAAGTGGTAGCTGTTAAGATAGGCGGCATCACTGACCCAGTTGAGATTAGCATCGCTGATGTTGGCCTGGAACAGCCCGTAGGACAGATCTTGCGCGCCTATCACTTCGTATTTAGGACGGCGGGCTTTACCGCTGCTGATGAAGCGGGAAACAAAATGACGCAAGCGCATGCGGGCACAGCCCATACGTTGAATGAGCGGTTGACCCCACAGGTATGGATTGCCGGTATCGTGGGTATCGACACAGAACGTCACCGCAAAACGAACAGGCCGCTGCTGGTTGAGCGTGGAGAGCTGCTCTTGCAGCCGGAAGCTTTTTTCCATTAAACCGCGGTCAATGCGCGAGAGCATGTCGTCTCCCAGCATCAAGTCAAAACCGACTTGAGCGTATGGCTCAATTTCATTGCCCATGCGCTCTGCCAAATTGCCAATATATGGGAAATCCGGTGTTTTACTGCTGCGAATACATTCTGCCAGCACGGCTGGTGTGGGGCGGTCTGAGGCGGGAAGCTCCCAATTATCCTGGTGGATTGAATCAAAGATGTGGTCAACCGAGTCATAGCGGACAAAGTCGAAGCCAAATTCGTCACGCCAATAAGAAAAAGCGGAGGTGTACAGTTCCTGCCCGGCCGGATCCGGTTGAGGTGGCTGGTCTGTGTCAGGCGGTTGGTTGATTTTTAATCCATGATAAAACCGAAAGGGGGTGGCGATGTGATAGGCATAATTTGAATGATCTTCCCCTGCGCGGCTCAGATAGGTAAAGCGAGGGTAGTGCCCTTGATGGTTAAAACCGGCATAAGCAGGCAGCCCATCCGCACTCCATACCTGGGCTGGAATCGTCCAGTAGCCGGCTTCGATGAGCTCCATGACCAAATGTTGAAATGTCTGAAGCTTCTTTTGCCGTAAATTTAGAGGATCATTGAAAGCGAATTCTAACGTGTCCAGGCCGGTCAGGTGCAAAGTTCGGCGGGTGCGTTGGCTGATTTCATGGGCAATTTGGGTCTGGATATCAGGCTGGAGCATGGTTTCTATCGCCATGCCGCCGGCAAGCTGGTCTGGATTTTCAGCCAATTTAATCCAACGAAAGCATTCAGGCTGCTGTACGGCTGTAATGGAGAATTGGGCTGTATGCGGTTCCAAATCAAACCCAACGGCCATACCGGTTAAATGAGCTGCTTCCACCAGTGCTTTTAACTGCTGTTCAGCAGAAAATTCCAGGCCAGCAAGATGTGTGTCAGTAATTTGCAGTGCAATGGAGCGCAGGCTTTGGACAGCATAAATGGTTTGAAAATCATACAGGGTGAAGGGACCAAGATGAATGGCGTTCACTCGTAAGATAGGCAGCAGTTTAGCAGCCTGGATGGGCGTTCCGGGAGTGTTTCCCTGGCCAGTGGCTCGAATATTGATAAAACAAAAATCCGCGTCAGCCATCCACCCGGAATTTGCGCGATTCGCTACCGGGCTTTGGGTAGAGCGAACATCTGCCAGCCGCCGGTAAAAATCGATGATGACGCGGTCAGGCAGTTCCAGCATTTCCTTGCAGGTATGCCGGAGGCTGCCTCTGGATTGGTATTCCGCAAAGAGCTGCGCGGCTTGCTCCGCATCTGCTCCATCAACCGGATTGAGCCGGGCAAGCGTATGCCACAACGATTGGGTTGGCTTGATCAAACGATACTCCCTCGGATGATTTTTAACTGTCAGGTTCATATTTTACTCGAATTGGGCTTCCCTGACGGCTGTGTCGGCTATAATTCAATCAAGATGAAACAAGTTTCCTCTTTTCACGCATTGAGAGACCGATTGGCCATTGCGCTGCATGCTCGCCGTAATCTCCTGGATGAGTCATGGGAGACGGCGCTGCGGCTGTTTAACGGTTTTTATGAAGGCTGCCCGGAACTGGTGGTTGATCTGTATGGGCGAACGCTGGTCTTTTTTAATTATGCGGATTCACCGGATGAATTTGCTCCGCTGGTAGTGATGGCTCAATCCTGGTTTCTAGAAAAACTCCCTGGAATTGAATCAGTGCTGGTGAAAACGCGCAAATCAGCCAACCTGTCTGAGCGGCAGGGCGTGTTAACTTTTGGGGAAACCGTTGCACGCAAGGTGCGCGAGCAGGGGGTCTGGTATGCTTTGGATTTGCAGATGAACCAGGACGCCAGCTTTTATCTGGATACGCGCCTTTTGCGGCGTTGGATGAAGGAAAATGCAGCCGGGAAAACTGTCTTGAATACATTTGCTTACACCGGCAGCCTGGGTGCGGCAGCGCTGGCAGGTGGTGCCGCGCGCGTGGTGCAAACCGATTTAAATCGCAATTATCTTAATCTGGCCAAAACCACCTGTACATTAAATGGTTTTCCCATCCGGAAAGCGGATTTTTTGACCAATGATTTTTATCGCCAGGCTGCAATTTTTAAACAGGCAGGCCAATTATTCGACCTGGTTATCTTGGATGCACCCTATTTCTCGGTTACCCAGGCGGGACGGGTGGATTTAATTCATGAGTTTGAGAAGCTAATCAATAAATTACGCCCGCTGGTGGCTCATCAAGGCCGCTTGGTGGCGATTAATAATGCTTTGTTTTTGAGCGGGGCAGAATTGATGGATACCATTCAGTCCATTTGCGCAGGAGGATATGTTCACCTGGAGCAAACGATTTCTGTTCCGGATGATATTACAGGCTACCCGGAAACCCGAGTCAGCCTGCCGCCTGCGGACCCGGCTCCGTTTAATCATCCCACCAAAATCAGTGTGCTGCGTGTGACGCGCAAGGATGAGCGGACCAGCAACACCGCTTTAGGCTAAAGCATTCCACCCGTTTCTTCAAGCAACTGCTCTACTATTTTTTGCATCCTTTGGGCTCGTTCAGCGGCGATTTGCTTGGCAGCGGGCAGGGTCAGCGATGGAGGAATATTTTCGATCCGGGATCGAATCCGGCGCACCACTTTGCTTAAGTCTTTTGGCCCCCAGGTAAATTCTCGCGCAAGGCCGGTCGCGCCGAGCAAGTCCAGGCAGTCGGCTTCTCGCAGCAGCAGCGCTTCCACAGAGCGAGGCGGCGCAGAACGGTAATCGTGGAGTTCGATTGCCTCCAGGATGATTTCCACTTGCTGCGGGGTTAATTCCATTTGGGGCAAAATTTCCTGTTCAGCGATCTGTCGTGAAATCACTGGATGCGATGCACCGGGCTGCGCATAACATGGAAAAGCACCCCAATCATGCAGATAGGCTGCAATGGTCAGCGCATGGCGGTCAAATGGCAGATCGCCAGCGATCTGGTCGATTAATTTTAAGATGCGCTGTGTGTGGCTGATTGCCCAGCCATCTCCTTTAAGGATCGTCATTTCAATGAGGGTGTCTAGATTCATATCCCTGTCTCAGGCGGATGTCTGTCGTTTGAATTCTTCTGGTGTGGATTCGATGGTATTGCTGGCTGGGCATAATATTTTCCAGAATCTGTTTCCAACCGGATCATCCACTTGCGGCAAATTGGATGCGGTTGCCATCCGGGTCATAAAATGTGCCCAGGCTGACCACGCCGGGGATCCCCACAACGTCATCGCATTTGACTCCTTTGGCGCGCAGCACGTCAGTGACCTTTTGGGCATCATCCACCGTTAAGGTGGCTGTTGCGCCGCCGTTATGCGGGGGTGTGGTGCTGGGGTCATCCCAGCGATTAATGGCGATGTGCGCTTCATTTTCCAGGCCAAATTCCATCCAGCCCATCGCCTCGTCTAGATAAGCGACTGGCCACTCTAAGACATCGGTGTAGAACTGTTTTGCTTTCTCCCAGTCCGTGACGTAGTAATACACCACATTTACATTTTTAAACATTGACATAGTTCACGCTCCTGTTAAGAAGAATTGTTAATAGAAAATATATTCTATTAACAATTTCTATTATAGATAAATATTATCATATTACAAGCCCCCAAATCAAACAAGCGGCCTGTATTCAAATCGGTTGAATAGTTACTTGCTGCGGGAGCGATTTTCTAAGACGCGTAACAACACCACCCCGGCGATGACCAGCAGGCTGCCCACAATCTGCGCTATGCTAAAGCGCTCACCCAGCAGCAGGTAGGATTGAACTGCGGTGATGGACGGTTCCAGCGTGGCTATCAAGTTAACAACCGAGGCGGGCAGGTAATTCATGCTGAGTGTGTACAGACCATAGCCCCCAATGGTTGGCCCCATTGCCAGCACGACGAGGATGCCCCAATCGATTCC
>JAJUJY010000277.1 GCA_029265085.1 Chloroflexota bacterium
GATCCCCATGAAAGAAAGAATCGTCATAGGATTGGTGATCGTTAAAAGAAAGGTTGATGTATAAATTCCAACCAATGTGTTTGCGGCATTTTGTGCGGCTTGTGCCGCAGGTTTGGAAAGCAAAATCTTAAAACCCAGATAACCAAGAACCAAAAGGCCAAACCACCTTAACCAAAGAGATTGTTGAACCAAAATTGTTGCGATCGAAGTAATTCCGGCTCCAGCGATCAAACCATAGCATGCATCTGCCGTCGCTGCCCCTAATCCAGAAATTAGACCCGCAGTGCGTCCATGTTGCAGGGTACGTTGAATACATAATAATCCAATTGGACCAACTGGTGCTGCAATTGAAAATCCAATTCCGACCCCTTTAAACAATATTGATAAATCCATAAGCTTCTCCAAGTGATAAGAAAAAACCCCACTCTTTTGGCTGAGTGAGGTTTTTCTTATTTTAGAAAACAACCATACCTTTGCCGTAAGATCATGTAGATGCAGTTTTTTGATTCTGCTGCTGTGGGAGGAAGGTCATGCGAACTTCGGGCATTTCCAGATAGCTCAACATTGCACTGGAAAGCAAAATTGAGAGGATAGTTAAGGCCACATAAGGGGTATTAAATTGTTGAACCCCGCCAACGTTTACTGTCGCATGCGGCATCAATAACATGAGCCGGCTGATGATGTTAAAGCCTTGCGAAAAGGAGAGTAAATACCAAGGCCATAAAACGACTGTATGCCGAACGGTAATTTGAAAGACCGCAATAATCGCCATAATAGCTAATAGGACTGGTAACCACCATTCTTGTGTGGTTGGACTAAATGACTCTGGTGGAAATAAAACCAAAGGAATAAATTGCAAGATCAAAATTAATTGCACAATTTTGGGCTGAACGATCGCCTTCCGTAACATCTTACCTCCCGCAAATAAAAAAGGGTGACGAAAAATTTGGATCAATTTGGATCAGCAGGGGACGTTTCAATCATATAATTGCGATCCATATTTGTCAAGATTTTGAGTCAATTTATTACCAAAAAGAGTAACAATAAATTTTTGACCCATATTAGTACTTGACATTTTAGCAATCATTCTCTATCATTGTTCTCGTCAAAGGTAAAATCGGTTTTGAATACCCGAATCGTAGATAATTCCCCAATCACAAATTAAATACCTATCTAGTTATTCTTTATCACGTAATTGGATTGTAAAGAAAGGAGGTGGTTACTTCAAGGCAATAGCCTGGTAAACCGCGGTGAAGTCATATTAACGATTAACCAGATTTGAGCAATCTGGTGAATCTGGGGGGATGCAACAATCAAATATATAAAAAATTATGCCAAATTGGAGGAGATTTAAATCATGCGCTCGCTAAAAGTTATCAATCTGTTTATCCTGTTAGCACTGCTGCTGGCTGCCTGCGGTGGCGCTGCTAGCCAAAAAGAAATCAAAGTCGCTATTCTTGCCCCGCTTTCTGGGCCAGTCCCGACTTTTGGTGTTTCTACTCGCGATGGTGCACTCCTGGCGATTGAAGAATGGAATGCCAAAGGTGGTGTGTTGGGTGCCAAGATTGTCCCGATTGTTGAGGACAGTCAATGTACCCCTGACCCTGCTGTAAATGCGGCTAACAAAGTAATTGATCAAGATGGCGTCAAATACATCATGGGTGAAGTTTGTTCAAAGGCTTCTATCCCTGTGTCTGAAATCGCCAATGCAAAAGGTGTATTGCAGATTAGCTCCACTTCAACCAACACGGCTGTGACGGTTGATGCAAATGGTAATACGAAACCTTATATTTTCCGCGCATGCTTCATCGATCCGTTCCAGGGTCTGGTTGGCGCGAAATTCGCGATGGAAAAACTTGGCGCAAAGACTGCCTTCATCATGCTCGATCAGTCAAACGACTATGTTAAAGGTCTTGCCGAAGCATTTGAACAATCCTTCACCGAATTAGGCGGAACGATCGTTGGCAAAGAATCTTACACGGCCAAAGATACGGATTTCTCTGCAATTCTGGCGAAGGTTGCCGAAGCGAAACCCGAAGTTGTTTACCTGCCTGATTATTACAACATTGTGAACCTGGTTGCCAAGCAGGCTAAGGAAAAAGGCATCAATGTTCCGTTTGTCGGTGGTGACGGTTGGGATTCTGCTGACCTGGATACTGCTGCTGCGGACGGCGGTTACTTCACAAACCACTATTCTCCGGATGATCCTCGCCCAGAGGTTGTCAACTTCTTGAAAGCCTATGGCGATAAATTCAAGGACGAAAGTGGTAACCCGAAGGTTCCGGATGCCCTGGCTGCGTTAGCATATGACGCTACCAACCTGCTCCTGCAATCTATCCAGGAAGCCGGTGTGGATGATCCCGCCAAAGTTAAAGATGCAATGGCAGCGATTAAATTCAACGGTGTGTCTGGCCAGATTACATTCGATGCTCAGCATAACCCGATTAAATCAGCTACGATTTTGGCTGTGAAAGACGGCAAAGTTCAATTTGAAACTGTGGTCAATCCCTAATTCGGTTTGGCTGTAAATCAATCAGGAGGGCGGCAAATGCTGCCCTCCTCTTCCCCTTGAATTTAATCGATTGGAGGTGATCGCTAATGCAGCAAGCAAACATCACCAGCCCGACCTCAAAACCGGCTCAAAAACGGCGTGCTCCGTTGGCTTGGGTCGGTCAAGGTTTTATTCTGATCCTTGGATTGCTGGTCCTCTATGTTTTAGGATCCAATCTTTTTAGCAATCCCACATTATTTGCACAAATTTTTATCAGTGGGCTTCAGCTTGGGTTTGTTTACGCATTAATTGCCCTTGGATACACCATGGTTTACGGCATTGTGAAACTCATTAACTTTGCACATGGTGATGTCTTCATGGTAGGCGCATTTGTGAGTTTTTATGCTGTTACCCGATTCCAATTACATACCTGGCCGCTCCGGGTGTTTTCTGGAATTCCACAAGGGCTTTCCATTGTCATTGGATCACTCACTGTGATTCTGCTTTCGGTTATTGTCTGTGTGTTTCTGGCTGTAACGATCGAACGGGTTGCCTATAAGCCGTTACGAGACGCACCTAGAATTGCCGCACTTATCACCGCTATCGGTGTGTCATTTTTCCTGGAATTTTTTGGGGCATTAAGTTTTGTTTTTTCACCACGTTTTATCCCATATGAACGGCCATTTGAAGTGGTTGCCTGGTACATCAAAGATGGTATTCATATGGTTACTCCCGGACAAGCTCCACCTGAAAATAGTATTACTTTTTCAAATATTTTGATCATCATTATGCTCGCATCGATTTTGGTGCAGGTGTTCTTGCAGTTTTTAGTCCGAAAAACGAAAATCGGTATTGCTATGCGTGCTTGTTCGTACGACAAACAAGCTGCGCGTTTGATGGGTATTAATGTTGATCAGGTTATTTCATTCACCTTTGCTGTTGGCGCTGCTTTTGCTGGAATGGGAGGGGTCTTATATGCTATTGCATACTCTTCCATTTGGACGCAATTAGGCATCCTGCCCGGTTTAAAGGCGTTTGTGGCGGCAGTATTGGGTGGAATCGGAAGTATCCCTGGTGCGTTTGTTGGCGCATTGATCATGGGACAGGCGGAAGCAATGACGATGGGGTATATTTCTACTCCTA
>JAJUJY010000211.1 GCA_029265085.1 Chloroflexota bacterium
GATGGAAACAATTTATTACAACGCTTTGACCAGGAAATGCGTATTCAGATGGAGTACCCGGACATGCGCAAAGAAAGCCTGCCCGGTTTGGTGCGCTTTACCCGTGCCGCACCTGGTGTTAATTTTGTCTTGTACAGCCAGTTGAATGAGAAAAACGTAGACCGTGTCATCGAGGAACAGGTAGCCTATTTCTCACAATTCGATAAACCGTTTGAATGGAAGGTTTATGAACACGACCAGCCCGCTGACATGGCTGTACATCTCAAAGCACACGGCTTTGAAGTGGATGAACCCTACGCAGTGATGACGCTGGATTTGCAGGACGTTCCGGCGCCGCTGCTGGAACCGGTCAAGGCCGATATCCGCCAGATCACAGATCACGCCGGGCTGGCCGATGTGGTGCATATTCTGGAGGAAGTGTGGGGCGGCAGTTTTCAATGGGTACACCAGCGCATGGGCGCCTACCTGGATATTCCTGGTTACCTCAGCCTGTACGTCGGTTATATAGATAACCACCCGGTCACAACCGGCTGGACCTTTTTCTACCCCAACAACACGTTTGGCAGCTTATGGGGCGGTTCCACCTTAGAACCTTACCGCAGGCGCGGTTTATATTCCGCACTTTTGGCTGTGCGGGTTCAAGAAGCAATCCGGCGCGGAACACAAAACCTGGTGATAGAAGCCGGTTCAATGAGCCGCCCAATTATTGCAAAGCACGGTTTTCGCCTGCTGACCTACGTGCGCGACTGCACGTATAAAAAATCCACCCCGATCTCTTAATTATTTTTGGAGGAAATGAATGACGATTGAGCCACAAACCCTTTCCAGCGGGCTTGTTCTGCGGTGTGCCAACAACCCTGAAGATGTTGAAAAAATCGCAGTTTTTAATGAGAGCATTTTTGGCCCGGCTGTTGGTGTAATGACCCGTTCACTTTTTCTACACCATCCGGACATAGAATTTCAGGACCTCTTACTGGTTGAGGACCCGGTTGATGGGCGTGTAATCTCATCGCTGTGTCTGATTCCCTATACCATTCATCTGGATGGCGTGCAAATTCCCTGCGGAGAAATGGGTATCGTCGGTACCGATGAAGCTTATCGCGGGCAAGGCCTGGTCCGCTGCCTGGTTAAGGCATTTAACCAGCGTCTGGCGGATCGCGGCTGCCTGCTTTCGAATATTGAAGGAATTCCATATTACTACCGCCAGTTTGGATATGAATATGCCCTGCCGCTGGATATGGAAATTCACCTGGAATTGCGCCATATTCCCAACGACAACGATCCACTCCACAGCTTCCGTCCGGCCGCCGAGGCGGATCTGCCCCGGCTGAAACAGGCATACGATGAAGCCGCCAAACCATACGCCATTCATTCGGTACGTTCATTGGAGATCTGGAAATACCAGTTCCACCACACAAAGGGCGGTGAAACGGATGGCGAAACCATCCTGGTGGAAACTCCCACCGGTGATTTCTGCGGTTACTTACGTTTGCGGTTTGCCGAGGCAGGACTACCCTTAACCGTGTTTGAAACATCAAACCTGGACGGGCGCGCCGCACAATCCGCCATGACCTACCTGCGCCGTCGGGCAGAAGAAGCAGGGGCTTCCGCAATCCGTTTTGGTTTGCCGCGCGATTCACGCCTGACCCAATTAGCCCTCTCTTTGGGTGCAAAAGATCATGGGAATTACGCCTGGCAAATGATGATTCCTGACCCGGCTGCCTTACTGCGCGCACTCGGGCCCGTATTGGAGCGCCGGTTGGCCGAAGGCGGCTTTGCCGGGTTATCTGAAACCCTCTCCATCTCGCTCTACCGCAGCCGCATTGACCTTGTTTTTGAAGAAGGTCATTTAACCGCAGTCACCAGTGAACCGCTCACAGGGATGCTGCCGTTCTCCTTCCCGCCCGATGCTTTCATCCAATTGATCCTCGGCTGGCGCACCTGGCGAGAACTGCGCGAGATCTACCCGGACGCAATCGTCTTTCGCGAACAGCGCCTGCTGGCCGATGTGCTCTTCCCGAAATTAAATTCGTTCATCTATGTCGTTTTTTAAAAACACCTGATTATCCACGAAAATCTGCAGCAAAAAAGCTGTTGGCGGCCGCCAGCAGCTTTTTGATGGGTTCAGTATGCCATAACCGCAGTGCTTAATCCCTGCCTGGCTTATCCCACTCGGTATGAAAGGTGCCTGGCTGATCAATACGCCGGTAGGTGTGCGCGCCAAAAAAGTCGCGTTGCGCCTGGGTCAGGTTAGCGGGCAGCGTTTCACTGCGGTACGCATCCAGATATGCCAGCGCTGAACTGGTTGCCAGCACCGGTACACCCAAATCTACAGCCGTGCGCACAAACATGCGTAAAGCAAATTGACCTTCTTCCACGGCAGCCTGAAAACCGGCATCCAACAGCAGATTGGGCAAATCGGGTTGATCTTGAAACGCCGCACTGATTCCATTGAGCAGATCGGCTCGGATAATACATCCTGCGCGCCAGATACGAGCAATTTCAGACAAATTCAAATGATAACCATATTCCTGTGAAGCCAACCGCAGCATACTCATTCCCTGGGCATACGAGAGAATTTTGCTGGTATATAACGCCCCGCGCGCCGCACGCACCAGGGCATCTCGCCCCCCGCCAAACAAAGCCGCCGGACCGCGCAGCAGATGGCTGGCCTGCACACGCTCTGCTTTCAGGCTGGAGAGAATACGGCTTTCCACAGCCGCATTAATCGTCGGGATTGGCGCGCCAAGTTCCAAACCGTTTTGACTGGTCCAACGTCCGGTACCCTTTTGCTGCGCCTCATCCAAAATCAGCTCCACCAGCGGCTGCCCGGTCGCAGGGTCAATCTGGCGGAAAATCGCCGCGGTAATTTCAATCAGGTAAGAACGAAGCTCCCCCTGGTTCCATTCAGCAAACAGCCCGGCCAACTCAGCAGCAGAAAGCCCCAGCCCGCGGTGCAGCAGATCATACACCTCAGCAATTAACTGCATATCGGCATATTCAATCCCGTTATGCACCATCTTGACATAATGACCGGCACCGCGCGGCCCCATATGCGCCACACAGGGCAGGCCGTCTTCGGCTTTGGCCGCCACAGCCTGTAACACAGGCTTTAACGCCTGCCAGGCCTGCGGCTCACCGCCCGGCATCAGGCTTGGCCCCCATAACGCACCTTCTTCACCCCCGGAAACCCCCATCCCCACAAAGTGAAAGCCCTCACCCAGCAGCGCGAGACTGCGCCGCTCTGTATCCAAAAAATAGGAATTGCCGCCGTCTATGAATATATCGCCAGGCTGCAAATACGGCTTCAAATGATCGATCACCGCATCCACCGGCGCACCGGCAGGGACCATGACCAGAATCCGCCGCGGGTGCTCCAAAGCGGCAGCAAAATCCGCCATCGCATCAAACACGCGCACCTTTTTCCCGTCAGCAGCATGCTGTTGAAATGCCTGGCGCTTCTCTGCGCTCAAATCAAAACCGGCTACCGAGAACCCGTTCCGCTCCATATTGAGCGCAAGATTTGAACCCATCACCCCCAGGCCAACCACACCGATATTCATTCCCATCACGGCAGCACCTCATTTCGTCCTTTCCTGTCATTCTACTATAAATCCAGGCATGCACCGGCTTACCAGGCACAAATCGGCAGCCTGAACAATCCATTGGTTTGCTTTTCTGTAAGGAATCCTCAATTTGAGTAACTTTTTGCCGTTTATAGTGTATTACTCATTGAATCGTTTAACTTGCGGGTCATATGACCTGAAGCACACAGATTGTGCCTGATTCAGGTCAAAGATAGGCCTGCCAGCACATCGCCAAAAACCGCTAATCCCGGTAAGATAAACCTGTATCCAGAACAACGCGATACTTCCCCCCGCTGGACTTAAAACAAAAATAAGGATCTTCAATGTTTGAACAATTAATGTATTGGTTTTCACGCCCCGTTGTTGGCACATATACCGGAACGATGCTCAAGATGGATATTATTAAATATGAGCAAATGCCTGAGGGGCCAAAGATCGTGGCAGCCAATCATCCCAGCACCACCGACCCATTTTTTGTGGCAGCTATGATTCGCCAGCAAGCTTTTATCTTAATTAATGGTTTGCTCTTTGATATTCCAGTGTTTGGGGAATACCTGCGCCGATCCGGCCATATTCCGGTAGAAGCCGGGAACGGACCCGCTGCCATCGAATCGGCTGTCAGGCGGCTTGAAGAAGGCAGAACCGTAGTCATCTTCCCTGAAGGTGCGCTCAGTCCCAACGGGGGCGGCTTCCAAAAAGCGCGCACTGGCGCTGCCCGGCTGGCTTTGCTCAGCGGCGCACCGGTTGTTCCGGTCGGCATTCACCTGGAAGAACAACGAATTAAACGCTCAATGTCCAATATTCGCGGCCAACGTGAAGAAGCCCGTTGGTACCTGCGCGGACCCTATAACATGACTGTCGGCAATCCGCTGCAATTCCGCGGCGACGTGGAAGACCGCACCCTGGTGCGCACCATCTCCGACTCGATTATGCATCACATCATCGAGCTATCGCGGCAGAGCGAAATCCGCATGAAGCAAGGTCCTACTTCTCTGCCCACCCTGCTCGAAACCAACTAAACAGATAAAGCCCCCCTCCCTGCGGGTTCTCCCCATTTTCGGAAATAGCCATTGGATCAACCGATCATTACTACCGAAAATGGGGAGATAAAGGGAAGCTGCCATTAAAATAGTAAATTTTCCCGTGAAGTCTTGACGATTCAGGCAGGGCGCGGTATATTTAAGCGGCTAAAACAAAAGACATGCCCTCGTAGCTCAATTGGACAGAGCGTCTGCTTGCGGAGCAAAAGGTTGCAGATTCGAGTTCTGCCGGGGGCACCTGACAAACAGTCTGGGAACAGGCTGTTTTCTTTTTTTCTTAAACCTGACATCTTAATCCATGTTCGAGTTCTGTCCCCGCAAGGGGGATCATAGACCGGGGGCACCTGACAAACAGTCTGGGAACAGGCTGTTTTCTTTTTCCTGGCTGCCTCAATTCATGTTCGAGTTCTGTCCCCGCAAGGGGGATCATAGACCGGGGGCACCTGACCAAGAAGCTGTCAGCCGCCAGCCCTCCGCACAACCACGCCCATTCCCCCCATTTCCGGTAACCGATCCCATCCACCAGCACGCGTGTCCGTAAATGGGGGGAACCAAAGGGGGGCTGATGGTTCACCGTCAAACGCTAAACAGTAGGTTTCACTTATGTGTGCAAAAACTTAGCAAAAACCTAAGGTATTGCACATATTATTGCGAACAATTTATTCATTGCCCAGTACGAGAATAGGCACCTGACCAAGAAGCTGTCAGCCGCCAGCCCTCCGCACAACCACGCCCATTCCCCCCATTTCCGGCAACCGATCCCATCCACCAGCACGCGTGCCCGTAAATGGGGGGAACCAAAGGGGGGCTGGATAGCTAACGGCTGATCGCCTCTTCCCTGCCACCTGCGACCTGTAACCTGAGACCTGTTTTGGCATCTTCCGCTATAATGATCCTATGGGAAAAATTGAAGACCTATTCAATGATCAAGATATCGAAGGGTTGGCGCGCGAACTGCGCCGTAAAGAGCAGCCAGAACTGCGCGCCCAGGCTGCCCGCGCATTGGGACAATTGGGTGAAATTCGCGCCTCAGACGTATTGGTCGGCGCGGCCTTGTACGATCCCGACCCCGTGGTGCAAAAGACTGCCAAAATGGCGCTGCAAGAGCTGTTTGGTAAACAGGCCGATATCATTTTGCGCGTGGCCGCTGCGGTCGGCGTGCCGGATGAGTCCTGGCTGATTTCGGAAGACGAATCTGCGGCAGATCAATTCCTGGATGCGGAATTTGCAGATGACGAAGATGAGGTTGACCTCTCGGCATATCTGCAGGCAGAGCCAACTGCCCGGGTGGATACAGCTACCATTCACGGGTTGGCCACACTGGCCGGGCACGGCAGCACCAAAAAGGAACTGCGCTTGAAAGCGATCCAATCCCTGGCGGACATCCCCGATATGAACGCTATCCGTGTATTGGGCCAGTTGGTGCTGTTTGAAGAAGAAGAGGAGATCCGCGGTGCGGCTGAATCCGCGCTGGAAGGGATGTTGGGCGACAATTTAGACGAGTTTTTAGACGGTCTGCACCTGGAAATTACCGGCTATTCACGCGAAGAAACCGATGAATTTGAAGAAGTCGAAGAAGAACCCAAAACCTTCGCAAGCCCTTATACACAGGCCAGCACATCCCAACCCTCCACCATCCAGGAAGAAGGCACACCCGCCTGGCTGTGGATCATTTGATGGCTTCTTCGGCGATTCCCACGATTTTCCCCACGGTTCCCATTGGCCGGGAGTATTTCGGTGACGGGGCGATGCGCCAACTGGCGCCCGTGAGTCCCGCACTCCATCTGGGAGCGGACAGGGTGTTCATCATTGGTGTCAGCAGCAACCGCAATCCCACCCATTGGGGCAGGCGAACCGCGCCGCCGCGCCATTCTCGAGGCTGC
>JAJUJY010000295.1 GCA_029265085.1 Chloroflexota bacterium
AAAATGGGATGGCTATTCCAAAGACCGACTGATACGGCTGCTACAGGAGACTTAAAAACATCAGGGTAGATTATGCCGGCTTGTACCATTTTCTTTAATGCGATGGTTAGGGCAACATATCCACCCGTAATCGAGGCAGTTCTGGTTCCTCCATCTGCCTGGAGTACATCGCAGTCAATTGTGATCGTATAAGGACCAAGTTTTTCAAGATCCACAGCAGCGCGCAATGAACGACCAACCAGGCGGCGTATTTCTTGACTACGGCTGCCGGCTGCGGACTCGCGGGTGGTGCGTTTTTGGGTTGAACGAGGAAGCATGGCATATTCAGCGGTGATCCATCCGCCGGGTTTTCCATTGGTCTCCATCCAACGCGGAACTCCAGCTTCAATGGTCACAGCACACAAAACCCGAGTGTGTCCCATTTCAATTAATACTGAACCTTCAGGGTAGATCACGAAATCTGGGGTGATTTTGACGGGGCGAAGTTCGTTATATTGGCGGCCATCTACCCGTGGTTGTTCGTTCAGCATCCTTTATTCTCCTGTGCAAAAATTTCCAAGTTGGTAGTTTCCGAGAGCACGCTTCAATTCATCGATCGTAATTATGACGGCTATCCCGCGTTTCCCTGAGCCTAAGGAAACTTCCGATTGTTGGAGGACAGATTGATCTACAATGACCGGTACAAGGTAGGAAAAACCAAAGGGTGAAACTGTACCTGGTTCGTATCCTGTGACTTGCAGTACTTCTTCCGGAGTGGCCATGGTTAATCTGGATTGTCCAAAAAATTTCCGTAATTCTTTCCAGGAAATCTGTTGTGGGCCGGCAACCAGAACCATTGCATATTCATCTTTGGTAATTCGAAAAAGAATACTCCGAATAACTTGAGAAGGTTGTTGAGCGCGTTCCTGCGCAGCCTGTTCCAGAGAATGAATTGGGCTGGGGTGTTGAAATAATTTATAGATAATTCCCATCCGGTCGAGATGTTCTGTGACACGAGTCTGGATAGACACCATTCTTAATCAATCCTCTACCAAAGCCGCATTTGATAATCCGGCGACTTTCCATTAAGTAAAATATATGGAGCAGCTCTTTGGAAGTTGATACCTAACCTGCGCAAATCGCCTAAAGTTTCTAGAGGATTTGCATTTCTGGATTGCAAAATAGCTTCTGCTCCGCGAGGGCCAATTCCTGGTATGCGGAGTAATTGTAAACGATTTGCACGATTGATTTCAACCGGCGCATGGCTTAAATTTTCTTTTGCCCAAATTTGTTTGGGGTCCTGATCTAATGGTAAAAAGCCGGTGGATGTAAATGGAATATCTTCCATTTCAAATCCATAATCTCTCAGCAAGAAAGACACCTGATATAAACGATGCTCACGTAATGGATTTTCTGGCGGATTGTTTTCCAACGGAGTATCTGGAATGGGGCTGAAACCAGAATAATATATGCGCTTTAGGTGAAGTTGAGAGAATAAATAGGTGGAAGTTTGAATAAGCTCCAGGTCATTCTCCTGTGTACCACCTACAACAAACTGAGTACATAAAGACGGCCAATGGTTATTCCAACCAAGATAGGCTGGTTTGGTGTTACGGATATGTTCTGCCCACTTTAATGGTTGGAGCAGTTCTGTGTTAAATTCCTTTTTTGGAGCAAGGTCGTTGAGACGGGAAGGATTGGGTGCTTCCAGATTAATAGAAACACGATCTGCGAGCTGCATCGCTCTTTCTATTTGATCTTTTTCAGCACCTGGCATTAATTTCAGATGGATGTAGCCTTTATATTGGTATTTCTCGCGTAATATTTCGGCTGAAGCAATGAGTTGATCCTGGGTGCGCATACCACCGCCAGCCACTCCAGAGCTAAGGAATAACCCGTCCACAATCCCGCCTACAGTCATCTGTATAAATACTTTTGACAGTTCATCCGGTGTTAAGGATTCTCGTTGAAAGTCCCGTCCGGCTCGAAAAGCACAATAATTACAATTTTTTTCACAGGCAGAACTTAGTAGTGTTTTTAAAACCCGGATTTGTTTGCCATTGGGTAAAGTCGCGTGAGATACTTCCGGAATAAAATTATTCAATGAATGCCTGAGGCGCGAACAACCAGAAACCCGATTGGATTGTGATTCTGTATCCGGTTCTAAATAAGAGTATTCTGAAAGCAAGCCAAGTTTGGAAATTAGCTCAGGCATAATCTTATTATAGAACATTATTTCTTGTTTGGCAATATTTTTTTCGATTTATCGAATACCCTCTATAATAAGGAAATCATGGTCAATCTATTTCGATCCTTCTTTCGAATATTTTTTGATTTGTTATATCATCCAATGGCCTGGATGTATGATGGGATTGCTGCGATGGTATCTTTTGGAAAATGGACAACCTGGGTGCGTGCAATTATTCCGTATATCGATGGCCATCGTATTTTGGAGTTAGGGCCAGGAACAGGACATTTGCAAAGAGAACTGCGATTAAAACATAAGTTAATCTTTGGGTTGGATGAAAGCCGCCAAATGTTGCGAGTTGCAAAGAATCGAAACCATAACCTGCCTGGTTATTTGCTGCGTGGACGAGCTGAAAATATTCCTTTCCAGGCGGAATCGTTTGATTGTGTGGTGGCAACCTTTCCCAGTGAGTATATTTTTCAAAAAGAAACTTTGCAAAATATCCGGCGTATTCTTAATCCAAATGGCATGTTGGTCATTTTACTCTCTGTACATTTTACAGGACGGCAATTAAGGGACCTGATATTAAAATATTTATACAAGGTCACCCGCCAGTCATCTTCACCTGAATTAATGTACGAAGTGCTGCGAAAATTATTTTGCGAATCGGGTTTTGAAATC
>JAJUJY010000155.1 GCA_029265085.1 Chloroflexota bacterium
GCATGAAGTCCGTTTATTTGCATGATATTCCGCTTGCACAGGCGCAAGAACGTCTCTGGCAGGCTTTGGCAGATGCCGGTCTAGCCGGATTGGTTGGCCTGGAGGAAATTCCGCTGGATGAACTGGCTTTGGGAAGGGTAACCGCAGCCCCCATCTGGGCGAGATTATCTTCACCGCACTACCATGCTTCAGCGATGGATGGTTTTGCCATCCGGGCAGAAGCCACAGCTGGGGCGATGCCAACTTCTCCGGTTTCTCTAGCAGTGGGTGAACAGGCAGTTTATGTGGATACAGGCGACCCGCTGCCGGATTGGGCGAATGCGGTGGTACCAATTGAACATGTCGAATCGTTGGATGATCAAGAGTCTCCGGCTGCGAATCCGCGCCAGCCGTTTTCCATCCGCTTGCGGGCTGCTTTACCCCCCTGGAGCCATGTGCGTCCAATGGGGGAAGATATTGTGGCGACACAATTGGTTTTACCGGCTGGTCATGCGTTGAGGCCGGTGGACTTAGGGGCAATTGCCGCCAGTGGATTTCAAACGGTACCGGTTGCCCGCCAACCACGCGTAGCCATCTTGCCGACCGGTACAGAACTGGTGCCGATTGGACATGAAGTGAAACGCGGGGATATTATTGAATACAATTCCCTGGTATTGGCGGCTCAGGTTCGCTCTTGGGGTGGCCTGCCAGACCGCTATCCGATTACCCCGGATCGTTACGAGTTAATCCGCGATCGAGTCCAGCAGGCAGCGGATACTCACGATCTTGTTTTACTGAATGCGGGTTCTTCTGCCGGATCCGAAGATTTTTCTGCCCAAATCGTTGAAGAATTAGGTGTTTTGTTGGTACATGGTGTTGCGGTCCGCCCGGGGCATCCAGTGATTTTGGGTATGATCCAGCGCAGCAGTGCCGCTTCCACGCCAGGAAAATGGACGCCGATTGTTGGTATTCCGGGATACCCTGTTTCTGCTGCACTGACTGGTGAGATATTTGTTGAACCACTGCTGTCCCGCTGGCAGGGGCGCGAACCAGCCCACCCGCAAGAAGTTGAGGCTGTTTTGACACGGAAAGTAACCTCACCGGCAGGGGATGATGATTTCATGCGGGTGGTGGTAGGCAAGGTGGGCGAACGGATGTTAGCCGCACCGTTATCTCGCGGCGCAGGGGTTATTACCTCGCTGGTGCGGGCGGATGGCCTTTCTGTTTTGCCGCGCGGTGTGCAGGGATTGGAGGCAGGCGCGAAAGTGAATGTGCGCTTGTATCGATCCGAGCATGAATTGGAGCATACTATTTTTGCGATTGGTTCGCATGATATGACCCTGGATTTGCTGGCACAGTACCTGGTGCGCAAAGGCCGGCGTCTGGTGTCTGCAAATGTGGGCAGCCAGGGAGGATTGGTGGCATTACGCCGCGGTGAAGCCCACCTGGCAGGTTCACATTTGTTAGATCCGGAGACTGGAATATATAACCTCAAGTATATCCGCCAGTATTTACCGGATGAAGCGGTCAAATTGGTTACCTGGGTGGGGCGTGAGCAGGGGCTGATCGTTCAGCCGGGAAATCCAAAAGGTATCTGCGGGTTGGAAGATCTCGTTCGACCGGAACTGGCTTTTATTAACCGCCAACGGGGAGCCGGTACGCGGGTGCTGCTTGATTATCACTTAGAAAAATTTAACCTATCAGCCGGTGAAATCCACGGGTATGAACAGGAAGAATATACTCATCTGGCCGTAGCGGCGGCAGTGGCTTCTGGCAGGGCTGATTGCGGCCTTGGGATCACGGCGGCTGCTCAAGCGCTTGGGTTGGACTTTATTCCTCTTTTCCAGGAAGAGTATGATCTGGTGATTCCTGTGCGCCACCTTGGTGATGATTTACTACAGCCTGTTTTTGAATTAATGCAGGATGTAGATTTTCGCCAGGCGGTTGCGGCTTTGCCCGGATATGATGTGTCAAGAATGGGCACAATAGTTGCGGAAACCTGATACAGGTCTATTGACTTTCATTTCCTCCCTGGCGATACTTATGTTGATAATATAACTATATAAGGAGGGTTAACATGCCTGTTCAAGAAAATATTATTGCACCAGATTTTCAGCTTGCAGATGAAACTGGAACGGTTCGCAAATTAAGTGATTATCGCGGTAAACCCGTTGTCTTATATTTTTATCCAAAGGATGATACCCCCGGCTGCACCAAAGAAGCCTGCAGTTTTCGAGATGATTACAGCGTTTATGCAGAAGCGGGTGTGGTAATTTTGGGCGTGAGCCCTGACTCGCCCAAATCTCATGCGAAATTTAAAGAAAAATATCACCTGCCTTTTACATTATTGGCGGATGAAAACCATGAAGTGTGTGAATTGTATGAGGTGTGGGGACAGAAAAAATTTATGGGCCGTGAATATGACGGTGTTTTCCGGACGACCTTCTTAATTGATGCTGATGGGAAGGTGAAGAAAGTGTTCCCGGAAGTCAAACCAGATGGACACAGCGCACAAGTTTTAGCAGCGCTGAAATAAAATCAATCCATAAAAAATGGCTGCCTTATGAAGTGGCAGCCATTTTTTATGGTATTAACGGGGTCTGATGATTCGCCGGAATGCGTCAGTTAGTTTTTGCTTGGAATAATTTTTTCTGTGGGAATGGGAGTGATATTTTTGGTGACTTTATTGGATTGTTCAACCAATGAATCCAATTTCATGTTCGCCATAAAATCAACAATCTTATTCTGCATATCGTCCCACATGTATTGAGCAGAGCAGCCTTCCTGCCGGGGGCAGTCTTCACTGCATTCCAGGCACGGAGTCAGGCAGATCGGCCCTTCCAGGGTTTCTGCAATTTTTAATACGCTAATGTTTGCAGCGGGCTGGTTGAGTTTTAATCCACCGTGCGGACCGGGGGATGCTTTAATCAAACCGGATTGCATTAACGTGTGTGCAATCTGATGTAAGAAAGGCAGGGGAATTTGAAGTTTTTCAGCGAGTTGTGCGCTGGGCTGTGGTTTATTCGTTTGGTCTCCGGCGAGAGCAATCATCAACTGCAACCCATAATCGAGTCGACGACTAATGCGAAACATATTTCACCTCTAATTTATGAAAGGATCCGCTTAAGATTAAATGATAAAGTCAATCCAGGTAAGTGACAAACATTCTCATTCGTCCGGATAAATCTCTTAACCTTGACTGGCAAGGTTCACAATTATTGGTTGAGAAATTGTTTAGAGAGAACTTATAAATCGTAAAAACAGGACTACCATTTACAAAAAAGAGCGATATAATCATATTTGTGAAAGCGGTCACGACAATTCTTAAGGAGGAATATATGAGGAAAACACTTCCAGTCTTAATCATCGTTCTCTTGCTGAGCGCCTTGGTCCTAACGGCTTGCGGCGGCGGAAAGACGGAAAGCAAGCCCGAAGTACCAGCAGAATATGCCGGAAAAACCAGCCCGGTAGCTGGAAATGCGGATGCAATTGCTGCCGGAAAATTAATTTATGAAGAAAAATGTTCCTCATGCCACGGCCCCACCGGGGCGGGTGACGGCCCAGCCGGACAGGCTTTAGATCCAAAACCGGTAAATTTGGCCACGGTTATTGGCGAAGGGGATGATTTGCTCTACTGGCGTATTGCTGAAGGTGGCGCAATGGAACCCTTCAACTCATCCATGCCTGCTCAGAAAGGTATTTTAAGCGAAGAGCAGATTTGGCAGGTTGTCGAATACATCAAAACCTTTAAATAAATCATCAAATTCTCATCAAATTAAGCGCGGGGCAGCATTCGCTGCCCCTTTTTTATCTATTGTAGAATTGATATACAGACTTCTTTTGTCAATAATTCAGTGTAAAATTAGTCTATGTCTCGATGGTTTGACCATTTGATGAAGCACCCCATATGGATACCCAGGATTGTTTTTATCCTGTGTGTTTTGGTTGGAATTGCCTTCTGGCGGATTGCTTTGCGTGGGGCAGCTGGTCTGCCTCTGGTGTTTTATGGGGGTGGGGTGACTGGGGTGTCCTGGGTATTTTCTTGGCTCATTCATCGGGAGATCGGCTTACGGAAAAACCAGCAGGAAATTGCGCTAAAAGCTCAAGAATCCAACAATCACCTTGCTTCGATTGAACGCCGCCTGGAGGGTATGTTAGAGCTTAATCGCCATCTGGTCAACGCGCACGAAGAATCTGAATTGATCCAAAACGCATTAGATACGCTGTCCAGGATGACAGGGGCTATCGGATCTACCTTCGTTCCTTTTGACGAATGGGGCCAACCCTTAACCGCCTTTACGCACGGTTTGCTGCCAGCGCCGGTTTTAAAGGGATGGGCTGAGCATATCAGTTCACCCACTGTTCGGAATATTTGCAAAAACTGCCAGCGGCTGGAAGCTGGTGCAGGTGAAACCTGCCCGCTGTTAGATCGTCCCCCTACAGACACATTGCGTGTGTATTGTATTCCCTTAGAAAGAAATGAACGCATGTTTGGAATGGTCAATCTCTATTTCCAACCAAACCAAACGTTATCGCCGGATCTGCATGCTTTTCTGGAAGATATATTACAGGAAATGGGTCTGGCTATTGAAATGGTCCGCCTGCGCAGCCAGGAATTGGCTACACTGCGCCAGATTCAAATGAGCCAAACTTCTTCGGTTGATCTGGTTACCGCACTCAACCGCGCGCTGGAAACTTTAATGAATGCCATTGAAGTGGATGGGGCGATTTTGGAAGTGCGGGTGAATGAGCCTGGTTTCCAACAAGTTCATCTTGTGCGTGGTGAGGTGGATTGGTTGAATACACTGGCTGCTGCCAAAATTGGCGAACAAATCGTTCAAATGGGAAATGAGAAAGAGTGGGAAGATCATCAAGCGAAGGCTAAAGATGCTGGTGCGGCGTCTTTGTTTGGTATAAGCCTTGGGCTGCCAGGTGAACACCCATTTGGGTTCCTTTTGTTTGCCAGCAAAAACAACCCGTCGTTTTTACCTCACCAACGCCCTCTCATTCATACTGTTGCCAATCAAATGGCATTGTTGATTGATAAAGAACGCAACCGGATATCGCTTGAATACCGGATGGTGATGCAGGAACGAACACGCCTTGCCAGAGAGATTCATGACAGCCTGGCACAAACGTTGGCCTATTTGAAACTTTCTGCGGCGCAAATGCAAAATCACCTTGCACAAGGCGATTTAAACCGCCTGGATCAGGCATTGAAGCAAAGCTACCAGGCGTTGTCTGAAGCCTATCTGGATACTCGCCAGGCGATTGATAATTTACGGTTAACACCGCAGGTTAATATCACTCAATGGCTTCGCCAGATGGCTGAGGATTTCAGAACTACCACCCATTTGAAGGTGATCCTCAACCTTCCTGTAAATTCACCAGAAATTGCTCCTGAAATCCAGGCACAGTTAATGCGGATTATGCAAGAAGGTTTAAGTAATATTCGTAAGCATGCTCAGGCTGAACAGGTCTGGTTAAATGTTCGCGTATGGAATCAGGATTTGATTTTTGAACTGGTGGATGACGGGATGGGTTTTACTGCGGATGAGGTCCCTGAATTATCACGGCACGGCTTGCGCGGAATGCGTGAGCGAGCGGAATTAATTGGCGCTGATTTTCAAGTTGTCAGCCAGCCAGGACAGGGAACGACTATTCGATTTCAAATACCTTTAGCTTTGGAGGAACCATCACAATGAGCGCTGTTCCAATCCGGTTGGTGGTTGTAGATGACCATGTTTTATTCCGGCGCGGTCTGGTCGGATTAATTAATGATATGCCCGAGTTTACCGTGGTAGGAGAGGCCGGAAATGGCCGTGAAGCTTTGCCTGTTATTGCTGAATTAAACCCGGATGTCATCTTGCTGGATGTAAATATGCCAGACATGGATGGAATTCAAACGGTCACTGAACTGCGAAGAATGAATAAAACAACGCGTATCATCATGTTAACCATCTCGCAGCAAGAAGAAGATTTATTAGCAGCCATCCGAATGGGGGCAGATGGGTATTTGTTAAAAAATACAGAACCCGAGGATTTACGGAAATCGATCCTTCGGATTACGCAAGGTGCAGGCGTTCTTTCACCGGAAGTTACCGGAAAAGTTCTGAAAGCCTTAGCTCGCCAGCCTCAAGTCAGTGTATCCTCATTGCTCAGTGATCGAGAATTGGAAGTATTAGATTGCCTGGCAGGTGGATTAACGACCGGACAAATTGCGGCACGCTTATTTATCTCAGATAATACTGTCAAGACGCATATCCGTCATATTCTGGAAAAATTAGAATCTTCCAACCGGACGGAGGCGGTTAGTAAAGCCATCCAGTTGGGAATTATCCAAAAAAGAGAATCCTGAACAGACAAAACGGAAATCAATACTTATCCCGGAAATTTGTATTAAACAAAATTCCGGGATTTTTTGTTGTTGGTAAGGGTGATTAATAAATCACCCATCTGAACCAATAAATCACCTTAAAAAAGAATGAGAAATGGAGGTAATTTAGACCTGAAATACATTAAATTAACAGAGAAATGGTTGAAATCATGGTTGAAAAACCATCGGCGCGGAGGGATTATGAATAATTCTCGAGATCGAGAACTTCAAAAGGTGTTGATTGCTTCGGCTAACCCATTGTTTGGAAAAGGGTTAGAACGAATGTTGGCGCGCCAATGGGCGGGACAGCCTCACGAAGTTCAATTTACTAAAACAATGGCGGAGACGTTTGCTGCTATCGAAAGCTGGCAGCCAGCGCTTGTCATTGTGGACTATGATGACAGCTCAATTAACCGTGAGGAATTTCTAAATTTCTTTGTTTCAGGCAACCAGCCGATGCAGGTTATGCTTGTTTCACTTCAGGCCAGCGGATCAGTGGTGGTTTATGACCGGAAAACGTTGACGCCAGCACAGGCTGAGGACTGGCTTTCTTTACCGCACAGTCAAAAAGCGGCTGCGGAATCCCCAAATCTTTTGAGGAGACAATCTATGAAACATTTTGCGATTGTTGCAGTATTGGTGGCAATATCAACGGTTTTGGTCAGTTTGGTATTGAATTCGGTTGGGCTTTTGCCGGTTCAGGCCAGTACACAGGCACAGCCAATTGACCGCCTCTTTCAGACCCATTTCTTGCTGATTTCTTTCCTGTTTTCATTGATCGTGGTGCTGTTAGTGTACAGTTTGGTGGTCTTTCGCAAACGCGCTGGCAGTGATGAGGAGGGGCAGTATATCAAGGGTTCTACTGGTCTTGAGATCGTCTGGACGATTTTGCCGTTAGGAGCCGTGATTTATTTTTCGTATCTGGGGTCGATTGCGCTAGCAGATACGCGCCGGGTGGATCCTCAGGCTTTGGAAATTAAAGTGGTTGGAGGTCAGTGGTATTGGCGGTTTGAGTATCCTGAGTATGGGATTACATCAAATGTCATGTATATGCCGGTGAATCGCCAGGCTCATCTCAAATTGACCTCAATGGATGTGATTCATTCATTCTGGGTGCCTGAATTTCGGGTAAAGCAGGATGTTTTACCTGGTGAAAATCTTGTTAAAGAGCTGCGTATTACACCCAATGTGCTCGGAGATTATAAGGTGCGGTGTGCCGAAATGTGCGGTACTTCCCACGCCTACATGGAGAATCCAGTCAAGGTCGTCAGTCAGGCAGATTTTGATACCTGGGTTGATACTGAAATGAAAGCTCTGGGTGCAAATCCTGCTGAACGCGGGCAGAAGTGGGCTACCAATAACGGTTGTACCTCCTGCCACTCGTTGGATGGCAAAGCGGGTGTAGGTCCGACCTGGCTAGGATTATACGGTAAGCAAAATGAGTTGGCTGACGGCAGTACGGTTACAGTGGATGATGAATATCTGCGCAATGGTATTTTGCAGCCGAATTTGCAAATTGCCAAAGGATATTCCCCCAATGTCATGCCGCAAACGTATGGTAATACGTTGTCTGAGCAGCAAATTACCGACATGATTGAATTTATCAAAACTCTCCAATAATCAGCGGGATGAAGGAGCCGTTTATGAAAAAGGTTTTATCCATTGGAATGGTACGCGGTCTGATTGGCCAGGTAATTGGCACGGCTGCTGGAATTGGTTTACTGACCGGCATACGAGCCTTAATGGGTCTTGGCTGGAAGGCTGAACCCGCCTGGGTATTGGGCGCATTTTTGGGTGTAATCGGATTTATGATCGCAATTGGTGCGTTTACCGATTGGTTCAAATGGGCCAAAGGCGAGGAAACTCTTGAAACCCATGATATTCATGAAGAGCCGGGTATTAAAAGATACTTTGGGGTCAGTTTAGACCACAAAGTGATTGGTATTCAATATGGGTTCCTTTCCTTATTTCTCTTTGCGATTGGCGGCTCGTTTGCACTGATATTTCGTACTGAACTGGCTCAATCGGGAATGCAGTGGATCACCCTGGATTTCTTCAATACATTAATTGGTATGCACGGAATGGTTTTGATTGTCGCCATTCTGACGGGAATCTCAGCAATGTCGAACTACCTTGTGCCGCTCCTGGTTGGCGCGCAAGATATGGCATTCCCTCGTTTAAATGCTTTTGCCTTCTGGATTGCGGTGCCGGGTTCGGTTGCGTTGCTAAGTGCAGTCTTTTTGGGCGGTTTTGATACAGGCTGGACAGCCTATCCGCCTTTGAGCCTGCGCGCGCCGCTGGGCATGCAGATGTTTTTTGTGGGCGTGTTTGTGAATGGTTGGTCTTCAATTCTCGGCGCGCTGAATTTGATCGCCACCATAGTGCGAATGCGCGCCCCCGGAATGAACTTGTTCCGGATGCCAATCTTCGCCTGGAGTGTGTTTGCCACTTCCATTATTGCCTTAACGGCTACCCAATTGATCGGCACTTCCTTCCAAATGGTGATGTTTGAGCGTCTGTTTGGCATGAGCTTTTTCAATCCCAATAATGAAGGAAACCCAATCTTATTCCAACATCTGTTCTGGTTCTACTCACATCCGGCGGTCTATATCTTTGTGCTACCAGGGTTGGGAATCGTCAGTGAGCTTTTACCGGTTTTTGCTCGCAAGCCCTTGTTCGGTTACAAATGGGTGGCGATGTCGTCCCTGGGTATAGCGCTGACCGGTTTTTTGGTTTGGGGACATCACATGTTCACCTCCGGCATGGAGGAGTATTTGCGGGTTCCATTCATGTACAGTACCTTGTTGGTGGCTGTTCCGACCGGAATCAAGTTCTTTTCCTGGGTGGCTACACTGTGGCAGGGTCGCATTCGGATCCCGGTTCCAATGCTGTTTGTATTAGGCGCGATTGTTGTCTTCTTGATGGGCGGCTTATCTGGACCTCCCAGTGGGACAGTAGCTACAGATTTGCATCTTCATGATACCTACTTTATTGTCGGGCACTTCCATGCCACGATGTTTGGCGGATTTGTCTTCCCACTCTTTGCGGCGATTTATTACTGGTATCCCAAGATTACTGGACGGAAATTGAATGATACCCTGGGCAAACTGCATTTCTACTTGATGACTCCGTCATTCCTGGTGATGTCTTTTGGGCAAATGGCGGTAGGGCTCTTGGGCATGCGCCGGAGAATTGCGGACTATGATCCAGCCCAAGGGTTTGATACCACGCAATTAATCGTGACAATCGCGGGTTTCTTAATCGCACTTTCCGTTCTGCTTTTCTTTATCAACCTGTTTTATAGCGCTCGTAAAGGCGAATTGGCTACGAACAATGTATGGGAATCTCGCTCCCCGGAATGGCAGCTGCTGCCTTCACCTGCTCCAATGCACAACTATGCCAAACCATTCC
>JAJUJY010000119.1 GCA_029265085.1 Chloroflexota bacterium
AAGACGAATAATATGATCCCGAATATGATCGCGGGAATTTTTTGGATTGAATCATATTTTCTTAAAATTACATCAAAATCATTGCCAACTGTCCCAGGGAAGTTGCGCTGGTTAGAAAAATCTCGAATTTCAATCATTAATAATTTATCTCTTTGTTCTAAGGTTCTGTTCTCGAAGTGCCGTTACCAATTCGTGACAATATTGAGGTATATCTGCTACTACACGTCCCCAAATTAAATTGCCACTGCGAAAGGCAGGTAAATTTTGCCAGATTGCCCCGGCATTGATTAAATCATCTTTGATTCCTTCACTGCCAGTTGCGCGATGCGCTTTCACGATACCGGCGCTGATGCCAACTAAACCAGCATGACATATCATTCCAATGATTTTATTGTCCTGATCCATTTCTCGGACCAAATTTTTTACCACGTCGTAACGGCGCAGTTTATCAGGCGCCCAACCGCCTGGGATAAGGAGTGCATCATAATCCTTCGGGTTTAGATCAGCAATGCTGACTTGTGCACGGGCAAATAAACCATTTTTCCCTTGAATATTTTCGCCTGCATCCAGACCAGCGATAATTACTTCGGCATTTTCTTCCTGCAAGCGCATTAGTGGAACATAAAATTCAAGGTCTTCAAAACCACTGGCAATTAATGTGATGATTTTCATTCCTGATAAGGTCATTTTTTGCCTCCTGGTTGGGACGTAAGCGCTTTGTTGATGCTGTTTATACAAGCATTTTGCTTTGCTGTCAAATAATTGCCTCGAGAATTAATCATGGAATTAATAATGCTAATCGATTGCTGATGTTCGTGTCAGAAATGAACTACAGATGCTCGTCATCCTCCGGATAAGGCTGGAATGATGTCGATTTCATCTGCATCCTCTAATACAGCCGACACCTCAAGAATATTTTGCCTTCGGACCAACATAAGGGCACTTATTGGTAATTGTATTTCTAAGGCAATCAGCAGGTCACCCACAGTCGCTCCATCTGGTAAATCTATCCTGATTTTTCGAACTAGGCGGCCTGCTATTACTTTTTGGAGTGTAGTATGAAGGTTCGCGGTGATTACCAATCGAAAACCTTATCTAAATCAGATTCTGGAACATCAAATACAGCGTTCGTTGGTTCAAGGGATTCTCTGGTCATCCATTCAGGCAAACGGTCGTCTGCAGCAGTAAAACCAGCCCGGCGATTGAATTCCTTTTCCATGGTAATGGTTTCTTTACCGAGAGTTTGGAGGATATTATCGCCAACTTCCCAATTATATCTGGCATTCAGTAAGTTTTTAGCTGCTTGTGGTGCGGCAGCAAATCCAAAGCCAGCAAAAATACAGGCACCCAGTGTGTCATACCCGGCCATATTAATCTGAGCTTTTTGTGAAACTTCTCTTTGAGTGTTGGGGTCTAGATGATCCACTTTGGCCCGGATGGTTAACCCGGCTGTGTGGTCGGCACCCATGGCCGTAGTGGCGTAGGTAACCCCAGTTCCTTTGATGGCACGAGGATCATAGGCAGAAATTGCCTGATTTTTAACCACAGGGACTCTTTCGACACCCAAAACCTGGCCTGCCAAACCAGCTCCGCTGCCAATGATCCTTCCTAATGGGGTATTATTGCGAATTTCTTCGACCAATTCTAAGGCTCGATTGCCATCTCCAAAAGTCATCAAACCGGCTTCTGCAGCAATACCAAGCGCCGCTCCGATATCGATGGAATCTAACCCAAGGTCATTTACTACCCAATTCAATTTGGCGATCACATCTAAAGAAGCAATCCCTAGATTTGACCCCATCAAACCAATGGTTTCATACTCAATTGGCGAGACGATTTCTTGTCCAGACCCATCCGGGTAAATATTCGAGCAGCGAATCGTGCAGCCTGCCATACAGGCATGTGATGGCTCTCCTTTTCCGCCCCGGTCTAAAATGGTTTGGCGTAAATGTTCAGCGGCGATGGTTTCAATACCCTCAAATTGCCCGGCAGAGAAATTTCGAGTGGGTAAAGCCCCCAATGCATTACAAGTACGAGCGATCCCTGCGGTTCCAAAATCACGATATACAGCGGTTTGAGGCTGCGCCATCAATGCCTGGGTGTATTCTTTTTGCGCAGCTTTGAAGGCTTCAGGATGGGCAATAGGCATTTTTTTGCCCTGGCTGGCATCAATGATGATTGCTTTAATGTGCTTAGTGCCCATCACTGCACCCAGGCCGCCGCGAGCATTGATACGGGATGGAACACGGTCCTTATCTAAATTTTGGATCCCAGCAGTCCTTAATTTTCTTTCCCCGCCTGGTCCAATTAATGAAATGGCAACTTTTGGACCGTATTTTTCTATTAATTGATGTGCACAGTCGTAAACACCTAATCCTACATATTGGGTAGCAGAATCAAACTGAGCACCATCAACACTCAAATGAATGTTCCACCATTCATCTGATTTTGAAAAGCCTTCTAGAATTAATGCTTTAATGCCCAAAAGTGTTAACTGCATGCCGGTTGATCCGCCTGCATTACTTTCTTTTATACCGCCTGTTAATGGGCTTTTTCCGCCTACCGATATGCGATCACAACTGGAAAGCATGTGACCCACCAGCAAGCCAGGGGCAAAAATCAATTTGTTATACGGGCCTAGCGGATCGCAGGTGGGGGGGATTTCATCGAGCATGATTCGCGCAATGAGACCGCGCCCCCCGAATTTTTCCCAGGCAGGAGGAACTGGCTCTCTATTAAGAGTTTTGGTTTCTACATTAATTCGCCAAATTTCCATAGGACACTCTTATCCACCAGATGTTGATACTTCGATGAGCGATTCTTCAAAGATTTTTAAAGCCTGTTTAATTTGATCTTCACTGACCATGAGAGGGGGAATCCAACGAATCGTGTTGTCATAGGCTCCACAGGTTAACAGCATTAAACCGCGGTCTAAGCAGGCATGTGCAACACCCTTTGCCGTGGCCTTATCTGGTTTACGATTTGCCGTGCGGAATTCTGTTCCGATCATTAAACCCAATCCTCGAATATCGCCGATGACAGGGAATTTTTCTTGAAGCTTCCTAAGCCCAGCAACTAATTGAGGTCCACGCTCCAGGGTGTTTTGCAGCATATTGTCTTCTTTCATCGCCTGGATGGTGGCGGCTGCACCAGCAGCGGCTACTGCATTCCCGCCAAATGTGCCTCCATGAGAACCGGGTATCCATTTCTTCATAAGGTCCAGGCGGCTAATGACCCCTGAAATTGGCAGCCCAGATCCCAGACCTTTTGCAATCGTCATAATATCCGGTTGAATATCATGATATTCATGCGCGAACCATCTTCCGGTCCGGCCGAACCCTGATTGTATTTCATCTACGATGAGCATGATTCCATGTTTTGTGCATAATTCACGCAGGGCTTGCATGTAAGGCTTCGGTGGAACAACATAGCCACCTTCACCTAAAACCGGTTCGATTAAGACAGCAGCAGTTTCCTGTGGGGCTGTTTGTGTGAGCAGCAAATATTCTAATTCATCCAGGCACCATTGGGTTGTTTCTTCTTCTCCCCAACCATATCGGTAGGCATAAGGATATGGAGCCACAAATACACCAGGCATTAATGGTTGGTATCCTGCGCGATAGATTGTTTTTGATGTGGTCAATGACATTGTGCCAATTGTCCGTCCGTGAAAACTACCCTGGAAAACGATGATGTTTGGCCGTCCAGTGGCATGGCGGGCTAATTTCATTGCTCCTTCAACCGCTTCTGCTCCGGAATTGCTGAAGAAAAAGCCATCTAGCGAAGGAGGAACAATGGTTTTCAATTCATGAACAAGATCAAGTAAAGGTTGGTGCAGGATAATGTTTGCCTGTCCGTGAAGTAAAAGTCCAGCCTGTTCGCGGATCGCTGCCACCACTTTGGGGTGGCAATGGCCTGTATTCGTGACCCCGATACCGCAGGTGAAATCTAAATATGCTTTTCCATCTTGATCATAAAGAAATGCTCCTTCTCCACGGCTGGCAACAATGGTTGTGTAATGTGTCCAAACGGGAGACAGATGCTCAATTTCCTCCATATGAGAAGCGCTCATGGAATTCCTCTTTTTCATAAGTTATTGATTTTAAAATTGTACTTCCAGGGGCAGCCCGATATGAATTGCCCCTGGATGTTTTGGTTGAAATGCCTAGAGAACGAGGTCAGGCTTCGGATTCTATCCTATACGGATCGATATCCGGAACCCCAGGTTTAATTAATTTGCGGATTGGGAAGTAGAGTATGGCACCAATCGCCATCGCAATTAACGCCAGACCTACACTACTCAAGCCTTCTGACATGACCTGACTATAAATAGCCAGAACAATAAAGATCGTTGGACCGAGGGTTACGAGAACTAAGCCGAAATATCCACCCGGTACTTTTGTCCGTGGTAATTCTGGGCGTTTGAAGCGCAGCACCCACATTGCCAGGAGTTCCATGAAAAGAACCAGCATATTTAAGAATACATCAACTACGACCAGCGTTTGGAATGCCTGTAATGAGAAAATGGAGTAGATAACACCACAGAGCAGAATAGATACCCAGGGCGTACCGTACTTTGGGTGGACCTTCACCATGAATTGGGGCATCATCCCATCTTCTGCCATAGCAAATGGAACGCGGGTGCTGCCCAACCCATTCCCAATGAATAGTCCAATCATGCTTAGGATGGCTGCAACAGTTACTGCCCCTCCGAGGAATAAGGCCAGGAAACCGTTGGGATTGCCGGTAGCTTTTGCACCAATGATCGCAGCGATATCGGTAAACTCCCAACCAAATGTATTTTCGGGATTACCACCCCAACTTTCCAATCTGTCTGGGGGAACTCCGTAATTCTCCTCCATATATTGGCCGAGGGTGACCCCCTCATCCGGTTCTTGACCCCAGACCAGGTAGGCTTCATCTGCTCCAGCCCCACCCATCAAGCCTGCAACGGTTGGAATTGAGTAGGTAGCAATTGCAGCAATTAGAACCATCGCCATTGCCAGCGGATAGGTCTTTTTGGGGTTTACAATTTCGTCGCCTGCTGCTGTGGGAAGTTCCCAGCCCATAAAATTCCACATGGCCACAAAGAGGCCAGTACTTAATGCTGCCATTAGGTTATCAAAGTTGAATTCCTGGCCAGCAGGTAAAAACGGAATATCGACCGTGACACCGCTAGAGATCCAATTGGCGATACCCACAATCGACATAAGGATGAGCGGAATAATCATCACAATCCCCATCCAGCCAGCGGTTAACCCCGCCAGGCGTGCGCCGCGGATATTCAGCAATGAGATACCCCAAATCAATATCAAGGAAACGATCCACTGGAGGACCCAGGATGGAATTTCTGTTCCGCCAATGACCATACCTTCATCCAAAACCGGCAGGAAAAACGCAAGATAAGTTGCAGCCCAGACCGGGTAAATAGATACATCTACCCAGGAGACAACCCAGTTCATCCATCCGGCCATAAATCCGGCAAAAGGACCAAATCCTTGCTTGACCCAATGATAATAACCGCCTTCAACGGGCATCATTGAGGTCATTTCTCGAACCATCAACATATTTGGGATGCTGAACATCAGAGGGGTCAAGGCCATTAAGATCAAAGCAAGGCCTGGACCAGAAAGACCGACCATGGGTTCGGCCCCAAATGCACCACCACAAACCGTAAAATAGATAAGGGCAAATAATGGAATAAGAGTTAGTTCCCGCTTTAACTTGGGTCGTTCGTGGTTTACCGAGGAGGTTATTGGTTGATCAATCGACGCCATCTTGAATTTCTCCTTCTCTATGGGACTTTTAGGAAATCAGCGCTGCCGTTCTTTTCAACACGGCAGCGCTGAAATAATTATACGTGATTACATCTCATGAGCCAGTTCTTGAGCACCGATTTCTTTCATGCCATAGGGGAAACCGTATGATTCCATCAATTCCATAAACGGAATCGGGTCAAAGGCTTCGGGGCCTAACACGCCTACACCTTTCCAGATGCCACGTGCAAGCAATTCGAAACCAATGACAGCATTAAAGCCCGTTTGAGCTACCACAGCCTGAACCCCGAGGTTTTTCATGCATTCTTCATTGTCTGCAACCTGGTAGAGATAGACTTGCCGCTCTTTTCCATCTTTGATTCCTTTTATCCAGGTTCCAGCGCAAGTTTTACCAAACATATGGTCACCAAGGTGGGCTGGATCAGGAAGGCAAGCAGCTACCACATCGCGAGGAGCTACCATGCAATTCTTAACCTTTATGGGGTCTTTATTATCCAGACCTAACATCTTGATGGTTTTCAAAACTCCGATAAATTGATCTCCCAAGCCGTATTTGAAAGTGACCCGTTTGCATTTGATCCAGCGTGGAACCAACAGAACTTCTTCGTGTTCAACATTGACACATTCAACTGGGCCAATTCCTTCAGGAAATTCAAAAGTTTCAGGTTCGGAGAAAGGTTCGGTTGTAAACCATCCCTTTTTGTCTTCCCAAATTACAGGTGGATTTAAGCATTCTTCAATTGTGGTCCAAATTGAGAAGTTAGGAGCAAAGTCGTACCCGCGAACTTCCAGGTTTGCACCATCCCGAATACCAACTTCCTCGATTTCATCAAATAGGTAGTCTTGGGCATAACGGGCAAAGATATCAGCCATTCCAGGTTCAACCCCGAGGCCAACAAGTGCAAGGATACCTTTTTCTTCCCATAATTTGGCTCGTTCAAATTGATAGTCACCTAATTTAATGCCAGGTTTTGAAAAAGGTTCCGTTGGATGAGGTTCAGATAAGGTCATGGCCATATCCATATAATTACAACCAACATTGTAAGACGCATCAAAAATTGGAACATTGAAGATGGGATCACAGGCATTCATAATCAGGTCAACCTGGTATTTGCGGGCGATCTCTTCAATCAGTTCCTGTTTACTGGCATCAATCCATTCGACGGGGAATTTTTCTGGGTCACCTAATTTTGCCTGAACTTCTTCGCACCGTTCTTTTCGATAGTCAGCTAACACCATTTTTTCCAGCCAGGGCCGTTTGGCCGACATTACAGCAATTGCTTCACCTACGCCACCTACACCGACGAGTAGGATTTTCATACAATCTTCTCCTGTGTGTATTGAATAGTGCTTATCTTTGAAGTATTCAAAAAATTGATTTGGCGAATTAACTTATCAATGAAAATCAATATTAAGGAGGGTTCCATCAGGTGGAACAGCTGTCCGGCGCATGAGTAAATTGCCTGAGTGGTTTGTGTGGAGGTAAATCATAAATCCCCTTGTGAAAACACATAATCACCCTGTTCGTAAATTTTCCCAGGGTGTTTTCACCAATAGCTTTACCTTAACTGCCAAAATATGTATGCATAAACCCCTGTAGAGATCACAAGAACAGGATGGTTAATCTAAACTAGAGCGATGAAACAAGGTTTGTATCGATATTGGGTTGTTGATTATTATTATTTATAAAATTTGGGGGACGAATTTTAGTATAGCATAAATATAACTATGGACAAGTAGATTTATTGTCGAAAATACTCGTGTTCGTTGAATTTTTCTGGATATGTTTCGTTATAATGAACTAAAGGTGGGTTTTCTTAAATTAATTCCAATGCTATTTCGATCCATAGATTTACCTGGAGAATAAACCAATGGGTAATCTATTTTCACCAATTCCTTGGGTAATCCGTACTGCTACGACTGCTCGATCGCGTAAGATCATGGGTGTTTTTGCCAGGTATGGTTTGCGTTGGGCATTTTCAAGTATTGAGACCGAGTTTCGGAAGGGGGAGAAAAAAGGGAGGATTTCTGCCGAAGGACGCAGATACCAGGCTCGCCAATTGTGTTCAGTATTGACGGAGTTAGGCGCAACCTTCATTAAGGTAGGGCAGGCGTTTAGTGCAAGAGCTGACTTGATCCCAAGGGAATACACAGAAGAATTATGCAAATTACAAGATGATGTTCCTTCTTTACCCTTTGGGCGAATTGAGCCAGTTATTTATTCTGATTTTCGACAATCAATTGAGCAAACTTTTTTAGAATTTAATCCAATCCCAATTGCTTCTGCTTCAATCGGGCAGGTTTATCGTGCGAAGTTGTTTTCTGGTGAAACCGTTGCGGTCAAAGTGGTTCGACCTGGTGTTGTTGAACAAATCGAGGAAGATCTGGCCATTATGATGGATGTGGCCGATTGGGTATATGATAATACTGAGGTGGGAAAGCGATACCAGTTGCCATTACTGGTGGAAGAAATCGCTTATACCATCCGGAATGAGTGTAACTATATTCGGGAGGGACGAAATTTAGATCAATTTCGTGAATTGTTCCACGACGACCCAAAAATCCATGTCCCGAGGGTATATTGGGAATATACAACACCGCGAATATTAACCATGGAGTATGTGGACGGATTAAAGATTACAGATCTCATGGGGTTAAATAAAGCGGGAATTAATCCAAAAATCGTTTCAGAAAATCTGATGCACTTTGCATTATGCCAATTGTTTGGTACGGGAATTTATAATGCCGACCCGCATCCAGGTAATTTCTTTGTTCGGCCTGATGGTTCTTTAGCAGTTGTGGATTTTGGGATGGTAAGCACATTAAGCGCAGACCTGCAAGATTCTTTACTCCAAATTGGCTCGGCAATTCAACGGAAAGATCCAGATCTGTTTATTGATGCGCTTATGATGATCGGGTCCTATCCGGCTGGGGTTAATCAAACCGTGTTGAGGAGAGATGTATTTCGGCTCTTAGAAAAATTAAGCCCCATCGATTTAAGAGAAATGACCGCAAGGAAATTGGTTGGAGATATTTTTGGTACAGCTTCCAGGCATGGGCTTTTGTTTCCTACCGAAATGGTTAATATTGCCAGAGCTTTTGTGATCAGCGAAGGCACAGGCTTAACACTTTGTCCAGAATTAAAAATATTTGAATTTGCCCGGCCTTATATTCAGGAATTTGCAGCCCGGCAGCGTTCATTACCCATGATGGTTGAGCGCATGAATCAAACGATGCAAGATGGTGTTGAACTGGGGATGGAAATGCCGCAGCGGCTGCACCGTATTTTGGGGAAAATTGAGCGTGGACAATTGGAAGTAAACTTAAATATGGAGATCATCCATAAATTTTCACGCCAAATGCAGCAAATGACGAATCGATTGTCATTATCGATGTTATTATCCGCGACAATTATTGCTTTAGGTTTAGTAATGGTTGTTTATAAACCGGAAGCCTGGCAAACTTTGGGTGATTGGGTGTTTGGGTTGGCTTTTGTTTCTTCGATTTTGTTTGGTCTGTGGTTAATCTGGAGTTTTCTACGCTCTAACAAACCATAATGAATTAATAAGAAACAGCCGCTGGAGCTAGAGCGTACCAGCGGCTGTTTGCATTTTGTGACTTATAATTTTTCAGGCATCCAACAGCAAAGAACTAATTCTTTCGCAGCTTTTACTTCATCCAAACGGCTAACCGGTGTATGATGGGGTGCTTGTTTAAGTAATTCGGGATTCGTGTGTGCTTCTTCTGCAATTTTGATCATCGCATCAGCAAACTCATCCAAAGTTTGTTTGGATTCAGTTTCTGTAGGCTCGATCATTAATGCTTCATGCACAATCAATGGGAAGTAGTTTGTTGGTGGGTGGAAGTTATAATCCATTAATCTTTTGGCAATATCCAAAGCATGGATTTCCGGGGCATCTTCCCATTTGCCTTCCAAAACAAATTCATGCATGCAAATTCTGTCGTAAGGAACTTTATAGGTGTTACGCAGTTTCGCCAACAAGTAATTCGCATTCAAAACTGCGTATTCAGCAATATTTCGAATTCCTTCCGGCCCATGCATTGAGATGTACGTGTAAGCGCGAACCATCATGCCAAATTGCCCGTTAAAGGCTTTCACACGGCCCATTGTCTTGGCCGGCATTTCATAACCAAACATTGGAGGAATTTCCTCTGAGCCTTCTTCAATGATGGTAATGATAGGCCCTGGCAGGAAATCTGCCAGATGTTGTGCCACACAAACCGGTCCAGAACCTGGACCACCACCACCGTGCGGGGTGGAAAAGGTTTTGTGCAGGTTGATGTGCATGATGTCGAAGCCGAGGTCACCAGGCCGGGCAATGCCCAACAAAGCATTCAGGTTTGCGCCATCACCATACACCAATCCACCGGCTTCATGAACAATCTTGTTGACTTCCAAGACGTTTTCATCGAAAAGCCCTAAAGTATTGGGGTTGGTTAACATCAAACCAGCAACTGTATCGTCGCAAACTGCGCGCAGCGCATCCAGATCAACATTACCACGAGCATCTGATGGTACGGGAACAACCTCAAAACCGCTCATTGCCGATGTGGCCGGGTTGGTTCCGTGCGCGGAGTCGGGAATGAGCATCTTTTTGCGTTTTCCATCACCTCTTGAAAGATGATAGGCGCGAATGATCATTACCCCGGTAAATTCGCCTTGCGCACCGGCAGATGGTTGTAAGGAACAGGCTGCGAAACCAGAAATTTCCTTCAGATATTCCTGAAGCTCGTACATCAAAGCCAGGTTGCCCTGGACGGTTTCGACTGGCTGCAAGGGGTGAGTGAATGCAAATCCAGGCAAACGCGCGGCTTCTTCGTTAATCTTGGGATTGTATTTCATCGTACAAGATCCCAATGGATAATAGCCGCCATCAATGGAATAGTTCTTCTTTGAAAGGTGTGTGAAATGGCGAACAACATCCAGTTCGGAAAGTTCTGGCAAGGGCAGATCTTTTCGAATGAATTCTTCAGGAAGCGCAGTTAAGGGTACATCCGGTTGAGGGAAACGAACCCCAATGCGGCCTGGTTGAGATAATTCGTAAATGGTAGGCTCAGTCATTGGAGAACTCCTTCAAAACATCACACAGGATGTCAATTTCATCGCGCGGGTTCGTCTCGGTTACGGCAACCAATAGATGCTTATCCAAAGAGGGGTAATCACAACTCAAGTCATAACCACCCAGGATTCCGTGATCCAGTAAGTGTTGGATGATGTCTTTTGCCGGAGCTGGACATTCAACAACAAACTCGTGGAAGAATGGCCCTGGAGTAACAACTTTAAAGCCGGGGACCTTATTAATGGCTTCGGCGGCGTAATGTGCTTTTTGATAGCATAACTCAGCTACCTGGCGAAGGCCGTTTTTGCCCAGCGCACTCATATATACCGTGGCAGCCAGGGCGATTAACCCCTGATTTGTGCAAATATTGGAGGTGGCTTTTTCGCGGCGAATGTGCTGCTCGCGCGCCGTGAGGGTTAAAACATATCCACGCCGACCTTTTTCGTCAGTTGTTTCACCTACCAGTCGGCCGGCAATTTTGCGAACAAAATCTTTTTTGGCCGCAAAGATACCCAGATACGGACCACCGAAGGAAAGAGGAATTCCTAAAGGTTGTCCTTCTCCTACGACAATATCAGCTCCAAATTCGCCGGGCGATTTAAGCAGTCCTAAGGCAGTTGGATTGACAGCTACGGTCAAGATTGCACCAGCCTCATGGACTTTTTGAGCCAGGGATGCATAATCAACAATACGGCCAAAGAAATCCGGATATTGGACAAATACCATGGATGTGTTGGTATCTAATAACTCCAATATATGTGTGTCCGAATTCATTGGGTCGATATTTGATTCATCGCCAACTACAGATACGCCTTCATAGCCAGTCATGTAGGTGCGAACAACATCACGGTATTGGGGATTAACCGCAGGTGAAACGATTACTTTGGTTCGTTTTCCGCGAAAATGGTGATATGCCAATACTGCTGCTTCGGCTGCGGCTGTTGCCCCATCATAATGTGAGGCATTGCTCACATCCATCCCCGTGAGGTTAGCGATTAAGCTTTGGAACTCAAAAATCGCTTGCAGAGTCCCCTGAGAAACCTCTGGTTGATAAGGAGTATAGGCTGTATAGAATTCAGATCGGCGGATTATGCTATCCACAACTGCTGGAACGTAATGGTTATAAGCTCCGGCGCCCAAGAAACAGATCAGGTCTTGGGTTGATTCATTGTACTGGGCCAGGTCTTTGATCTGATCCAGAATTTCCATTTCGGTCAGCGCGGGGGGAAGATTCAGCTTGGGGAAGCGGTATGCATCGGGAAGACAACAAAATAAATCTTCAATCGACTTAACGCCGATCGTCCGAAGCATCTCCTCCCTTTCTTGATCCGTATGGGGAATGAACATTAGTGACCTCGTTCCTCGCAATACTTTTCATAAGCGGCTGCATCCATTAACCCATCCAGGTCTGCTGGATTGGAAAGTTCCACTTTGATCATCCAGGCAGCTCCAAATGGATCGGAATTGACTTTTTCAAAATCATCAGTTAATGATTCGTTGATTTCCACGATTTTGCCGGAAACGGGCGAATTGACATCGGCAGCTGCTTTCACCGATTCCAGGGTGGCAATCACAGTATCTTTTTTGATTATGTCACCAGGATCAACTTTGAATTCAAAATAGACGATATCAGATAATTGACCTTGTGCGTAATCGGTTACGCCGATTTTGGCAATGCTGCCTTCTACATTGACCCATTCATCAGACTTTGTATATTTGAAATTGGTTGGGACACTCATGGGTTTACCTCCTGGGGATTATGAACATGGTTAAAAATTGCAAAAGGCACACGCAGTTAGCACGTGTGCCCTCTGTTGCGGAACCTGTGAGATTCACCTTGATAGGATCAAGGTTTGCTCCTTGGGTGCTGGAAAGCTTTCCAGAGGTGGATGGAAACGGGGTCCTTTTACCTGAGAGATTCAATTAAACAAGCTGATGTTTAATTTTGCCCCTTCGGTGCCTGGGAAGGTCTCTTCCCCGTCTCTTTTACCAGATATAAAATGGCTAATATCTCTTACAACGAGTATTATACCAAATACATCTTTTCTTCAACCATCCACTTTATTCAAAACCGTGATGATTTTTATTTGGCTATCGGGTATCCCTCGTTATTCCAGGCTGCAAATCCACCTAAAATTGGATTGGCTTTTTTGAATCCATTTTGCAGTAATAAAGACGCCGCACGGGCGCTGGATTCTTCAGCCGGTCAGGTGCAATAGGTTATTATCCATTGATTGGGATCTAACTCAGACAACCGATTTTGCAATTCAGCGTATGGGATGTTTACTGCCCCTTCAATATGCCCGGCCGCAAATGATTCGGCGTCACGAACATCGAGGAAAACAGCAGATTGGTTATCCAAAGCGCTTTTTGCATCCGAGAGTGAGACCCTGGCAATTTCGGGAAAGGGGATATCTGATGCAGTAGATGGGGTGTTGGAGGATTGTGCTTGATTTTCACCAGTCGATAATCGAATCGCCAGAAAAACGATTATCAAAATGACTCCAACGCCGATCATAATTAAGGGTAAAGTTGAATTGGATTGTTTTCTTTTTGAGGTACGCATATTTCAAATCCGTTGAAAATATTTTTAATCAAGATAATTATACTAAGAAATATGCGAATTGCAAAAAAATTGTTTACCCTTGTGAAGAAAAATATTGATGGATGACAGAATTCTGCATTGTAATCAATTGCCGAATACCATTCTCAGCAAGATCCAATAAGTTATTGAGAGTATTTCGTGAATAGGTGGTTTTTTCGGCAGTTCCTTGTATTTCAATGAATTCCCCATCGGAATTCATGATGATATTCATATCTGCGT
>JAJUJY010000096.1 GCA_029265085.1 Chloroflexota bacterium
ATTGTTCTCAGGATCAAAGAAAAGCATATTGGGGACATTGCGATTGACAAAGAAAATTATGGTCGCTGCTGCTGCCAAAACAAAGCTGATAATCAAGACGGTATCAATGCTCTTTTTGCGGTCTTTAAACAGCATAACCATGCCGGAGATCATACCGATCAGACCATTACCAACACTCCACTGCGGAGAAAGGCCAAAACCAGTCAATGCATCACCAAACATATTGCCAACCGCCCCAGTGAACAACCCCACCGCCGGGCCAAAGGCATACCCAAAGAACATCGGGATGGCAACTGCAGGGCGCAGCGCCACCTGACTGACTGACGGCACTGCAAAGACCGTCCCATTGAATATGAAGGAAAGGATGGCATACAAAGCCGCGCCAATCGCCATATAGACGACCTCACGGGTGCCTACTTCCCAAATCTTACTGGAACGAGTCAGCCAATAGACAATGAACACAATCAACAAGCCGATGCCGACAAATACAAAACGCAGCACACCGGTCTCGTCGAGCTGGAGCGATGGGTTAATCATTCCGCCGATAAAAACAATCGCCAGAAAGAAACCCAAAACCGCAACCAGGGACAACAAAACTGAGAGCAACTTCCGATCCATTTCCACCTCCAGTGATGAAATGAATAATTTTCCTCGGAGAACACTCCTTCCGAGACTGCAAAATGAATTGGAAAAGTTCGACTACCGCTTTGGCTCAGCTCAGAATATGAGCAAGAGCTTCAGCACTCATAAATCGTTGCGTCTGTTCAATATGTTTAAGGTTCGTATCCAATAAAGATGTCGGAACCAGTCGCGAATCTTTCAGCTTCTGGTAATCCTTCAAAACGTCCTGCGGTTTACCATCCGCCACCACAGTTCCCTGATTTACCATCAACACCCGGTTGGCATAAATTACAGCCATATCAATATCATGGGTAATAAATAATATCGCCTCAAAGCTGGGCAGCTGCAAAATGGAATTCATGAACTCCATATAGTTCTTATAATCCTGCCCGGCTGTCGGTTCATCCATCACCAAAATACGCGAACGCATCGCCAGGATTGCCGCAATGCTGACTCTTTTTTGCTGCCCAAAAGACATGGCCAATGGCGGGCGACCTTCAAAGCCTTTAAGGTTGACGATTTCAATCGCTTGAGCCACTTCTTGTTGGATCATTTCAGGAGTATGTTTTAAGTTCGTAGGGCCAAATGCCAATTCCTGCGCAACCGTCGGCGCAAAGAGCATATGGCTTGGACTTTGGAACACATATCCCAGGGTATTGGCAATTTCAGCCACACTTAAATCATGGGTGTCTTTGCCATTAACCAAAACCTGCCCTTTTTTGGGTTTCAATAACCCGATGGCATGTTTAACCAATGTCGTTTTACCTGCGCCGTTTGGTCCGAGAACTGCGATGATATCTCCACGCTGAATACTCAGATTCACCCCATGCAGTACTTCACGACCAGACTCGTAACCAAAGACCACATCGCGAAATTCCACCAATGGAACCGGGCTTTGGTTGGCAGCCGATGGCAGCGGTTTAAAGACTGGCGGTGGTTCGTCTTTTTTAGCCAACTCGACAATCATCGGGGCAGGCAATTTTACTTCATGGTAATCCACCCGCTCCACCAAACCATCCGGAATACCATCGTATCGAATTTCGCCATCTTTCATGAAAAGAACACGCTCCGGATGAATACGCAAAACATCCTCAACCCGGTGTTCAACCATCAATACCGTCATACCCTCGTCTGCCAGACGGCGAATTAATTCCAATGCTTCCATTGCACTGGCAGGATCCAGGCTGGCTAACGGTTCATCCAAAAGCAAAATGCTTGGCTGCATTGCTAATACACCAGCCAAAGCCACTTTTTGTTTTTCACCACCAGAAAGGTTGAACGTTTCGCGATCTCTTAAATGCGGGATACGTAACCGTTCCAGGGCAGCATCAATCCTTTGCTTGATCTCCTCGCGCGGGATGCCCAGGTTCTCTAGCCCAAAGGCGACTTCATTCTGCACTTTGGTTCCTAAAATTTGCCGCTCTGGATCTTGCAGAACCGTACCAACATATTGGGAAATCTTTGCTAAAGAGAGTGTAGAAATATCCTGGCCGTGTAAATAAATCTTACCGGTCATTTCTCCTTTATAGCTGCGCGGAATAAGGCCATTAATACAACGAGCCAGTGTCGTCTTGCCGCAGCCGCTTGCTCCAGCAATTAATACAACCTGTCCAGAGCCAATTTTCAGGTTGATATTCCGGATAGCAGTTTCAGTGCGGCTGCGATATCGAAATGAAAGGTTTTCAATGATGAGTGGATAATCAAATGTCATTCCTGACCTAACCATTGAATCTTCAACATAGTCAATTTAGATGGACCCCATGCGATGATAGAGCATCTTTGAACCAGTTGGGAGATCAATTTTGCAAATTACCCGTGAATAAAATGAATAAGTACAGGTTGTCCATAATATAGCATGGGCTTATCTACCCGTCAATTGATTACCAGGGACAAAATTTTAAAAAATATCGATATTTTTTAATCAATTTCATTGCAACCTGAGAAGGAGTGTGTTAAAATAAAAAAGCCAAACGTTCGGGTGCCCCCCTCACCCGGGCGTTTGGTGTTTTAATTGCTATTTATCCGATTGTGCAACTTTCTTCCCCAAGTTCCGTACATAATAAACAAGGAATAATTTATAGAATCGCACAATCATGTTTTGTGATACGCTATTAATGAATTAAGCTTTTCAGGATAAGGATGGAATGTATGAATCAAGAAGATAATTTTCCTCAAGAAGAAAAACCCCGCCGTTTTCGCAGCAGCGGAGCCTGGTGGGGATTGGTTCTTATTTTTGTTGGTGCAATCTTAATTGCACAGCGGCTTGGATATGTTGGAGAACAATTTAACTGGTGGGCAATCTTCATTCTCATCCCAGCCATTGGCTCGCTCAGCACCGCCTTTTTTGCTTTCCAAAAATCTGGCCGGTTTAATGCCGCTGTCCGCGGCAGCCTGGGCGGCGGATTAGTAGTCCTCACGGTTGCGCTCATGTTCATGTTTGGCCTGGATTGGACATATTGGTGGCCATTAATGGTCATCGTACCCGGTTTTTCTATGTTTTTGAATGGCTTACATGGTCCACAGGAGAAATTAGGCAAGAATGTGGTTGGGGTGGCAGGTTTGCTTTCCTGGCTTGGCTTAGGTGTAATCTACCTCGGGTTTGGCTTTCTGGCAGACAACTTAAATTGGCTGGAAGTTCAATCGATCATCACCCCTTATAAATGGTGGGCCATCGCTATCTTAATTCCGGCATTTGGGGCATTTGTCAATGCGGTTGTCGTCACGATTGGCGTTGGCCGTTTCAATCGCGCTGCGGTTGGGTTGGCTACCTTTGGATTGATGGCATTAGGGGTAGGTGTTGTCGCTTTGCTTGGAATTTCCTGGAATTTACTGACCCCAATTCTGCTCATTCTGGCTGGCGTTGGGATCCTGTTAGGGATATTCAGCAAGAATTAACCGCTCAGTCAATCATCATTTCCACCCCGAGAGAAAATTTCTCTCGGGGTGGTTTTTTCTTAAAACAATCCCATCCGAATTAAATCCCAATTAATTGCCAGGTCATAAATACCGATTCCCAACAGTAACAATCCACTAACCCTGTTTACCCAAGTTGAATGGCGAGCGAAAAAGCGCGTAATCCAACGTTGTGCACCACCCGCAAGGAAAGACAACACCAACAGTGGCAAACCGAATCCCAAACCAAACCAAAGAAAAACAGACAACTGGGATAATAATTCCCCTGCCGATAACGATAATGCAAAGATACTAACCACTAATGGACCTGAACAAGGCAGTGCAATCGGTCCATAAAGTAGGCCATATAGATAGGCATTAATATATGGATTGGACAGGACTGGAATCTGGATTTGGGGAAGTGTCTTGAAGGGATTAATGTTCAATAGCAGCATGATGCCCAAAATAATGATGACCAGGTCCGCCAGGGGAATAACCACAGACAAGGCGGAACCAATAGAAACGGACAAAGCCGCAATCAGGGCTCCCAAAGCCAACATCATGGTTAAAACTCCAGCCAAGACAATAAAACCAAGCGCATAGCGTCCCTTACTATTTTTTAACGATTCCTGGCCGCCGCTCAGGTAAGCCAAAAATCCAGGGTATAAAGGAAACACACAAGGGCTGGTTGTTGCCAATAATCCTATCGTCAATGAGGTAATTACAGATTCAAACATCATAGCGCTACTCCATAACAGTCGCGGAATCCGGGGAATAGATTCCGCGACTGGAAACAAAAATGACTACATATTTTCATCCAGGAAAGGTTGTAATGCTTTCAATAATTCGTCCGCAGATTTTATACCAAACGGAAGTGGATGAGCCTCGCCTTTACGATCAATGATCAACATTGGTGTTGAAGGCGGGTTGAGAAATTGCGCGCCATATAATTGGCTAAGCTCCCGAGAGACATCTTCAGTCGAAACAGCATAGATCCAATCAAAGCCATTGCGCGTGGTGTACTCTTTTAATGCATCTGCATCCTCATTGGGATCGATATCCAACCCAATACTGACAAAATCTTCACGATCACCAAGGATTTCATGGAGAGCCTTCACCTGGTTTTGTTGTTTTAAGCAATTGGAACACCATTGAGCCAGCGTTTCAACAAGGATCACTTTGCCATTAAGTGCCTCGATCGTGAAAGATTCACCCGTGTTGACATTAACCAATTCTGCCTTATACCATGCAGGAAGATCAGACATCATCTTGTCTTCGCTCATTTCTGAAGTTGGTTTATTTTCCATCGGCTCCGCGGTTTTATCCATCATTGCTTCTTCAGATTTTTCCATAACAGGTGCTGATGTTTTTTCCATCATTGCACCGGACGCAGGTTTTTCTTCCATCATCACGTTTTTCTGTGAATTAGCCTGCGCTGAACAACCCGCCAGAACCACCGCAAGCATTAATAGAACTATCGAAATTTTTCGGCTATATTTCATCATCTTCCTCCGTAATCTTGATTAGAATTAGCTTTATTATCCAAATTAAAAATTAACTTAGTTTTAAAAAATGCTTACGGGAATATGAACAATCCCGTATTTTCGTAATCTTTTCGTAATAAATTTTTTGGAACCTTTTAATATTTCCACCCTACACTATTTCATAATAAAGTAAATCGGAGATGGCTTATGAAATACTGGTGGATTTTAATTTTTCTATTCGGTCTGGCGGGCTGCAAGACTATTTTTCCAACAGAGAAGAATCGCTCGGGGTCAGAATCAACCCTGTTTGAGTCCAACGCCCAGGGAAGTTTTCCGAAATTAGCTGATTTTGGAATCGCCCCTGAATTAACCAATGAGACCTGGTTAAATACAGATTCACCCTTAAGAATTTCTGATTTAAAAGGGAAAGTCGTTTTGCTAGAAATGTGGACATTTGGTTGCAAAAACTGTCAAAATGTCATACCCTACTTAAAAGAATGGCATGCCAGATATAAAGATGACGGTCTGATCGTGATTGGGAACCATTACCCTGAGTTTTCATACGAGAAAGATTTAGAAAACCTCAAGGACGCGATTAACCAGTACGAAATCAAGTACCCTGTGACACAAGACAATGATGGCAAAACCTGGCAAGCATATCAAAATCTATACTGGCCTACCCTGTACTTGATTGATAAACAGGGACATATTCGCTATAAGCAAATTGGCGAAGGGAATTATGTCCAAACCGAGCTGGCAATTAAAGCTTTATTGGAAGAGATAATTGATTGAGGTAAAAGAACATGAAAAAAATCTGGAAAAATGATATTCCATCTTCAGAGATAACCCCTGAACCACTTTATAAGTCCCGCAGGGAATTTATGAAATACGCCGCCCTGGCAGGGGCAGGTGCCCTTTTAGCTGCCTGTGGGGTTACTCCAGATCCAAATGACCTGGAGAATTCGAATGTTGATGCAGGGACTGATTCCACCACAGTATTAAAAGATGAACTTGGTGACCCAGCCAATACCTATAAACAGATCGCCAATTACAACAATTATTATGAATTTACCGTGGATAAAGAGCAAGTTGCTCCAATGGCTGCAGATTTTCCAACCAGCCCCTGGCAGGTTGAGGTAAGTGGGCTGGTCAACCGCCCTAAAACGTATGCCATTGAAGATATCCTCAAATTCCCCCAGGAAGAACGGATTTATCGTTTGCGCTGCGTTGAAGGCTGGTCGATGGTGATTCCCTGGCTGGGTTTTCCACTTGCTAAACTCCTTAACGAAGTAGAGCCGATGGGAAGCGCGAAATATGTAAAATTCACGTCGATCTATGACCCAGACAATATGCCCGGGCAGCGCTCCAGCTTTTACCCATATCCTTATACCGAGGGACTGCGATTGGATGAAGCCCTCAATGACCTCACATTAATGGTAACTGGACTGTATGGAAAAACCATTCCGACTCAAAACGGCGCACCGTTTCGACTGGCGGTTCCCTGGAAATACGGGTTTAAATCTGCCAAGGCAATCGTAAAAATCGAATTAGTTGAAGAAATGCCAACTACCTTCTGGTCAACCATTGCTCCAGATGAATATGGATTTTATGCGAATGTAAATCCAGAGGTTTCCCATCCGCGCTGGTCACAGGCCACTGAGCGGCGTATTGGTGAATCTGGCCGCCGGGATACACTCCTTTTCAACGGGTATGCAGGCCAGGTTAGCAGCCTGTATACTGGCCTGGATTTGAGGAAAAATTATTGAGATGAAAAAAGGCTCCATCTTTCAAATTGCGGTCCATATAGGGTCATTAATACCCCTGGTTGTACTGGGGGTTAATGCACTCACCGATAACCTGACGATCAATCCAATTCAGGCTGCCACCCAACGTACCGGTGACACAGCCATCATTTTGCTCTTGCTATCACTGGCCTGCACCCCCATAAATACCATCACGGGGTGGTCACAAGTCCTAAAGTTTCGCCGCCCATTAGGTCTATACGCATTCCTTTATGCATTCATCCACTACATGATCTTTATTGGTTTGGATTTTGGGTTTAATATAGCCCAAATCATCCCAGAATTCCGCGAGAAAAACTATCTATTGGCGGGTTTGGCTGGATTAATAATTCTGACAGCGCTCGCCTTAACCTCCTGGCGTTGGTGGATGAAAAAAATGGGGAAAAACTGGAAGCGTTTGCACCGGCTGGTTTATCTGGCAGGGTTCATGGTGGTTTTACATGTTGCCTGGGTAGTCAAAGGTGATCTGTTCACTTTACAAGGTGACATATGGAAACCACTTTTGGCCGGAGTGGTTTTAACCATTCTTCTAATCATCCGCATTCCTTTCATCCGCAAAGGCATTATTCAATTACGCCAACGGATTCAAAGGCGTTCGATTAAGCTCCCACGAAAACAGGATAATTCTCCAGCGGAGATATAACCGCATACCTCAAACCTGCATGGAAAATGCTGTACACTTGAATCAATCCAAAGATATGTTTGCAAGGAGATTCGCTTGAACGAGAAAACCATCCTGGTTGTCGAAGATGAACCAAGTGTTGGAGAAGTAGTTTCATTGTATTTACGCCGGGCAGGATACCAGGTTCTGGTCATACAAAACGGCCAGGAAGCCATATCAGCTCTTGAGAAACAAATTCCTCTGCTGGTAATTCTGGATTTAATGCTTCCTGGTGCAAGTGGGATTGAAATAACCAATTGGCTCCGCACCCGCAGTGATGTACCAATTATTATGTTAACTGCACGCAGTGAAGAAGCTGACCGGATTGCCGGTTTGGAAATTGGTGCCGATGATTATGTTACCAAACCATTCAGTCCGCAAGAATTGGTCAGCCGGGTTCGGGCAGTTTTACGCCGCACAAGCGCCCAACTGAATGAATTAAATGACCAAACCTTATCCTTTGACGATCTGGTCATTAATCCAATCACACGACAGATCACTCTCCAAGGAGAAGAAATCAGTTTGACAGCCAAAGAATTTGACCTGATTTATCATCTCGCTCGTCATCCACGCCAGGTTTTCACCCGTGACCATTTATTAGAAAACATTTGGGGACTTTCTGATTACATCGACCCTGGAACCGTAACGGTCCACATTCGGCGGTTGAGAGAAAAGATTGAACCAAACCCCGCTCAGCCCCGCCATCTGGTAACTGTCTGGGGTGTAGGTTATAAATTTGAACCATGAGGTGAACATGTACACCCAAGCGGTCACACACAAAAAATCTCCTGCTCTGCTGCGTTATCTATTAAGTGTTCTCTTACCGCTGGCGGTTGGGTTAGGACTATTTCTGCTTTTAATGCACCCTCCACTAAAAGAATTTACGCTCATGCTCGTTCTGATGGGCGTAACTTCTTTGATTTCGGCGCTGGCAACATACCTGGCTTACCGGCTGGGCTGGATCTATCGCTCACCACACATCCGTTGGACACTGATTGGTGGGTATTTATTGGCAGGGGCATTGGTGTTTTTCAATGTCTGGGTAACAGCCCGGATGATGTTTGCCAGCCAACATGATTTATTATTAGCAACCGTTTTGTTAGTCTTTGCCTCCGGAATAGCCGTAACAGTTGGATATTTTCTGACCGAAGCATTAAACGACCGGATAATACAGATTGGGCAGGCGGCTCGGAAGATTCAAAATGGCGACCTTGCCGCACGCGTACCCGTCAAAGGGCAAGACGAAATGACCTCTCTGGCACAAACATTCAATGAAATGGCCGTTCAACTTGAAGTGGTTGAACAAAAAAAACGCGAATTAGATACCTTGCAGCGCGACCTGATTGCCTGGGTCAGTCACGATTTGCGCACACCACTTACTTCTATCCGTGCAATTCTGGAAGCATTAGGAGATGGTCTGGTTGAAGATCCTCAAACTACCCGGCGTTATCTGGAAACTGCTCAACGAGATATTCGCACCCTTTCTAATCTCATCAACGATTTATTTGAAATATCCCAAATGGAAGCAGGCGGTTTGAGGTTGGACTGCCAACCAAATGCGATGTCAGATTTAATTTCAGACACGATTGAAAGCTTTTCACAAATTTCGGTCAGGCAAGGTGTGCAACTATCTGGTTCGGTAGATCCAGGATTGGATTCCGTGGTGATGGACGCTCCGCGGATTGGACGTGTGTTAGATAACCTGGTAAGCAACGCATTAAGACATACCCCGCCTGGCGGCAGTATTGTGATTAACGCCAAAAAGTTAATCAGCCTTGTTGAGGTAGCAGTCCGCGACACTGGAGAAGGCATAGGGCAGGAAGATTTACCTTTTGTGTTCGAACGTTTTTATCGTGGGGAGAAATCCCGCAATCGGGCAACTGGCGGTTCTGGATTGGGATTAGCCATCGCTCGTGGAATCATTCTGGCACACGGAGGTACAATCCAGGTTGAATCAAAACCTGGCCAGGGAGCAGTATTTACATTCACCCTGCCCCTGACCAGCAAAAGTACGAATTCACACCCAACCGGAGAAAATGCTGCCGGTTAATTTTGTTTGATAAACGGACGTTTGAAATATGCGATAGGTTGGCCTTCTTTACTTGGCACTACAGCGACCAATTCCCAACCTTCCTTTTCTAAAAAGTCCCAGGCAGTAAATTCGCTCATCGAACGGTCAACCCGGTCCTCAAACATGCCATCCCGGCCGAGATAAACTATACGATTCCCAACTAACCGGCAGTGTTCAAATCGCTGTGTCATGGATCCTCCCAAAATAAAATTTTCACATGATTATAGTCTTTAAGAATCAAGTGATTTACGGCTGGACAGCCTGCCAACCTGCCTGAAATGCTTTTTGATTCAAGGCAAGATATTTGGGCGGCACTCGCAACTTCAAAATTTCATCCATGGCACTGGTATCCAGATTCAACAATCCTGCCAGAGCACCTAAAAGCACCACGTTGGCAGCGCGAGCATTTCCTAAACCTTCGGCAAGCTCCACACCTTTCACCCAATGCACATGTGCAGTTACTTTTTCCAGAGTCTCGTTGATCACTGCATCTTCCGGATACGTAGAAGTTCCCGATGTCACGGTAACTGGTTCAATGCTGTAATCATTGACCAGGATAATTCCACACGGTTTGAGCAAATCCAGGAAGCGTACAGATTCTAATTTTTCAAAGGCAACCAGAACATCCGCCTGTCCCTTGGAAATTATGGGGGAAAACACCTGTTCAGCCCAACGCACATGGGAAATCACACTGCCGCCCCGCTGCGACATCCCGTGAATTTCAGCTTTCTTGACATCATACCCTAACTTCAGCCCCAGTTCAGCCAATACATCAGACGCCAGAATAGTTCCCTGTCCGCCGACACCAACCAACACAAAATTAATCGCATTTGGTTCCATCACACCCTCCTAATTTTCTTTTTGATGGTCATGGATTTGGGAACGGAACATAATCGCATCCCGCGGGCAAACCTGGGCGCAAATCTCGCAGCCAGTGCACAATAATGGATCAATTTGAGCTAACGGGCGGTTATATTTGGGATCCAATTCCTCAGACTTAAGAATTGCCGGACAACCAATCCGGAAACACATCGTACATCCGTTGCATTTCTCTTCGATTACTTCTAGCGGCACCCATCTAGAGCGCGCCGATGGCAGCAGGGCGCACTCCTCACGGGTGATTAACACAGCCGGCTCATCCATCTTCATCCACTCTTTGATTGTTTTCTCTATTTCTTCCACTTCGTACGCCGGAATTGTCTTAACATGCTGGATGCCGCAGGCGCGCACCAGGGGTTCAAGTTCCAACGTTATGGTATCTTTCCGCTGCAGCGTTTTTCCTGTGCCGGGATTTTCCTGGTGTCCAGTCATACCAGTTACACGGTTATCCATGATAATGGTGATGACATTAGAACGGTTGTAAGCCACGTTTATCAACGCAGGAACACCCGTATGGAAGAAAGTAGAATCACCAATCACAGCCACATGCCGCTCTTTGTCGCCGGCAATGGCCGCGCCATGCGCAACGCCAATCGATGCGCCCATACAGCCGGTCGTGTGCATGGCATTCAACGGTGGGGTCAGCCCCAGGGTATAACAGCCGATATCACCATTCACCGGGACGCCCAGCTTGCTCAAAACATAAAAAGCGCCGCGATGTGGGCAGCCAGGGCAAAGCACCGGCGGGCGGTTGGGTAATTCCAGGTCAATTGATGTTGCTTGCGGAAGGTCTAATTTCGGCAATAATCCAGCAGCAGCCGCACTGCGCCGCACCGAAGCAGGATCCAATTCGCCAAACAGTGAAAATACAGATTTGGTCATTGGATATTCCACTGGTTGGGGTAAAAACTCAGCCGCATCATACAGCTGAATTCCCATCAAGCGTACCTGATCCTCAATGAAAGGATCCAGCTCTTCCAGGACAATCACCTTGTCAACCTGGGCAGCAAAATCGGCAATCATTTTACGCGGCAGTGGATACACCATACCTAGTTTCAAAACACTGGCATCCGGGAAAATTTCACGCGCATACTGGTAAGCAACCCCGCCAGCAATAATACCGAGCTTCTTTGAACGCCATTCAACCCGATTCAGCGGGAAAGTTTCCGCAAAGGCGGCCAGTTCCTCAATCCGGTGTTCAATGACCGGATGGCGGCGGCGTGCATTGGCTGGAACCATCACATACTTTGGCAGGTTGCGTGGGTATCTTTTGGGTTCTGGCAGGTTCTCGCGCTGTGGACCAAGTTCTACCGGGGTACTGGTATGGCAGACACGGGTAGTCATGCGCAGTAAGACCGGTGTATCAAATTGCTCGCTGATGTCAAAAGCAGCGATGGTCAGATCATGCGCATCTTGAGAATCCGCAGGATCAACACATGGAATACGCGCGAATTTGGCAAACTGGCGGTTATCCTGTTCATTTTGTGAAGAATGCATTGAGGGATCATCCGCAGAAACAATCACCAAACCAGCCTCAATCCCCGTCATCGCGACATAGAAAAAGGCATCCGCAGCCACATTCACGCCGACATGCTTCATTGTAGAGATAGCCCGCCGGCCAGCGTAAGCGGCTCCAATCGCCGCATCCAAAGCTACTTTTTCATTCGGCGCCCATTCCGCATACACATCAGGATACTGGGCAAAAGTTTCCATAATCTCCGTACTGGGCGTGCCCGGATAACCTGACCCAACCTTGCAGCCAGCCTCCCAGGCAGCCCGTGCAACTGCTTCATTTCCCGATAACAATCGCTTCATTGGAATTTATCTCCTGATCACACGTGCATCTAAAGCCAGTGCGCCCTGCCCCTCCGGCAGGACCAATAATGGATTGACTTCCATTTCCTCAATTTCGGGGAAATCCAACGCCAGTTGGCTGAGTCTCAACATACAATCTACGACAGCATCCAGATCAGCCGGTTTCGAACCGCGGAAACCGGTCAACAATCGGCCTGCCTGGGTTTGTTTAATCATTGCCAGGGCTTCCTCACGGCCAAACGGTGCCACCCGGAATGAAACATCCTTGAACAATTCCACATAAATGCCGCCCAGGCCAAACATCATCAACGGACCAAAATTGGGATCGCGGCGCATGCCAACAATCACTTCCTGGCCTTTGGGTGCCATCGCTTCTACCAAAACACCTTCCAGGCGCGCTTCCGGCATCCGAGCGTGAATATCATTCATTAATTGCCGGTAAGCCTGCTCTACAGCCTGAACATCCCCCAGGTTAAGTTTAATCCCGCCCACATCTGATTTATGCAAAATATCCGGAGAGACGATTTTCATCACCACCGGGAAGCCGATCTGTGTGGCTGCTGCTGCAGCTTCTTCCGCGCTGTGCGCTTCTTTTCCGGCTACAACGGGAATACCATACGCCTGAAACAGGGGACGGGTATGGGCCTCCCCTAATGTATTTTCTTCACCGGCAGCCTGCAAAGCGAATTTTGCTGCTGCCTGATCCACACCGGTAAGCTCAAACTTACCGGAGACCATCTTATCGCGCCATTGGCTGTAGCGCAGCATTGCGCCCAGCACGCGGCCTGTCGTCTCCGGGAATTGGTACATAGGCACATGATTCTCATGCAGCAACTGGCGCGCCTCGCCAACACTATATTCACCCATTAAACAGGAGACCACGGTTTTGCCGCTATCTTGTGCAGCCAGGCTGACCTGCCGCCCAACCTCTACCGGATTCACCAGGGCTTGCGGGACAAGGATAGCAATCGCGCAATCCACGTTGGGGTCTGCCAAAACATGCTTGAGCGCCTGTCCATACTCGTGCGGCTCAGCCCCACCCAACATATCCACTGGATTATCCACCTGCGCTGATGGATTCAAGAAACCACGTAGTGCAGCTTTGGTTTCGGCAGTCAAATCGGCCATGACCATCCCAGAATTTGCCAAAGCGTCTGAGGCTAATGCAGCTGGTCCGCCTGCATTGGTGATAATCGCAGTACGGCTGCCTTTGGGTAAGGGCTGGTAATCCAACGCAATCGAAAGATCAAACAAATCGGTGACAGTATCAACTTCGATCACACCGCTTTGGACAAAAGCAGCCTGGTAGGCGGCATGCGAACCAGCCAGCGAACCGGTATGCGAAGAAACCGCCCGCGCACCTGCGCTGGTGCGGCCTGCTTTCAGCAGCACGATGGGTTTTTGCGGCGTAACCTTCTGGCAAATATCAATAAATCGCCGCCCATCTTTAATCATTTCAACATATGCAGCAATTACCCGCGTATTCGGATCGCTGCCCAGATATTCAATCACATCTGTTTCGGTGATATCCGCCTCATTGCCCAGGCTGGAAAAATTAGAGAAACCGACCTTTTTGCCGCGGATATAGTCCACCACGCCGCCTGCCACCGCCCCAGATTGCGAGACAAAACCAATGCCGCCTTTATCCGGCACACCCTGGATGAAGGTCGTATTCAAGCCGGTATAAAGGTCCAATGTGCCAACACAGTTCGGACCGATCAGGCGCATGCCGTAGCCTTTGGCAATCTCAACACAGGTTTTTTCCAAATCAGCGCCGCCTTCACCTACCTCTTTGAATCCGCCTGAGATGATCGTTACCGCCTTGATACCGCGATCGCCACAAGCTTTCAGCACTTCTGGAATACTCAACGCAGGCAGCACAACCACCGCCAGGTCCACCGGATCTGGAACGCTGGCAACATCAACATAACATTTCAATCCCAGGATTTCATCTGCCTTTGGATTTACCGGGTAGATCCCCCCCTCAAACCCATAGAGAGTCATATTCCGCAAAATACCAAAACTTAATTTGTTTGGGCTGGCTGATGCGCCAATAATGGCTACTCCCTTGGGAGCAAAAAAAGGCGTTATGCCATTTTGCATGAGGTATCCTCCGTGGGAAAGAATATGAAATTGATATGTGAAAGCTACCCAATCATTTTAACTGAATCAGACAGGTGAAAACAATCCAGTTAAGCTGATTGGGGATAGTTATCCATCGAAATGGTGACAATCTTATTCATTGAATATGAAGATTAGCCAACCACTTCATAAATATTCAGGAAATAGATCAACTCATTAAGGTAAAATTCGAATGAGGAATATTTATGCCAACTCGACCTTCTGAATCACGCACTGTCTATACCACCGAATCCGGCCGCATCTGCCCAAATTGCCAGAAGCCGGTTGCGGATTGTATTTGCAAGAAAAAATCTGCCCCCACCAGCAGTGACGGCATTGTGCGGGTAGGCCGAGAGAGCAAAGGGCGCGGCGGGAAAATAGTCAGTCTGGTTACCGGTTTATCAATGGACGAGGAATCATTAAAAAAACTGGCAGCCGACTTGAAGCGGCGCTGCGGTACCGGGGGAACCATCAAAGATGGGGTAATAGAAATCCAGGGTGACCACCGCGATGTGCTGGTGGCCGAGTTGAAAGCTCGCGGTTATACGGTAAAGAAAGTCGGCTGAAACAAATCAGCCGACTATTTTTTTCTGCTGCAAAAGACCTGCTTGACAAAGCAAACAATTGATCTACAATAATTAATAAATGAACGAACGTTCGTTCGTTAATTGGTTTTTGGGGACCAACAAGACGATGGAGTTTGAATCACTACCAAGCAAAAGCGAACAATCCCGGCAGATCATCTTGCACGCCGCGATTGAGCTTTTCATTGAACAAGGCTACCACGGCACTTCTATGCGCCAGATAGCCAAACAAGCCAACATTGCCCTGGGTGGTATTTACAATCATTTCGCGAACAAAGAAGAAATTTTTCGAGATGCCTTGCTGGAACGCCATCCGTACCGCGAAATTCTGCCCGTATTCTTAGAAGCTACTGGCGATACGACCGAATCGATGCTGCGGGACGGCGCATCCCGATTGCTGAAATCCATGGAAACACGGCAGGATTTTATCAAATTGATGTTTATTGAAATGGTTGAATTTCGCAGCGCGCATATGAATGAATTATTCCAACGGATATTTCCTCAAATTGTTGGAATTGCCCAGCGCATCCAACAGATGGAAGGGACAGGCTTGCGGGATATCCCAATTCCAATACTAGTTCGCTCAATGATCGGGACATTTATCGCCTTCTATTTCACAGAAATGTTAATGGCGAATCTTCCAATCACCCCGGCTGAATTTAACCAAAATGCCCTGGATTACTTTATCGATATTTATTTGCACGGCATCCTAAAAAGAGGTGCGCAGTGAGTATTCGATTATTTTCGCTCATCCGCAAGGAATTTATACAGATATTGCGTGATCCACGCACATTGGCATTGGTCTTGGGGATTCCCATCATCCAATTGCTGATGTTGGGCTACGCCGCGACCAACGATGTACGCAACGTTCCCCTGGCTGTCTTTGACCAGGATCACGGTACAGCCGCAAGGCAGTTATTGGATGCTTACAAGGCTGCTGACTATTTTTCAATAACATATGAGGTGGATTCTGTAGAAGAATTAGCAAATTTGATCGACAATGGACAGGCCAGGGCAGGCATAATCATCCCTCCGAATTATTCAGAACAGATCAATAGCGGCGGTTCAGCGGAAGTCGCTTTCATCTTAGACGGTTCCGATCCAACCGTAGCATCTACTGCCCTATCAGCTGCCCAACTAATTGGACAGGCGCATGCCACGAAAATCCAGGCGGATCGGCGGAATGCCAGCGGACAGGTACGCGCCACCCGTTTACCGGTCGAAATCCGCTCGCAGATTTGGTACAACCCGGACCTGATCAGTGCGTATTTCATGGTTCCAGGGGTGATTGGCCAGATCCTCTATGCACTAACTTCCATCCTCACCGCCACTGCGATTGTGCGTGAACGGGAACGTGGAACAATTGAACAACTCATTGTTACACCCATCCGTCCCTGGGAATTGATTGTTGGCAAAATCATCCCATATATTTTGATCGCTTTTCTAAACACTCTAGAAGTACTCATGTTGGGTTCGTTATTGTTTGGCATGCCAATTCGTGGTGACCTGGCTCTCCTATTAGGCTTATCAGGATTATTTTTACTTTCCGGGTTGGGTATTGGTTTACTGGCATCCACTTTAGCCAACACCCA
>JAJUJY010000128.1 GCA_029265085.1 Chloroflexota bacterium
ATGCGGTGCAACGTCCATATAGTTAACGTTGTCCGGGGTAGTTACCGGGAAGTCTGAGTGGTAGCGAGAGGTAACCCGCGTGACCGCAAATTCGCGATGCTCATTCAACGGGGTGTTGGCCTGAGCAATGACAAATTTATCTTCGGCGTCCGCAGAAAGATATTCAATCTCATCGGAAACAAACGGGGTCACAAAGATGGAAGCCCGGTTGAGTTTAGCAATCGCGGGCAGCATCGCTTCGGTGATGCGCTCACCTTGCTTGATAATGACCTCACCGGTATCGGGGTCTGCCAGAGTTTCTTGCACCTGGCGGCCGACAATATCCGGATCGTTCGAGGAAATCACCTTAATCACCCGGCGGTATGGGGTTTCAATGAAACCATATTCGTTCACCCGGGAGTAGGAGGCCAGACGGCCAATCAAACCAATGTTTGGACCTTCCGGAGTTTCAATCGGGCAAATACGACCGTAGTGCGAGTTGTGCACATCGCGGACATCGAAACCAGCGCGCTCGCGGCGCAGACCACCAGGGCCTAAAGCCGACAGCGTACGCTTATGGCGCAGCTCAGCCAATGGGTTGGTTTGGTCCATGAACTGGGATAACTGGCTGGAGCCAAAGAACTCGCGCAGCGCAGCCACCACCGGGCGGATATTGATCAGGCTCACTGGAGAAGTGGTATCCTGATCGCGGATAGACATACGTTCCTTGATCACCCGCTCCATCCGGCGCAAGCCGATGCGCAGTTTATTCTGGATTAACTCACCAACGGTCTTTACGCGGCGGTTACCGAGATGGTCGATATCGTCCTTATCTTCCTTCTCGTTATTAATCATAATCATGCGGCGGATCAGATACACCACATCCCAACGCGTCACCGTACGGTGCGACATCGGAATAGTACCCATCAGATCCAGCTTCTGGTTGAGCTTATAGCGGCCAACCCGTTCCAGGTCATAATGCCGTTGATCAAACAGCTGCTCTTCCATGAAGGCGCGGGCATTATCCAGGGTAGCCGGGTCACCCGGGCGCATGCGTTTGAAGAATTCCAACAACGCAGCTTCTGCAATGGTCAAACCACCGGACAGGTCCCAAACAGGTTCCTGGCGGAAGGTGGAGGGGATAAACAGCCGGTCGGGGTTGTTATCAACATCCTGGAAGAGGGAAATCAATTCCTCATCCGTACCCTCTTTAATCGGCGAGGTTTCCAAACCATCACCAATTGCTGCCAAAGCACGCAAGAAGATCGTGATCGGCACAGTGCGCTTACGGTTGAATTTCAAGATCAGGTAATCGTTCTTGCGGGTCTCAAATTCCATCCAGGCACCGCGATCGGGGATCAATTTAGCCATCGCCAGGCGGTGGCCAGTAGCACGATCCACCGGTGCTTCAAAATAAACGCCCGGAGAACGGATTAACTGAGAAACAACTACACGCTCGGTACCATTAATAATAAAGGTACCGTTTTCGGTCATCTCAGGAAAGTCACCCAGGAAGATATCCTGCTTAATGGGCTCAGGAACATCCGGTCCAGCCAGCAAGACGGACACATACAACGGGCTGGCATAGGTCAAATCCCGTTCCACGCATTCTTCAATGGAATGCTTTGGTTCACCAAACCAATATTTCAATCCCCACTGCTGCGACTCCGGCGTGCGGCTGGGGAAGTAAAGCTTCATTCCCTTGTTATACGACTCAATGGGGGATATTTCGTTGAACAGATCTCCAAGATTTTCCGACTTGAGACGCAAAAACGAATCAAGCTGAATATCAATCAGATTAGGGAGATCGAAAACGACAGGGATACGAGCATACGATTTTACTGACACAACTGACGGCATAACTTTCTCCTGGCTGGAATACTGACAGGATAATATTTTTAATAACTTAAATAATTACAAAAATATACACAATACGCAAAGGTCAATTATAACAAATCGAATGTCAAGGGTCAAGAAATTGGCCGTGTTTTGTCGGAAAAATATGCTGTTTATCCCCTCTTTGCCTCAAACTCCTCGATTATACCAGCAGATTCTTAGGAATCAAGGCCTAATCTTGATAGTTTGCCCAAAATTTTCCTGTGGAGCATCTAGATAAATAATCCGGCTTTCTACCGGTAAAGCGGATTGAAATATTAACAGTCCAATTGAAGGCTGTCCCCCTTTGGGTTCAGCCCGGTGTGCAGACCCCGGATTAAACAATAAGACGCCATTGCGCTGCTCATTAACAATCCGGTGGGTATGCCCAAACACATACACATCGGCTGCCGGAGCCAGCCTGACCACCAGCTGCCAATACCGCTCAATCTGGTAACCCTCGCGCAGATAATGCCATTTGTCTCGCCAGTACGGCCAAAATCCACCGTGTCCGTGCAATAACGATAGCCTCGTCCCACAAAGCAGAAGATTTTGCACAAGCGGTAATTTCCCATGAAATACCCAGTCACGATTTCCACGTACCGCTAAAACCGGCGCGATTTGTTCCAATTCAACCAGCACTGCTGGAGCGCAGATATCCCCTGCGTGAAGAATTAGATCCACTTTTTCGGATGCTAACCGGCCTAACAGAGCGGGATGCAGTTCTCGTGCACGATCTGGAATATGCGTATCCGCCACAACGCCAACGCGTAATGTGGAGCAGTCTGCATACCCGTTAAGATCGGCCGAATGAATCAAACAATTTCCTCCACAGGTTTCTGTCCGGGTATTCCAGCATCGGAAACGACCAGGTGCTCACGCTTATGAAAGAAGGTCCAGGTAGAAAACACGGAGAGGGCGTATAAAACCGCCGTGGTGATGAACAGCGGTGTAAAACCATAAGCGGTTTGAACCAATCCAGAGACATAGGGGCCAAATGCCCAACCAATCGTCCAGGACATATTCATAATGCTGTTCACCGCGCCCTGCTCACTGGGATGGGTTTGCTCCATTGAAAATGCACTGTACAAAGGGCTGGCCATATTCATTAACACACCACGAGCCAGAAAACTCACCATAGCCAACCAGGCCCAGGGTGAAAAACCAATTCCAAGCAAGAAAAACAGGCTCAGTCCCTGGGTAAGCACTACAGTATCAACTTTACTGTTTAGATTGGCCGCAATTCGCGGGCCGATCACGGAACCAATTCCCACCAATAAAGACGAGACACTGAACAAAACGCCCAGGTTTTGTGCGCTAAACCCAAACCGCTCTGAGAAAAATACATTCATGTACGGGATCAGAATTGCTGCGCCAAAGCCGATGAGCAAATTGGGTAAAAGCAGTTTGACAACCAGCGGGCGGGTCATCATCTTCAAGACAGAGCGGGTGCTGCTGGGTTGGGTTGTTTTCGATTCGTCGGGTTGATTCGACTCGCGAATTAAGAAAATTGGCAGAAGCGAGATAGAACCCAATAGAACACTAACGATCAAAACCGCCTGGTACGCATTTGCGGAGGTTGGTTCAACTTGCAGCAGGCGTCCAAAAAATTGAGGAAGCTGCCCGGCAAATAAATTTCCTACCGCGCCTGAAAGGGTCATCAAGCCGTAATTTAAACTAAACAGCAGCGCGCGGCTTTGCGGACTGGATAATTTCATCATAAAAGGCGCCTGGCTGACGGAGTATAACGTGTTTCCAGCCCCGCCTATAAACGCCATGATCAGCAGAGCCGCAGGATGAGAAACCCAAACCTGCAGTCCCATCCCAAGCGAAGCCAGGATAATCCCCAGGATCATGGACTGCCGCCGCCCCATCCGGTCTGAAAGCACACCCAGCGGGATACCGAATAATAAAGCGGCAATCGATGGGATGGAATTAACCATCCCCAAAAAGTCTTTCTCGAATCCTCTCGCAAGGATAAAGAAATTAAAGAACAATTGCCAGGAAGAAAAAATCACTCCATTGATAATGGTAGCCAGCAAAAACAACCGCACAGAGCGATCAAAACTACCTACGGGCAGCCAGGTAGAAAGGCGAAAAAACCGTCTCATAACCGATTAACCGTTTACGTGATCGAGCAAGCCCAAAACATCTTGTTTTGCTTGCTGCGCCGAACGAAAATGAACTGTATGGATGCCCAATTGTTGAGCAGCCTGAATATTTTCAATGAAGTCATCTACAAAGATTGCTTCAGCCGGGCTAACCTGCAGACGATCAAACATCCACTGGAAAAAGCGCGGATCAGGTTTACGCATGCCCACTTCAGCAGAAAAGACAGCCACATCAAAGACATCCAGTCCACCAAAACGAGCAGCCACAGATTTCCTGGCACCATTCCAGGCGTTACTCAATAAGCCTGTCCGGTAGGCTGGTCTTAATTCGCGAATAAAATCCAACAGTGCAGAGTCCATCCGGTCGCCGCCCCAAAATGCCTCTTGAAATCCAGGTAATTCTTCAGATTTCAACTGAAAGTATTGGCGGACCCAATCCCAATGCACAGTTTCATCAATTGCGCCAATTTCAGCCTGGTGAGCGCTTGGGCTGGCAAACACAATTTGCTCCAATTCCTCACGGGTAATCCCCAACTGACCAGCAAGCTGTTTGCGCGGGTTTCCATCTACAGTACGGAGCAATACCCCGCCCATATCAAAAATGACTGCTTTAATCGCCATAACACCTGACCTAAGAAAATGAGCTTAACCAACTTGGAAGGGCTAGTATAACATTGAACCGATTTACGGATAAGCCTCACCCAATCGGCACACAAATCATCCTCAATCAATCTACCCGGCAAATAATTCACCGGGTAGAAATGATCGAATAGGATAAAAACGAAAGACTAATCCAGCGGCTTCCGGTAGGTCGTGTTCACCTGAACGGGCTGATAGCCCATGCTTTCATACAAATGCAACGCGCCGCTGAGATTTGCGGTATCCACAAACAAAGCGGTTTCTTCCATGCCCTGGGCTTTATGCACTTTGAGGCTGCTGGCGATTAAAGCCCGCGCTAACCCCTTACCACGATAAGGCCGGCGCACACAGATATTTTCGGTATAGCCGCGTTTTCGATTGAATTTCTCATTTTCACCATAATCAATAAAATTCAACACCATTCCGGCTACCTGATCACCATCCCAGGCTACCTGCCAAAACTCTGGCTGGAAGTAAGGCCAGGAAATCCAATCCTGGTAATCTTCTTCGGTTGGCTCAGAAAAACCCCAGTGGTCACGAAAAGCCTCAACCGAGGCTCCCCATATTTGCCTGAATTGATCCTTTGCAGCAGGACGTATTTCCAACCCAACCGGGATAGGAATTTCCGGGATATTTTCCAAATCAGGCCGGACCATTTTGTAGAAAAGCCGCTCGATTGTGTAGCCAGCCTTCTTTAATAATTCATGGCTGCCCGTTTGATTTTCCTCCGCAAAAGATTCAAAATACCGCGCTCCATCCAAAGGATGTTCAGAGGCAATCTGGCGCAAGCGGGCTTCATTCATTTTGAGCATCAAGCTACCCAGACCTTTGCGCCGCCACTCAGGGTTGATGAACCCAAAACAGGTATAAATCCGGTTTCCGTTGGCATTTTCTTGATGCCAGGCAACACGGCTATACGCAGCTGGCTCGCCGTCCACTTCCGCGATTAATACATCGCGATATACATCGCAGTTTGTCAAATGCTGGTATGAGCGTGTCAGCTCTTCCAGCGTTTCCGTGCTATCCGCCCGATCTGCTCTTTTGCTTGCTGACAAAATGGAAAACATCCGGGGAAAATCCTGTTCTCCCTGGAAATTCCGGATGGTTAACCCCGGGATAGCTACACTTGTTTCTTCAATTTGCATGATTGCCATCATTTCTACTCTCTTTTTGCATAAATCAGGTTATGCCGCCAGGTTTTGAACCATCAGATCAACACCTGGCCGCAGCTCTTTTTCGTAGGTATAACTGGTGACTTCCACAAACATTCCGGCACGCTCATATAAACGCAATGCGCCGGTGAGATTCTCCATATCGACACCTAACCCGCCGCCGCTTTTTCCACGCCGGAAAAACTCATTAAAACAGGTCAGCAGCAAGGCCAGCCCCACCCCGCGTTTGCGCCAAGGCCGGCGAACCCCTATAGTATTCACCCAGCCAATATTCTCATCCCCTGGAATGTTGACCGCATTAATCGCCACTCCGGCAACTTCATCACCAGCCATAGCCACAAAACAGGCGGACAGGTCAAATGCCGGATCAGTATCAAAATAATGCTTCCAACGCTGGTAATACCCTTCAAAAGGTTCCTGCACAAAGCCCCAATGATCTTGAAAGGCTTCGTGGTCCGCTTTAAGCGCAGCCCGGATATCCGCCTCCTCCGGTCGGATGACACGAAGAACTATTCCGTCCGGAATAACCGGTTTTGCTGGCGGTTGGTTAAAGTTGACCCGCATCCGGCTAGAACTGCGCACACGAGCATAGCCTCGCTGTTCATACAGCTTTATTAACGGAATTTGCCGCTCATAAGCCCGATTGTGAATCACCACCCGAGCATTTTCTGGGGCTTTCGGTAAATCCTGCAGCGCACGCTGCTCCATCCATTCCAACAGGGCATTTTCCAGCTCGGATCCGGAATAATCCGGATGAACCTTGTGAAACTGGATGACACGAATATAAGGCTGGATGATATTCCAGTTTTCCGCATACCCAAGCATCTGCCCATCCGGAGACCAAATGCCCAGAGTATCGGTTTCCGGATGAAATCCAGGCGATTTCATCTCCGCAGCCATATCAGGGACGCTAAAAATATTTTTTCCACCGGCTGCCTGCTCAGCCATATTGATCAGGCTGACTGCTGCCGGATAATCCTCTTCAAAAACTGGGTGAGCGATCATTTCTTTGGAAGTGAACATGGTGAAACCTCCTCGTTGTGTTGGGTTATTTATCCATTACGATGCAACTTACCCGTTTGCTTGGCATAACGCTCTGCAGCTCGAAATACCAATAATCCAACTGGAATGAGAATGACACCCATAATTAAGATTGGCCAGACATATGGCCACAAATCCAAAGTTGGTAATCCTTCCAACAAAGCCTTGCGCGATCCATCTAAGACGTAGGTCGCCGGGCTTAATACCGCTAACTTACGCAAGATACCAGGCAGCACATCCACCGGATAATACACTCCGGAAATCAGCAGCAAGACAGCCACAAAGACATGCGTCATTTGTGAACCGCGCTCCGGAAAGAGCAGCGGCAACACAGATGCCATGATGCCAATTCCCACAAAGGAAAAACTGCCAGCGATCAGCATGATCGTACCGCCCAGTAAATTTGCCCGGCTGAGATCAATCTCAAAAACCAGTGCAGTAATGACCAGAATCACTCCTGTGAAAAACAGGCTGTACACCAGGGCAAACATCGTCTGACCCAACATATGCGTAAATCGCTGCACCGGTGCCATCAAGGTATATTCAATGGTCCCTTCCCATCGCTCGATGCTGATCAGGTCCGTGATCCAATAAAAAATCATGGATAAGAAACGCCAGACCAGCGTACCAATCAGCAAGTACAAAACAAGGTATTTTGTATCAATCTGGACACTGGCCCCACTGATCTTTTCCATGCCCAGCCCAATAAAACTCACTGCAAGGCAGTCGGCAGTGGAATACAGCAACCAGACCACTTCCCATGACCAGTAGCGTTTAATCAAATTGAAATTTCGTTCAACAAATGCGAAAGAAGCTCGCATCTGGTAGCCAATTGACGCCATAGAGAAAACCTCCATTACTCAGCGTTTTTTTGTATCTGCATCCATTCATCGCGCAGAACGCTCATAAAGATTAAATCAACCCGTTTTCCGGCTTTTAGTAAAACTTCTCGCATCCGGCCTTCTTCCTGGAAACCTGCCTTTTTATACGAGGCAATTCCACGCGGATTGACTTCAAAAACATTAAGCGAAACACGGTTCAGATTTAACTCCATAAAGGCATAACGCAGCAAAATTCGCATCGCATCGGTGCCATACCCTTTGCCCCATAAATCACGCTCACCAATACCAATTCCAACCCAGGCATTTCTGACCGTCCAATTAAAACCAGATAAATCGATCAAACCGATATTACGGTCATCCTCAAGGCGTTGGATCAGAAAGAAATGCATTGAACTGATTTCCTTCTCAAAAAAAGCCTGGATTTGCTTTGGGTTAAACAAATAGGCATTATCACCGTTTAGTAAACGCTGATATTCGCTGTCTTTATCCCATTTACTGAGCAAATCACCCAATTCCTCCAGGTTGGGAATAACCAAACGAACGGATTTTCCAGTGTAAATATCAGTGGCCATTGTTTATTCCTCCGGATGAATTGCAAACCATTCCCGCTGTAACATTCCGTAAATCAGGCGATCCCAGGTTCGTCCACCGCGATAGACCATTTGACGCTGCCGGACTTCTAGCTGCATACCCGCTGCCCGGTAGGCAGATGTTTTTTCATCATCGAAATCACTTGCATAGGCATACACGTGGTACAGGCCCAACTCCTCAAACACATACCGCAAAGCCATATTCAACGCCTCAGTGTAGTATTTCCGGCGCATGCCTGCATCACCAATCAACACCTGCAAATTGGCATCACGGTTCACCCAGAATAACCAGGGTATCGCAATCAAGCCAATCAACTCATCCTCTTTGCAAGTCCGGATGGCAAAAAACAAGGAGGAACGTCCTTCTTCGGCTTTTTTTAGCTGTTCTTCACGCTTTTTCTTTAGCTCGAAAGAAGTTAATGGGCGGGCAACTTCATCCACATCCATCGCCCAGGCATAATTCAGGTCGTAGGTCCATTTTGCTTCAACGGCTGCATCCTTTTCTGGATCATAAGCAGCCAAAAACAGGTGCTGACTTTGAAATAGTTGAGTGCTTAACATTCGTTGGGTTCCTCCTCATCGCGGTTTACCAGTTGCTTACCTGTCAATTCCAAAAACACATCTTCTAATGTCGGTTCTTTTCCATCTTTTGCAGGGATACGTTGTTTTAACCCCTGCGGAGTATCCAGCGCAACCACCTTACCGCTGTCCATGATTGCAATCCTGTCGCACAACGATTCTGCTTCCGCCATATCGTGTGTTGTCAGCAAAATGGTTGTTCCGTAAACACTGCGCAATTCACGCACAATCGCCTGAACTTCCCGTTTGGAACGCGGGTCCAAACCTGTCGTTGGTTCATCTAACAACAATAATTTGGGATGAGAAAGCAAAGCTCGCGCAATGGCTACTTTTTGCTGCATCCCGCGCGACATTTCTTCCATCGGGTGATAAATATCGCGTTCTTTTAAGCCAAGGCGGGTTAATATCTCAACCACCTGGCGGCGGGTATCTTTGGCCGAAAGACCGTATAACCTGGCCCCATACATTAAATTTTCCATCGGCGATAACTTTTTAAAGAAAGACGCTTCTACACTGACCCGGTTAATCAATTGCTGCACCTTCATCGGATAGCGGACCACATCGTAACCGAACACGTTTACTTTGCCGCTGTCCGGCAGAAGCAGTGTAGAAATCAAGCGAATGAGGGTGGATTTACCGCCACCATTCGGTCCGAGCACACCAAAAATTTCCCCTTCTTCCACACGAAAGGAAACATGATTTACCGCCACCACCGCAGATTTATCTTCTCTGCCGTTGACATGAACAGAATTTTCAGCGCTTTTTATTGACAGGTTCTCTGGCGTTCTGGCAAGGCTTTCAATGGCGAAATCCTCTAATGGCTTGTGCCCGTTTCCATTATTGCCATTGGATTTTCCGTTCCCATTACCATTCTGGCCGTTCTGGGCGCTGCTTTTTAACATGCGCTTCCAGAACGGTTCAGATGGCTTGCCAAATTTTTTATACACATCCTCTACCACAATCGCACTGGACATCAGGACACCTTTTCAATCCTCTTTTGTTGAGATGGCTTTTTGTTTTCAACCCACACAGCCATCCCTTCGTTGTATTTACGATCTACCAATACTTCAACACCACCTATAGAACGCGAGAAGCGTTCCCAATCCCGTGAAGATTCACCTTCGCTCACCAGGTGGCTTGCGTAGAGTACAAACACATGGTTTACAATCCCATTTTCCAGGTCTTGCTTCATTTGAAGGTAAGCTGGACGCTCAGGATTATCCGCAGTGTTGACATCCATATAGATCGCTACAAGGTTCTCTAACCCATACGAATTACGGATGATGTCCAAACCGGTGAATAAAGCATGCTTCGCGGAGGTGCTGTAAGCCTGGCCTTCCTGCAAATCGCCCAACACATAAAATGCCAGGGCGTCCGTAGTTCCAGCAGCAGTGTGGTTCACATAATCCACGCGGTAACTTCCTAATTTTGATAATGATGTAAACATAATCTTGCTCCGTACTTAAAATCCCATCGATAATGCAGCAACAATGATTGATTTTTCTTCCAAACTGACCTTTAGGTCTTCTAAATCGTTACCTCTTGAAACCAACACGTACTCATTTTCACCTCTCCATCATCCTTTGAAAACAAAACAGGCCACGGTTCTTGCCCGTGGCCTGCAAAGAGGCGCAATGCTTCATAAGAAAACAGCCACGGGGCTGGAGTGTTCCCGTGGCTGCTGGTATCTAGTTCTGGTTTAGATTACCGACAAACAGGCGCACTCCGAGAAGGAATAGCATCGACAACACCGCCGGAAATAGCGGTATTTGCGCAAGCTTTGATGTAAGCAATTAAGTTAATCATTCTCTCGTGCGTCCTTTCTGTAGAATCTTTACAACACCACTATATTAGCACAGTTGATTTCATCATGCAAGAGGGTTTTCTTAAAATTTTTTATCAAACTCAAATCGATGCCTATCTCCAACAGCACTTAATACCAATTCCCGGTATAATAATCGCGGCATGGAAAAATTGGTCAAAGATCTTCGCAATTTTCTGGGTATCCAGCTTTCTGCTCGCCAGATCAGCGCTTTTCAACGTTACGAAGCCGAATTGCTGGACTGGAACACCCGTTTTAACCTGACTGCGATCCGTGACGCAGAAGGAGTTCGGGCAAAACACTTCCTTGACTCCTTAACCTGCGTACTGGCCTGGCGCGATAACACACCCCCTACCCGCGTCATCGATGTAGGTACTGGCGCTGGTTTCCCAGGGATCCCTCTAAAAATCCTTTACCCCAACTTACAGCTCACACTGGTGGAATCAGTGGGAAAAAAGTTGGAGTTTTGCAAGCATGTTGTCCAGACCCTCGGCCTGGAAAAAGTTTTGTTTATTCAGGCACGCGCTGAGGAATTAGGATTATCCAAAGAACACCGCGAAAAATATGACTGGGCAATTGCCCGCGCGGTGGCCAATATGCCCGTTTTGGCGGAATATCTCCTGCCCCTGGTGCGGGTAGGCGGCGCAATGCTTGCCCAAAAAGGTGAGAGCGGTCCTGCTGAAACACAGGCTGCTGATCGAGCCTTTCATATTTTGGGCGGCCGCCTGCGGCAGTTGGTTCCAGTTTTAGTTCCTGGCGTTGTCGAAGAACGATATCTCGTCATTGTTGATAAAATAGCGCCAACCCCGCCGGGATACCCGCGCCGAGTTGGCCTGCCTGCGAAAAAGCCCATTGCTTAAATCGCTGGTTGACTGGCTTTGACTTGCCCCATTTTTATTTGCCAGACGGTACTTTGCTGGACGAATTCATTGGAAAACAGTTTTAAATCGGTTGTGGTCAGCAATCCCTGTTCGCATTCCCCCAGGTAAGCCAATAAGTCTGCCCGCCGCTGTATATCCAGTTCGGCCAGGGTTTCATCCAATAATAAGACTGGCCACTCCCCGGTTTTCGCTTTCATCCAGCTCACTTCAGCCAATTTCAAAGAAAGCAAGGTCGTTCGCACTTGCCCGCGTGAACCAAAATCACCCAGGTCAATCTCGTTTCCCAAAAAGCGCAGTTCATCGCGGTGCGGTCCCACGGTCGTCACACCCCGTGCAATTTCCTCACGCCGGACAGCTTGCAAACGGCGAATAAAGCCCTGCTGAATTTCTTCTTGAGATATGCCAGCGCGCTGCACAACTGTTTTCATCGGTAAAGCATATTGACCCTCCGGACGCGGTGCTGGATCATAGGCTGGGCGATAATCCAGGCGAAATAATTCCTGCCCGTGCGTCAGGCGGTCGTGAATGCGCGCCGCCAACCGCTCTATTTCTTGCGCTGCCTGAATCCGTGCATGGATCAAGAAGGATCCGCGCTGGGTTAACAAGGTATCCCAATACGACAATTGCTCAGAATCTCCGCCGCGCTCATTGAGCTGTTTTAATAATGCATTTCGCTGCGTAAGCACCTGGGCATATTCACTCAATGCCAGCCCATACCCCGGAATCACCTGCGCCAGTGCCAGGTTAAGATAACGCCGTCGCTCTTCCGGCCCACCCTCCAAAATACGCGTCATCTGCGGCAGCAAAATCACCGCATTAAACTGCCCCAACGCGGTTTGCATATTGCGCTTCGCGCCATCCACCAGGATCTCTTTACGCAGCCGCACGCCATTTGCCCCAACAGCATCCTGGATCAGGCGCACTTCCAAACGGTGCGCAGCTCCGCCGCGGATAAAATCTGCCACCAGGCGAGCCACAGCCAGCGGCTCATCTTCAACCATAAAATTGATTAACTGCCGGTCATTGGCCGCCTGAAATGAGGAAAAAGTTGCCAGGTAATATACTGCTTCGAGTAAAGTCGTTTTTCCCTGGGCATTATCCCCCACCAACAAAAGAATCCGCCG
>JAJUJY010000283.1 GCA_029265085.1 Chloroflexota bacterium
AAAAAGTAAGCCGCAATACCAAATGCTATTGCAGCATTCAATGATCGTTTAAAACCTTGCATTGGCAGCCAGATCAGTCGGTCAGATATCGATTGGATTCCCGGATCTATTCCCGATACTTCGTTTCCGATGACCAGTAAAATTGGTGGTCCTTGCAGTTCTTGAACCGCATCGAAGATTGAGATAGCTGATGCGCCAATTTCAACAGACCAGATGCGCATCCCCTGATCTTTACAGGCCTTCGCAGCGGTTAATCCATTCGGATGATAGGTCCAGGGTACAGAATATTCGGCTCCTAGCGCAGTTTTTGCTACTTTTGGATTTTCTGGCAGCGGGGTAATACCGGATAAATGTAAATGCCGAAAACCAGCTCCATCCGCAGTTCGAAACATTGCGCCAACGTTAAAAGTGCTGCGAATATTATCTAGCAGCCCTTCAACAGCCGGCCCATTCGGGGAAATTTCACGAGGATTCCATTGATTGTTTGTACTATCCGGTTGTCTGGTTAACTCAGACTCACATTTTGGGCAGGCAATTACCGGTTTAGAAGTATTGGGTGGTACAGGAAACCGAAAAAGGCAATTTGGATTGGTACATTCAAGAAACACTGAGGTCATTTTGACTGGTCAATGAAGTGTAATTGGGTGCGAATAATTCGGGCTGAAAATGGGTCGATCCCCATTTCCGCCAGTACTTCATCTGGGCGGCCGGTAGCTCCTTCACGAACAGAAAGACGCATGAATAATTCTACTTGATCAGAATTTTCATTTGAGACAATCGAAATATCTTCGATCAGGGGACGTAAATCATATTTTTTGTTCCGTCTCTCGCGGATCAAACTGTCTGCAGCCATTACCCGCTGAAGCTGGATCTTTAATTCCTCAGGGTTTACTGCAGATAAAATGATGACCTTGTAATCCGAAGTTGCCACCTGGGTTTGTAAGGTAGGGCTATACGGTGGAGTATTTTCAATGGTTTGAATTTCAATTCCGGGTTGTGGTTGAGCTGTCAGTTGATTAAGAATCGCTTCAGGTTGATATTCTTCAAAATCTAACCAGAAATCAACTATTTCATGGTCACTCAAAAATCCTAATGGTAAGGGACAGGCTTGTTGGATTTTTGGCTGGGGGTGAAAGCCCTGGCTATACATAACTGGCAATCCGGCTCGACGTAAATACCGTTCCCATATTTTTTGCATGTCCAGATTGCTTGTATAACGAAGCGGTTCAGTTTTTGAAAATGTGAGTCGAATGCGCTGCATAATGGGTTATTCCTGTACCTGGACTTTTTCGTTTTTCCGTTGAGGCACTTCAGGGCATTTCCAATGGTCCCCAGGATACTGCCGGCGTAGTTCAGTGAAAGCCGGTAAAATTCCACAGGCATAACAGTCTGTGCGGCAGTCATGTTGTAACTGCCCCGATAGGCTGGCCTGGTATTCTGATAGCAAGTAACTCTTCCGGACACCTGGGCTGATATGATCCCAAGGGAAAGTCTCATCTACAGCACGTTGGCGGTGGGTATAAAAATCAGGAGCAAGGCCAACCGCTTGGAACGCTTCGATCCAATACTCACTCTTAAATTGATCTTGCCAGGCGTCAAATTTTGCTCCATTTTTCCATGACTGATAAATAACCTCGGAAAGTTTTCGATCTCCACGAGAAAGCCAGGCTTCTAACATTGTTTCTTTGGGATCGGTCCAGGTTAGTTTTAATCCGGGTCCGCGTAATTGAGAGCGGAGTAAACGTTGTTTGGCCTCGATTTGTTCAACCGTATCACAGGCAACCCACTGGAATGGAGTGTGCGGTTTTGGCACAAATGTGCTTACTCCAGCATGCAGGCTGGCGCGTTTGCCGATGATTTTTCTGCCTTCGCGAATTACGTCATGACAAAGGTCGATAATCGCTTTCACATCCTCCAGAGTTTCAGAGGGATGGCCAATCATGAAATAGAGTTTAATGGAGGTCCATCCACGTGAATAAATTGCCCGGGCGGTTTCCAGTAATTGTTCTGTGGCGATGGGTTTATTGATGATCGAGCGCATTCGCTCTGTAGCTGCTTCTGGGGCAAGCGTAAAACCACCCTGGCGGGATCCCCGTAATTTTTCCATCAGATCGATGGAAAACGACTCGATCCTCAAGGAGGGTAACGAGATGACTAAATGGTGATCTGTACCACTTTCCGATACTTGATCAACTAAATTTAAAACATCGCTGTAATCTGATGAAGACAATGATAAAAGAGCAACTTCTTCAAAGCCAGTGTTTTTAAGGGCTTTTTGAATTGCGGAAAGAATTTCAGGAGCGGAACGTTCACGGACGGGGCGGTTGATCATGCCTGCGTGGCAAAAACGGCAGCCTCGAGTGCATCCTCGCATAATCTCAACGGAAACGCGGTTGTGGACAACATCAATCGAAGGAACAATAAATTTCGTGGGTGGCGGGGGAAGTTTCGCGACAATCCGCTTGGTGATGGTTTGGGGTGCTTCCGGAGTGATTTGTTTGAGGCTGTGCAAGGTGCCATCCGGTTGATACACAGGCTCATATAACGAAGGAACATAAGCACCAGCAATCTGAGCTAGCATTAACATTAATGCTGAGCGGGGTTTGCCTGATTTTTTCCAGATTTGGTAGCAATTGACAATATCATGGATGATTTCTTCGCCTTCACCAATTGCAAAAACATCTATAAAAGAAGCCATCGGCTCAGGGTTATAAGCAGCATGACCTCCAGCCAAAACCAGGGGATGCGATTCATCCCGGTCTTTCGCAAATAATGGAATACCTGCCAGGTCTAATAAATTGAGTGTATTGGTATAAAGGGTTTCATAAGGCAGCGTAATTCCCAAAATATCAAAATCACGCACCGCATGTTTGGTTTCCAGGCTATACAGTGGAATTTCATCACGGCGCATGACGGATTCCATATCAAGCCAGGGAAGATACACACGTTCAGCAAGAACGTCTGAACGGTCGTTAAGTGTCTCATATAATATGGCTAAACCCAGGTTTGGAACTCCAAGATCGTAAATATCTGGGAAAGCTAAGGCTACTCGAGTTTGGATGATATCCCAATCTTTTGTTACCTGATTTAATTCGCCGCCAACATAGCGGCCTGGTTTTTGCACGGATAATAATATCCGCTCGATTTTATTTTTAATCTCATTGGGTGAATACACAGCATTACTCCTCAGTCGGGCTTACCAATAAGCCAATGCAGAACCTCTATTGTACACTTTTTCATCATAATTACAATGTGCCTTTGTAAGTTCCTCCATCCACCTGGAGCATTACACCATTAATATATGATGCTGCCGGGGATACGAGAAAAGTGGCCGCACGGGCAAATTCCTCTGGTTGGCCTAACCTG
>JAJUJY010000149.1 GCA_029265085.1 Chloroflexota bacterium
GCGGTGGAATTTTTCTGGGGCCTTCCAATGTTGACCCGTGGGGTGGTGGAATGATCCTGATGAGAAGTACGTTATCGGAGAATATCGCTGATTATGGTGCTGGTATGGCTGTTGGTAATACAGCAAATATTTCGTTCAAATACAATGTTTATATTGAAAATAGTACCATTAGCGGAAACCCGGCAGAAATCCATGGTGGCGGTATTTATATGGGACAGGTGTACACAATTGAAGCGGATCCAACGGTCGCGGTGAGCAGCAGTACAATCACCAACAACACTGCCGATCGTACTGGCAGCCAGAGCGGTAATGGTGGCGGTATCTACAATGGCACAAATAATGTTTTGCGCCTGGAAAATACGATCCTGGCTGGGAACCTGGATGCTTCCACCGGCATTTCGATCAAAGCGCCGGATTGTTGGGGGGGGATTAACCTGGAAGGATACAATCTCATTGGGCGATCCGGCGGTTGCGATATAGATACGGATGGTTCTTCACAGATTGGTAATTCAAGCAATCCAATTAACCCGCTGTTGGAACCATTAGGTCTGTACGGTTATGATATTCTCACGCATGGGTTAACAGCCGGCTCACCGGCAATCAACCGAGGAAATCCATTGGGTTGTAAAAATCCTTCCGCCCAACAGATTGCCATCGACCAACGAGGAGAACCTCGGGTGTATGACGATGGTCGATGCGACATCGGCGCCGTAGAAGCGCAGTTCCATGTAAAGAAGGTTTTCCTGCCGGCTGTTTTGAGGTAATAACAAAACTACAATAGGCTGAGTGGGGGAGAAATTCAAGCGAAATTTTAAGAAAGAACCGGAGTGCTAATAAGCTGCTCCGGTTCTTTTTTAATTTTCTGTATTGACATTTGAATGAATCTGACTATACTGTTAATTACTTACTTATAGTTAGTAATTAAATCCCCGACATCACTATGAAAAATATACTTCTTCCGCGAACAATAGATGCCACTCAAATGCGCCAGGTTAACCGCTCTGCGATCCTGGAGTTAATCCGTCAGAGAAGCCCAATCGCTCGATCTGAGATCAGTCGCCTACTTGGTTTAAGCATGCCAACTGCAATGCGAATTGTGGATGAGCTAATTGCAGATGATCTGGTACGCTCAACTGGTGAAACAGCAGGCAGCACAGGCCGCCCCCGTGAATTATTGGAATATAACAAAAACGGTGGGGTGGTTATTGGGATTGATTTAGGTGGTACCAAGCTGTTTGGTGCTTTGGCGACAATTGGAGGTGAAATCCTCGGCGAAGCCTGGAAAAATCAGCATGCTTCTTCAGGGAATGAAAGCTTCGAGTTGGTTGCAGAGATGATCCAACAATTAATAGATTTGTCTAAGCAATTAAATCAACGTTTGTTGGGTGTTGCAGTGGGGGCACCAGGGGTTACGCATGTAGAAACTGGTGTGGTTGAGTGGGCTCCAAGCTTAAACTGGCGAGATTTTCCTTTAAAGAAACGATTGATTGAGCGGTTTAACCTCCCAGTCGTAGTTGATAATGATGTGAATCTGGCTGTCTTAGGCGAACAATGGTTTGGGGTTGGCAAAGGTGTCAATAATATGCTTTTGTTAGCCATTGGTACCGGCGTAGGAGCAGGACTGGTCATCGATGGAATTATCTATCGCGGGCATAATGAGGCAGCGGGTGAAGTGGGTTATTTTTTGCCAGGAGTACAGGCTCTTGGAAGACGTTATGATCATTTTGGCGCAATGGAGAGCATCGTCTCTGGAATTGGAATTGCAGAGCGTGCACGCCAGCTTCTTTCAGGTACTAAATCAGAAGAGGAGTTAATGGCATTAAGTGCCAGTGATGTGTTTGAGGCTGCTCGGAACGGCCAACCCTGGGCAAACCAAATTGTGAATGAAACGGTTGATTATCTGACGATTACCATTGCTAATATTTCCACGTTGCTTGATCCTGAATTGATCATTTTGAGTGGGGGGGTATCGAATTCAACCGATTTGCTGATTCCGCCGATATTACAGCGACTGGAGGGCGTTATCCAACATATTCCCAGGCTGGAGGTCTCCACTTTGGGGTCAAAGGCGACAGCAATGGGTGCTATTTCATTGATCTTGCACCTGACCAAAGATTATTACGTTGTTCGTCGTTTATATTAGGTAGAGGGAATTCTTATGCTTAAAGCAGCGGTTATTGGTGGTGGTTTTATGGGGGCAACGCATACGGAAGCTCTACGCCGTATTGGCGTACCCGTTGTGGGAATGTTGGGAATCAATGCCCAGGAAACGAATTCCTTTGTCGCCCGCACAGGGATACCGAAGGCGTATGAATCATTGGAAGAGCTTGCAAATGATCCAGAGGTTCAGGTAGTTCATTTATGCACCCCGAATTATTTGCATTTTAACCATGCCAAAGTATTACTCCAATCTGGCAAGCATGTCATGATTGAGAAACCCCTGGCAAATTCAGCGGCGGAAGGTGCTGAATTGGTCAAGCTTGCTAACGAGAATCACGTGGTGGGTGCGGTAAATTACAGCATTCGTTTTTACCCGATGAATCAAGAGGCGCGGGCGCGTATCCAGGCAGGGTTGGTCGGCGAGCCGCGTATTATGCACGCGGAATATTGCCAGGATTGGCTCTTCCTTCCTACCGATTGGAATTGGCGGCTTATTGCAGGGGAAGGTGGGCAGCTTCGCGTGGTTGGTGATATTGGTACACATGTGATGGATTTATTAACCTGGCTGACTGGTGTTGAAATAACTGAGGTGATGGCAGAGTTGGCCACCTTTATACCGGTTCGCAAGCGCCCCATCAAAGCAGTCGAGACTTTTAGTAATAAATTGGTGCAAGGGGGCGAAGCTGAGGATGTTGTAATTGACACAGAAGATTTCGCTTCCGTTTTATTGAAATTTAATAATGGTGCTCGTGGTGTTGTCACACTTTCACAGGTTTGCGCAGGACGGAAAAATGCCTTTTGGTGGGAGATCAATGGATCTGCGAGTTCGTTGAGATGGGAACAGGAAGAGCCAAACTCATTGTGGATGGGATACAGGGAAAAACCCAATGAGATATTACTAAAAGATCCTTCATTGATGTTCCCAGAAGCCAGAACTTACTCTGCTTATCCTGGCGGCCATGCAGAAGGATATCCAGATACATTTGCTCGCCATTTTGCGAATTTCTATATGTATTTAGCGAAAAATGATTTTCAAGCTCCGCCAACTTTCCCGACTTTGACAGATGGTTGGCGAGAACTTGTGCTTTGTGATGCCATCCAGCGAAGCGCGAAAGAAAAGCGGTGGGTTGAAGTCGATTATTAACCTTGTTATCCATTTGAAAGGATGATGACCTATGGAAAAACTGGCAATTCTTGGTGGTGTACCGGCAAAAACAAAACAATTTCCTGTCTGGCCGCAATATGACCAGCATGAGGAACAGGCTTTGTTAGAAGTTTTGCGAAGTGGTGTGTGGTGGCGTACTCCGGGTACCAAAACTCTTGAGTTTGAACAAAAATTTGCAGAATATCATCATAGTAAATACGGAATTGCCTGCACCAATGGAACAGCCGCGTTAGAAATTGTGATGGCTGCTTTAGGAATTGGACCTGGCGATGAAGTAATTGTCCCGGATTTTACATTTGTTGCCAGTGCCTCTGCAGTTTTGTTTGCTGGCGCCATGCCTGTTTTGGTTGATATTGACCCTGCCAGTTATTGCATCGATCCTGAAAAAGTTGAGGCTGCTATCACCTCTCGGACCAAGGCGGTCGTTGCTGTTCATTTAGGAGGACACCCGGCGGATCTCGATCGATTACAAGAAATTTGTCGGATTCACAATTTATTTTTGATTGAAGATAGTGCACATGCTCACGGTAGTGAATGGAAAGGTAGGAGGGTGGGGAGTATCGGAGCAGCAGGTACATTTAGCTTTCAAGCCAGCAAGTTGATGACCGCAGGTGAGGGGGGAATGGTCATTACCAATCATGATGACCTGGCTGTGCGTATTCGATCAATTCATGATTGTGGCCGAATGCCGGGGCGTTGGTTTTACTCACATTATATATATGGTTCTAATTACCGATTAAGTGAGTGGCAGGGGGCTGTTTTGACCCAGCAGCTTGCCCGCTTTGGAGATCAAACTGCTATTCGAACAAAAAATGCAGCCTTTTTGGATCTTGCCCTGGCGCAAATTGAGGGGATCAGGCCCCAAATTCTTGATCCACGGGTGACTTGTAATGGTCATTATTGTTATATCTTCCATTATGACTCAAAAGTGTTTAACGGCTTAAGTACAGAAGCGTTTATCAAGGCTTTGAATTCAGAGGGGATTCCTACCCAGGCCAGCTATCCACCAGTTCATAAACTGGATGTTTTCCAAAATGGCGAATTTCGGAAGCGTTTATCACCAGACCATGCGAAACAATCTTTTGATTTCTTGAAAAATGATTTTCCGGTAACACAAGATGCAGCAGAAAATACGGTATGGCTGGTTCATCGTACACTGCTTGGTACAGAAGAGGATACTGCCGAAATTGTTGCCGCAATCAAAAAGATTCAAGCTCACTCCAGAGAGTTGATATCATGATTTTTCGCCCAGGAGTAGAGGTTTTTGACTGGAAGGGGGTTGGCTACCAGCCGCTCGTGTTCTCTGAATCATGGCAGGTTGCACTGCTGAATTGGGAACCTTGCTTTGATCTGGAAAAGCTTGGCGAAATAGAACGGCACAACCAAACGGACGAAGTATTTGTGCTGGTTAACGGTAAAGCTGTTTTGTTCACGATTGACGCGCAAGAAATTTTACATATTGAAGAAATGCAGCCTAATGTGATCTACAACGTCACGCGTGGCAGTTGGCATAACTTAATATCCACCCGAGATGCAACCTGGATCATTGTTGAAAACCGTGATACCCATCTTGGTGACACCGAAATCCGCCAACTTAACCTGGAGGAACAGCAATTGATTTTAGCGGGTATTCCTGGCTGGGCAAATAATCAAACCAATTGAAATTAACAATATTCAGGAGTGAAGGCATTAATGACGAACTCAGAAAAAAACACTTCAGATTTATTACCCCCGAGTGAAAATCGTTTGCAAAAACGGGATCGATGGATCAGTATTACTTCCATTTCCATCATTATTGGTATCTGGGTGTTGGCGACTCAATTGAAATGGGTTGAGCCTCTATTTTTGCCTTCACCTCAGAATCTGCTAACCGCATTAAAGAATTTATTACCCAATTTGCCGGCAGATATTTTTGACAGCCTGATTCGGCGGATTGTGCCAGGCTTTTTGATTGGGGCTACTTTAGGAACGGTGTTAGGTGTTTCAATGGCGATGAATCGGATAACAAGAGCAATATTTAATCCGATTGTGGAGGTATTACGTCCATTACCTCCTCTGGCCTTAATCCCCCTTTTAATTCTTTGGTTAGGCATTGGATTTTCGACGCAAATTTTGCTTATTGCCTTTGGTAGTTTCATTATTTTGGTGGTGACGTCATACGAGGCTGTGCGAAATGTACCTCCCATTTATATTCATGCTGCGACCATGCTGGGGGCAAATCCACGCCAGATTTTTCAAAAGGTGATTATTCCGTCTATTATCCCGGATATCGCCGGTGGAATTCGGGTTGCAGTTGCAGCATCTTTTGGATATGACGTTGCTGCAGAATTAATGGGGTCGATGTCTGGGATTGGGTATCGCCTGGTACTTGCTCGTCGTTATCTGTTAACTGAAAACATTATCGTTATCTTGGCTGTGATTGCATTGTTGTCCTTTGCGCTGGATTATTTGGTTCGCCAATTAAATGCCAGAGTTACCCGTTGGAAGTCGCGGATCGAAGAAAAATAGGGAGAAGAGGAGGTGATTGATCAAAAATTGCCCATCCTTTGTTGTTTCAATTCTTTTTTCGCCAACTCATACGAAGGAGATGAAAATGAAACCCAGTCGATTCTTTGGTTTACTTCTGATCGTTGTGTTCCTGTTATCTGCGTGCCAGCCTGCTGCTCCAACAAATGCGCCAGCTGCAATTGAACCACCCACCGAAGCTACAAATGTTCCTGTAGAGCCAACGGCCGTTCCAACTGAAGCTCCAAAAGCGCCTGAACTTATCACGGTTCGCTTTGGCAACCTGCCTTATCTGGATTACGGTCCCTGGATTGTTGCAGAGAAAATGGGCTATCTGGAGGAACAGGGTATTAAGATAGAAACCACAATTTTTGAAGTTGAGCAGCCATTAATTGAGGCAATGTTAGGCGGCTCAATTGATGTTGCAGCAGGAGCTGATTCTCCTTTCATTTTGCTTGCACCTCAATCAAAAGATAAACTTCAGATGGTGTCTGTTCACAGCTTATTCACTGGTTATTCCATCATGGGACGACCAGACCAGGTGAAAACATACGATCAGTTTATTGCTGAAGGAAAAACTGCTGAAGAAGCCCTGGCAGCTGCCGCCATGCAATTAAAAGACAAGACGATTATTTTACCTGGCGGCGCTTCCTTCTATCCGGTTTTGGATACGGCTCTAGGCTATGCTGGATTAACCCAGGCTGATGTGAAAATTATTGATATGGATCCTGTTGAAGGTGCTGCTGCTTTCCTTCAGGGAACCGGTGATTTTTACAGTGATGGATTACCCTCGCGTTTCCGCCTGGAAAAAGAAGGTATGGTTAATGTATTAACCGGCGTCCAAATGGGCGGCGGCGCGATGGATACTGCTGGAATGTATGTTACGACTGAATTTTATAACCAGAATCCGGAAGTGGTCTATGGCTTCCTTAAGGCCTGGTATAAAGCGGTTGCATACATCAAATCCAATCCAGATGATGCGATTCCAATGATGATTGATTGGATCAACGAGCAGTCTGGTGCAGGCATGACCGTTGAAGATGGAAAACGGTTCCTTACCGATCTTGTGCTCTTCCCAACCTATGAAGAGGTAGGGGAGTGGTTCTTCAAAGAAGGCAGCCCATATTATTGGCCGAATCGGTTGGATTTTGTCAAATCTTACAATGAATCAACTGGCATTGATTACACTGGCGTGGACTTAAATTCAATGATGCCAGTCAATGAAGTTTATCCGTTGGTCAAACCATAATCACCCCCCTTGTTTCTGGGGCGGGAATTTCCCCGCCCCAGAATTGGAAACACTTATGTTAATTACTTTGCAGTATTTGGAAGATAGCCCTGAGTTGTTGTCCCTTTCTGCCAGTCAGGTTGGTGAGAAACTGAAATTTGCCTTTGAAGCACTACCTGTAACTCATTTGCTGATTGGCTGGAATTTGCCTGCACGCATCTTCGAGGTTTGCCAGAAGGAAGCCCAACATGCGGGTGTAAAATTTTTTCGTTGGCATCCACTCCTCACAGGCGATAGCGATTTTTATCCACAACCTGAGTGGCAAACCATTGGTCTGAATGGGGATAAAGTGGCCGGATTCCAAAACATGCCTGAATTTACATTTGTATGTCCAAACCATCCTGAAGCATCGGGCAACGTTTTAGCACATCTAAAAGATATCGTTGATAAAGAGCAATACCAGGGCGTATTTTTAGATCGAATCCGGTTTCCTTCCCCTGCATCTGCTCCATTAGAACATCTTGGGTGTTTTTGTGAATATTGTCAGCGTGCGGCCTTGGAAGTGGGAATTGATCTGCCTGCGTTGCAAAAAAAACTTGTTAAAGCAACGGAGACATCCAATGGCAAAATCGAATTAATTCAGGCTCTTTTATCTGAGAATACAACAGAGCAAGATCCAGATTGGGTACTGCCATTCAAACAGTGGCTGGCTTTTCGCGAAGATAGTATTACTCGTTTGGTTAAACAAGCATCGGCAGTAATTCGGTCGTCCAATGTAGAGATTGGACTGGATTGTTTTTCCCCAGGGTTAACCCGCATGGTGGGACAAAATTTAAGTGCTTTAAGTGCCACTGCTGATTGGATCAAAATTATGTGTTATGCACATACGCTGGGGCCGGCTGGCCTGCCCTTTGAAATTCTTGGACTCTTTGATTTCTTGATCAATGATTGTGGACAAAATCAACTTGAAGCAGTAAAACTTTTATCTTCAGCTTTTAAATTCCTGTTACCATCCAGTAGAAAACAATTATTAACAGCTGGACTGTCAACTAGCGCTCTCGTGAGTGAGATTGAGAGAGGTATGGATTTAGCAACTATCCCTGTATTGGTTGGGTTGGAAGTGGTTGATATTTCGGGAGTGGCTGTTCTGGATAACCAACAAATAATCCAAGATCATCGTGCCGCCCGGTCTGCTGGTGCGCAAGGTGTATCCTTGTCCTGGGATCTATGGCATATTCCCAATGACCGATTAAATTTGATATCACCCATCTGGTCTTAATTATTCAAAAAAATGGAAGGCTTCATGAAAACCGAAAAAATTAAAATAGAAGAAGTTTCGCGAATCTATGATATGGGTAAGGGTAATACGGTGGTTGCCGTTGATAATGTGTCACTTTCCATTTATCCCGAAGAATTCATATGCATTGTAGGGCCATCTGGGTGTGGAAAATCAACTCTTTTATACCTTGCAGCCGGATTAGATCGCCCCACAAAAGGACAGATCTTAATTGAAGGCCAGCCAGTTATGGGGGCTAATCCAAAAGTCGGCATGGTCTTTCAACCGGATTCTGTGTTTCCTTGGTTAACTGTTGAAAAAAATATCGAATTTGGACCAGCGCTTCGGGGATTATCCCAGGCGGAATGTACGAAGATTGCCCGTCAATATGTTGAAGTTGTAGGACTTCAAGGTTTTGAAGAATCATTGCCGAAGCAGTTATCTGGAGGAATGAGAAAGCGGGTTGATGTTGCTCGCGCTTTTGCAAATAGCCCTGAAATATTATTAATGGATGAACCTTTTGGTGCTTTGGATGCAATGACCAAAGAAAAGCTCCAAATTGAATTGCTCCGTTTGTGGGATACGGAGCGGAAAACTGTATTGTTTGTTACCCATGACTTAGAAGAAGCATTAGTCCTAAGCTCTCGAATCGTGGTAATGGGACGGGCTCCAAACAAAATTCAGCAAATCATTGACGTGCCATTTTCTCGACCTCGAGACCTGATCTTAAAGACCAGTAAAGAATTCCAGGACTTGCGAAGGCATTTGTGGGATTTGCTGCAGATGAGTGCGTAGTTCTTGTCAATAAAGCGTACCTAATAAATTGTATCAACCTATTTATTAATACAAAACCGGGATGACCGTAAGGTTATCCCGATTTTGTTGAACCGAAAACTATCCGAATGTAGAAGCGGGGAGAATTATCCGCTTATTACCTAATATTTACAGCATAAACCTTTTGATCGTTATGCTGAAGGGCAGCTCTTGGTTTAGGATTAACTTAAAATAACCTTTATTCGACTTGTCCTTGATTTTGGTTTTCAATCGAAAATACTTCGGGCACCGAAATATTTAAGTTTTGATATTTCTCGGTGCGGTTAAAAATCCAGCTGACTGGAAGAGCCGTTGCCAAAATGATTGTTGAAATAATATAAATCGTATTGAGCGAGATTGTTCCTAATAGTAAGTAACTCGCTAAGGGTGCAAGAGCGCATCCCAGATCACCAGCGGTGGAAAAAATAGCCATTGATATACCTTTTTGATGGTTATCTGAGTATTTTCCAATAATTGAGGGTAATAAGGTTAATGCTGCTCCGTTATTCAAAGATAACAATGTAATACCCATGAAGAGTAGTCCAATTGAGCGGTTCATAATCAACATGGTTAGCCCAATAATTCCGACAAAAATACTTGCCCCAATAATGATCCAGGGACGATTATTTTTATCCGAAATTGATCCGCAAAATGGTGCAAATATAGCTGACAGTATGGCCCGTAAAGTTAATATAAGCCCCGATAGGGTTGTGGCCTGGATAACAATACTGAATATAGAGGCTCCTTGTGTATATCGTTCAGTGATCAATAATCCGATTGTGGACATCACCAACCCATCACCGATAAACATGGTGACAAAATTTAAATAGCTGGCTGCTGAAATTTGAGGGTGTTTTATTAGTGCAAGCCAATCTGCGATTTGAGATTTGGGTTGTTTAACGGGGGAAGGAATAAACTCGGATTTGGAAGTTAAAGTTTCTGGCATAAAGGTTAACAATGTCAAGAAACCGATGGCTGTCAGTACAGCGCATACCACCATTGTGGTTGAGAAACCAAAATGATCATTCAGAATCCCACCTAAAAATGGGCTAGCAATATATCCTCCAAAATAGAATACCTGCAGCACGCCAGATCCCCAACCGCGGCTGGAATCATCAGTAATATCCAACACAACACAATATGCACTAATGTAAATCAGTGACCAAGATATGCCCCATAC